>DASUCK010000546.1:0-21492 GCA_036276095.1 Nonomuraea sp. | reverse complement strand
CGCGCAGTTTCACGGGGAACGGGGCGCGGGCGGCGACGCCGGACAGCGCCGCGTCCAGGCCCTGGTCGTTGAGCACGGCAGGATGCAGGCCCCGTACGAAGTCGCGCAACTCCTTCAACGCCTGCTTGGCCTCCTCGTGCGCCTGCGCGATCGCCTCCTTGGCCGGCTCCGGGAGGTCGGTCAGGGTGGCCCTGGCCAGGCCCAGGTTCATGGCGAGCGAGACCAGCCGCTGCTGGGCGCCGTCGTGCAGGTCACGCTCGATCCTGCGGCGCTCGGCGTCGGCCGCGTCGATCACGCCCGCCCGGCTCTCCGTCAGCGTCTCGATCCGCTGGCCCAGCTCCGACCGGCTGGGCCCGAGCAGCGTACGCGCCACCGCCAGGTCCAGCGCCGCCATGCCCCGCGCCAGCACCGGCGCCAGCTCCAGCAGCACCAGCCCCGTCGCCATGAAGACCGCCACCACCCGGTCGTCCCGGAGATCGAACACGAACTCCAGCGGCGGCTCCTGCAACCTCGGCGGCAGGAACGCCAGCGACCCCACCACCGCCCCACCCCACGCCGCCGCCACCAGCACCGCCGCCCCCGACCCCACCACCGGCGACAGCAGGTGATAGCCGATCTGCCGCCACGTCGCCGGACTCCGCCAATGGCTCGGCGCCGGCACCGGCGGGATGCGCGCCCCGAGGAACGCCTCGAACCTGGACCGCTGCACCCGCGTGAGCCCCGGCAGCCCACGCCGCAACAACGGCGGCGCCACGATCAGGGCGAACGTGAGCCCGCCGAGCACCACGGCGACCGGCAGACCGACCATCAGATGCGCGGTGTCGAGCCAAGCCCGTGCCGACCACGGACGGGGGACCTTCATGCCACCACGGTATTGACGGCTGCCGAGGACGCGAAAGGGGCCTGATGTGCGGGTGAAGGGTAGGGCTAGCTCTACCCTTCCCGGCCGTACGGACCTGGTGTCGGGGCCGGCGGCCGGCTGAAGAGGCGGCGAGCCCCAGCCCCGCGGTTCGTCAGCTGACCTGGTGACGAAAGGCGACGGGATCGAACGCCCCACCCAGCACCGCGCTCAGCCCTTCCCGCGCCGCCTCCGCGAACTCCTCCCGCCCGAGCCCGCCCATCCCATCCGGCAGGACGCCGGCCAGCGGCCGCGCGGCCAACATCTCCAGATCGGCCACGTTGCTCCGCTCCACGAGCCCCGGCCGCCCCGGCCACCGCCCGATGACCAGGCCGCCCAGATCGAGCCCTCGATGGGCGAGCACCTCAAGGGTGAGCGCCGCCTGGTTGACCGCCCCTTCCCCGACCCCCGCCACGACGAGCACCTGCGCGCGCAGCAGTCGCGCCAGGTCGGCAATGGTCGCCCCGTCCGCGTCGTACCGCTCCAGAAGCCCCCCGGTCCCCTCCACGACGACCAGCCGATTGCTCCCAGCCAGGTCCCGCACCAACTCCGCCACGTCCGCCATCGACACCGCCGGCACCCCGCTCGCCCGAGCGGCCGCAGCCGGCGACAACGGCTCCGCGAACCGCCTCATCTCAAACGTCGTGCCGACCCCCGCAAGCCGGATGACCACATCGACATCCCCGTCATCCCCCGGCGCAACCCCGGTCTGAGCCGGCTTCACCACAGCAACGGACCACTCTCGACCCCGCGCCAGCACCGCCACCGCCGCCACCACCACGGTCTTCCCCACCCCGGCCCCGGTCCCGGCCACGACGAGCACACTCATGCCCCCAGCGTAAGCACACCGCCCCTCACCAGCCCGCACGCCTCGAACACACCCCTTCACCACCCCCCGTAACGAACGGCCTCCTCGGCGACCTCCCGTACGGCGCTGGCCGGGCGGTTGCAGGATGAGACCGATGCCATGGAGATCGGGGTGCACCGGTCACGTCCCCGGCGGCTTCGGCACGAGTCGCCCCCTCCCCGGCCCGATCCCACCGGATGACCTGGGAGGACGGGTTACGGGCGGCGGAGGCGGGTGACGAACTTGTAGCGGTCGCCGCGGTACAGCGACTGCGCCCATTCGACGGGGTTGCCGTCGGCGTCGAAGGCGTGGCGGGTGAGGAGCAGCATCGGGAGGCCGACGTCGACGCCCAGCGCCTTGGCGTCGTACGGGGTGGCGAGGACGGTCTCGATGATCTCTTCGGCGTCCGTCAGCCGGACGTTGTAGGCGTTGTGCAGGGTCTCGTACAGCGAGGAGTGGACTTCGAGTTCGCGGCGCAGGCGGGGGAAGCGGCGTGCGGACAGGTGGGTGGTGTCGATGGAGACCGGTTCGCCGTTGGCCAGGCGGAGGCGGTGGATGCGCAGGACGCGGCCGCCGGGGTTGATGGCCAGGCGGCGGGCGAGGGTCTCGTCGGCGGTGATGTAGCCCATCTCCAGGATCTTGGTGTCCGGTTCGAGGCCGGCGGTGCGCAGGTCGCCGATGTAGGAGGTCAGCTGCAGCACCTGCGCCACCTTCGGCTGCGCCACGAACGTGCCCTTGCCCTGGATGCGCAGCAGCCGGCCTTCGACCACCAGCTCGGTCAGCGCCTGGCGGACGGTGGTGCGGGAGGTCTCGAAGCGCACGGCGAGGGTGCGCTCGGGCGGCAGCGCCGTGCCCGGCGGGAGGCTCTTGGTGAGCTCGAGGAGGCTGCGTTTGACGTCGTAGTACTTCGGTACGCGGGGGCTGTCGTCTGTCACGCGCTCACCTTCACTTCTGCCACGGCGGTGAGGCGTGTCTGATCACCGCGAGATCATCGGAACTCACATTGGCCCCGGTGGTCAACCGCGGCCTGTCGCGGCTCACCACCGAGTGCCCGGCACGCGCGAATCCCGGCTGCTCAGGCTGATGGTGAAGGATATCCACAGCAGCGTGGGCCATCGCAACCGAGGGTGGGCCGACGCCCGCGACCAGCGCGGGGCGGCGGTACCGCGTGCTCGTGGCGATCACCTCCGGCCTGATCAGCGCAGCCCCTTCCCGGGATCCGAGCGACTTCGGCAGTGTGACGGTTCTCACAGTATGAGATTTCGCCAAGAGTCCGGTCGGGTGAACGATGCCGGATCCGAGTTCGCTGTGCGAGCGCGCGGACGGGCGGCGGGCTACTCGGGAGTACTTCCCGCTGATGAAGGTGAGCATTCCTCAAGGGGGTCGGTTTGGTTCTGGCGGGGGAAAGCACGCATGATGCACTCGTGCCGACTCTCAGCGACCTGGTCGCTCGCCACACAGCCCTCGACGAGGCAGACCTCGACTGGCTGCACTCGCTGGTGTCCGACTGGCAGCTGCTGGCCGACCTGTCGTTCGCCGATCTCATCCTGTGGGCGCCCCTGCTGGGGGAGAGCGGCTGGATCGCGATCGCCCAGATGCGGCCCACCACCGGCCCCACCGTCTACCACGACGACATCGTCGGCACGGTCGCGGCCAAGGGCGAGCGCCAGCTCATCGACACGGCCTGGAACGAACGCCGCATCTGCCGCGAGGGCGACCCGGACTGGTCCACTGGCGTGCCGGTCAGGGAGGAGACCATCCCGGTGCGGCGCGCGGTCGACGGCGGCGAGGCCCGCTTCCTGGCGGTCATCCAGCGCTCCACGAACCTCTCCTCGGCCCGCACGCCTTCCCGCCTTGAGCTGACCTACCTGCAGAGCGCCTCCGACCTGGCGCAGATGGTGGCCGAGGGGCGGTTCCCGTTCTCCGGCGAGGAGCCGATCCTGGTCCGCTCGCCGCGCGTCGGCGACGGCCTGCTGCGGCTCGACCGGGCCGGTCGCGTCACGTACGCCTCGCCGAACGCCCTGTCCGCCTACCGCCGGCTCGGCCTGCACGCCGACCTGGTCGGCGCCGAGCTGGGCCGGGTCACCGCCACCCTGTGCTACTCCGACGAGCCGATCAACGAAGACCTCATGATCGTGGCCAGCGGCCGCGCCGCCAAGGAGACCGAGGTCGAGTCGGGCGGCACGATCGTGCAGCTGAGGGCCATCCCGCTGATCGTCGGCGGCGGCCGCATCGGCGCGCTCGTGCTCATCCGGGACGTCACCGAGCTGCGACGCCGCGAGCGCGAGCTGATGACCAAGGACGCCACGATCCGTGAGATCCACCACCGGGTGAAGAACAACCTCCAGACGGTCGCCGCGCTGCTGCGGCTGCAGGCGCGCCGGCTGCAGGTGCCGGAGGGCCGGGAGGCGCTGGAGGAGGCCGTGCGCCGGGTCGGCTCCATCGCGATCGTCCACGAGACGCTGTCACACGCGCCGGAGGAGTTCGTCGACTTCGACGAGATCGCCGACCGGGTGATCGCGATGGCCGGCGAAGTGGCGACGCCGGAGGTGGCGGTCACGCCGCGGCGGGTGGGCGCGTTCGGGGTGCTGCCGTCGCTGATCGCGACGCCGCTGGCCATGGCGCTGACCGAGTTGTTGCAGAACGCGTTGCAGCATGGCCGGCCCAAGCGGCTGGAGGTGGTGGTGGAGCCGGCGCTCGACCGGCTCAACGTCACCGTGTGGGACGACGGTCAGGGCCTGCCGAGCGGGTTCGATCTCGACAGCTCCACCAGCCTCGGCCTGCAGATCGTCCGTACGCTGGTCGAGGGGGAGCTGTCCGGCCGCATCGCCATCCAGCCGCGCCTGGAGGGCGGCACGGAGGTGGTGCTGTCGATCCCGCTCCCCGCCGGGTGAGAAGGGGTAAGGGGGCGTGAAGGCATGAGAAAGCGAGGGGAGGTGACGGGGGAGAACGGTCAGGCGGTGGCGCGAGCCCGGGCGCGGGCGGTGCGGCGCTTGAGCGCGCGGCGCTCGTCCTCGCTCAGGCCGCCCCAGACGCCGGCGTCCTGGCCGGACTCCAGCGCCCACTTCAGGCACGCCTCGACGGCCGGGCAGGACCTGCAGACCTGCTTGGCCTCCTCGATCTGCATGAGAGCGGGGCCGGTGTTGCCGATCGGGAAGAACAGCTCGGGGTCCACGTCACGGCAGGCGGCTCGGTGGCGCCAGTCCATGCGGCCACTCCTTAGTAGATGAAGCCTTTGGTCGGCTCCGTGCGGCTACTACTTTGTGAAGAGTTTCACTAACGTGTGCGAACGACAACCCGGAAAATCCTCTGGAGGACCCCGGTGTCATCCGTTGACGCCCTCAGGCCCCTGGGGTTAAAGGTCCTACGTTCGGACGTCAACCTGAGCCTGTCAGCCACGGAGAGTGCACGCAAGGGGGTTGGCGCGAAGTTTTGGCCGTCATGGATGTCGGATGCGTCACACAATGACCGTATGTAACCGGCTAGACCAGAACTTGTAACGCATTCGGGGTGGACCGGAATGTTACGGTTTCGCGTTCGCCCAGGTAGTCGCCGTCCAGCTGGAAGGCCACAGGGCGCTCGGCGGTGAGCGTGAACTCGGCCTCGTCGTGGAGCTGGACGAGGTGCCGGCCGGCCGGAAGGGCGTCACTCTCCGTGAGGATGTGCCGGAGGATCGGCGCGATCGTCAGCGGGCCCATGCGGCGCAGCCCGAGGAGATCGAGGCCGGTCTCGAAGCTCGCCCACGGGGTCGGGCGCACCGGCTTGCTGCCGACGTACGTCCACGGCGAGGTGTTGGAGACGATCGCCATGAAGACGCCCGCGGCGGGCGGGATGCCGGGACCGGTCACCGTCATCGCGGGATGCCGCTTGTCCGTGGCCAGGTAGTGCTTCAGGGCCGTGTTCACATACCGTGCCGGGGTAGCCTTCCTCCCGGTGCCTCTCAGGCCCTCTACGGCCCGTACAACCTCGGCGTCGTACCCCATGCCCGAGCAGAAGGTGAAGTACCGGTTCTGTCCCTCCCAGAGGGCCTGCCCCAAACCCACGGTCCTGCGGCGGCCTTCCCTCAGCGCCTCCAGCACCGCGCCCGTGGCCTCGACCGGGTCGTTGGGCAGGCCGAGCGCGCGGGCGAAGACATTGGCGCTGCCACCGGGGATCACGATCAGCGCGGGCCGGCCGGTGCTCGGATCGGCCAGGCGCGCGGCGTCGTCGCCGTTGACCGGGTTGAGCAGGCCGTTGACGGTTTCGTTGATCGTGCCGTCGCCGCCGAGCACGGCCACCACGTCGTAGCCCTTGGCCCGCGCGGTGGCCGCCAGCGCCGCCGCGTGACCCCGGTAGCGGGTCTCCTCGGCGGCGAGCTCCACGGCCGCGCCGAGCGCCCGGATCAGCACGTCGCGGGTGCGGGCGTTCGTCGTCGTGGCCTTGGGGTTCACCAGCAGCATCGCGCGCATGACGCCAGCGTAGCCCGTGATCCCCGGCGGCTGACCGGCCGAAAGACCCTTCGTGGGAGGCACCGGGTAGGGTACGGGCGTGAACCGTCGCCCGCTCACCCTTCTCATCGCCGCCGCCGTCGTGACCCTGGAGGGGCTCGTCGCCCTCGGGCTCGGCGTCTTCGTCGCGGTGGCGGCACTCACCGGGAGCCCGGGCAACCTCACGACCGCGCTGGCCGAGGCCGGATTCGGCGCGCTGGTGGGCGCGGGGCTGCTCTGGGTCGCCTGGGGCGGGTTGTTCCGGATGGAACGGTGGGGGAGGGCGCCGGGCGTGCTGACCCAGATCTTCGTGCTGCCCGTCGGCTACACGCTCGTCCAGTCGGACCAGCCGCAGCTCGGCATCCCGCTCCTCGTCGTGGCCCTCGCCGGGCTCGCGACCCTGCTGGCTCCTCCCACCACCCACGCCCTCTACGGCGACGGTTAGTCCGCGGTCAGTCCTCCGCCGTCAGCCCCTCGCGCAGCTGCGCCAGCGTGCGGGCGAGCAGACGTGAGACGTGCATCTGCGAGATGCCGAGCTCGGTGGCGATCTGCGACTGCGTCATGTTGCCGAAGAACCGCAGCAGCAGGATGCGCTTCTCGCGCGGCGGCAGGCGTTCGAGCAGCGGCTTGAGCGACTCGCGGTATTCGACGCCTTCGAGCGACTCGTCGACGATGCCGAGCGAGTCGGACACCGCGGGCGCGTCGTCGTCGCCGGAGTCGGGCGCGTCGAGCGACACGGTGGAGTAGGCGTTGGCCGACTCCAGGCCCTCCAGCACCTCCTCCTCGGTCATCTTGAGGTAGGAGGCCAGCTCGGCGACCGTCGGGGCGCGGCCCTCGCGCTGCGACAGGTCGCTGATGGCCTTGGTGAGCGAGAGCTTCAGCTCCTGCAGGCGGCGCGGCACGCGCACCGCCCAGCCCTTGTCGCGGAAGTGCCGTTTGATCTCGCCGACGATGGTGGGCGTGGCGTAGGTGGAGAACTCCACGCCCCGGTTGAGGTCGAAACGGTCGATGGACTTGATCAAGCCGATCGTGGCGACCTGGGTGAGGTCGTCGAGCCACTCGCCCCTGTTGCGGAAGCGGCGAGCCAGGTATTCGACCAGAGGAAGGTGCAGCTCGACCAGTTCGTCCCTGATCCGCTGGCGGCGCGGTTCCTCCGGGCCCAGCTCGGCCAGCTCGGCGAAGAGCTGACGGGCGCGCACCCTGTCGGGCACGGCGTGTTCGCTGGTGGCCATGGCTCCAGTCCTTTCCGTCACGCCGGCCCCGCCGTTCTTTGGGCCGCGCCTCGGCGCTTGCGCAGGACGATCGCCATGCGATCGGGGGAATCGGTCACCGCGTCGACGTCGTCGGCCAGGGCGGTCAGCACCATCCAGGCGAAGTCGTCGCGCTTGGGCGCGGAGCTCCCGACCGTGGCGACCTCGACCCTGACCTGCATCTCCTGCCCGGTCAGCTCGAACTCCGCGGTCAGGTCGGTGCCGGGCACCGCCTCGCTCAGCAGCATGGCGCACGCCTCGTCGACCGCGATCCGCAGATCCTCGATCTCGTCGAGCGTGAAGTCAAGCCGCGCCGCCAGGCCTGCGGTGGCCGTACGCAGCACAGACAGGTAGGCGCTCGCGGCGGGGAGCCGGATGCTCACCACGTCGCGGATGCCGGCCACGCCTTCCGCCCGCGTCTCGGTTTCCTCGGTCACGTTCCTCCTCGCATATCCGACGCCAACTGCAACTTACCGCCCCGCGGAGGTGCTTGGACGATTCAGACTCGCCATCAACGGAAAAGGCTCTGCGCGGGTCTGACCGCACAGAGCCTTTCGTGCCGGTTAGGCGGCCTTCGTCTCCCAGAAGATCTTGGAGATCTCGTCGATCTTCCCCAGGAGGTCCTCCGCCTTCGAGACGTCGACCGTGCCCTTGGCGCCGGCCGCGCCCGCGAGCTTGGTGGCGTCCCAGAACAGCTGGTGGAGCTGAGGGTACTGCTCAAGGTGCGGCGGCTTGAAGTAGTCGGTCCAGAGCACCCACAGGTGGTGCTTGACGAGCTCGGCGCGCTCTTCCTTGATCTTGATCGCGCGGGCCCGGAAGACCGGGTCCTCGTTGGCCGCGTACTTCTCCATGATCGCCTTGACCGACTCGGCCTCGATGCGGGCCTGAGCGGGGTCGTAGACCCCGCAGGGCAGGTCGCAGTGCGCGGACGCGACATGCGTGGGTCGTAGCAGTCGTGCGAGCATCAGAAAGTCCTTCCTGGATGCTGAATCAGCTTGGTCCACAACCGACCTTACTCGGGTCGCAATGCCTGCGGAGGAGGGGGTAGCAGCCGATGAGAGTGCGTGTCGAGGGCGATTCGATGCGTCCCGCGCTGGTTCCCGGCGACTGGCTCCTGGTCCGCAGGAACGCCACCGTCCATCCCGGCGACCTCGTGGTGGCGCGGCTGCCCGACGACCCGGAGCGGCTGATCGTGAAGCGGGCCCAGTGGCACGGCGCCGACGGGTGGTGGCTGGAGAGCGACAACCAGCGGGCCGGCGGCCGCCGCGACAGCTGGGACTTCGGCCCGGTCCAGGACATCGTGGGCCGCGTCGTGCTGCGCTACTGGCCGCTGATCAGGCGGCGGCGGCGCTAGGAGTCCTTACGCCGGGCGCGGAAGGCGGCCACGTTGGCCCGGCTGGCGCAGCGGGCCGAGCAGTAGCGCCGCGAGCGGTTGGACGAGGTGTCCAGGAACGCCCGTCCGCAGCGGGGCTCCCGGCAGCGGCCCAGCCGGTCGGCGCCCAGCTCGGCCACGACCGCCGCCAGGCCCATCACCGCGGTGGCCGCCGGGTCCTCGGCCAAGTGGAGATGCCAGCCGCCGCCGTCGTGGTCGGTCAGCTGGGGGCGTACGGGATGGCGCGCGAGCAGGGTGTTGAGCCGCTCTGCCACGGCTCGCGGGTCGTCCGCGGCGTCGAAGACCGCGGTCAGCTCGTCGCGCAGCCGGGTGAGGTGCGGCGGCGGCGCGGGGTCGTTGGCCAGCCGGACCGCCCACTCGGCGTAAGAGGTGAGGTCCATGCCGGAGTATTACACACGCGCCCGGAACGAGGGCGGCGCCGGGCCGCGGCGTGGCGGGCGACCGGGTCGGCCGGGCGGGTTCGGCCGGGCGGGTTCGGCTGGGCGGGTCGGCTGGGCGGGTTCGGCCGGGCATGGTGCCCGGGGCGGGGGTGGCCGCGCCGGGGACCCTCGGTCAGCCCTCCGGGTGCAGGACGCGGCGCAGGAAGGTGCGGGTGCGCTCCTGCTGCGGATCGCCGATCACCTGGGCCGGCGGGCCGTCCTCGACGATCACGCCGCCGTCCATGAAGACCACCCGGTCGGCCACCTCGCGCGCGAACCCCATCTCGTGGGTGACCACCAGCATGGTCATGCCCTCCTCGGCCAGCTTGCGCATGACGGTGAGCACGTCGCCGACGAGTTCGGGGTCGAGCGCCGAGGTGGGCTCGTCGAACAGCATCAGGTCGGGGTCCATGGCCAGTGCCCTGGCGATGGCCACCCGCTGCTGCTGCCCGCCGGACAGCTGGGCCGGGTAGGAGTCGCGCTTGTCGCCGACCCCGACCTTGTCCAGGTTGTCCCTGGCGACGACCTCGGCCTCCTTCCTGCTCCGCCTGAGCACCCGCTGCTGGGCGATCATGACGTTCTCCAGCGCCGTCATGTGCGGGAACAGGTTGAAGGACTGGAAGACCATGCCGATGCGGCGGCGTACGGCGTCGATGTCCACGTCGGGGTCGGTGACCTCGACACCCTCCACGAACACCTTGCCCCTGGTGGGCACCTCCAGCAGGTTGACGCAGCGCAGCAGCGTGGACTTGCCCGACCCCGACGGGCCGATGACGCAGACCACCTGTCCGGGCTCGACGGTCATGTCGATGCCCTGGAGCACCTCGTTCTTGCCGAAGTGCTTGTGCAGGTCCGCGATCTCGATGGCGTGCGTCATCGGTTCCTCCCCTTACGCCCCTCCAGGCGGGAGGCGAGGTATCCGAGCGGGATCGTGACGATCAGGTACGTGACGCCCGCCACCATGATGGGCGTGGCGTTGGCGTACTGGGAGGCCAGGTCGTTGCCGAACTTGGCCAGCTCGACGTACTCGCCGGACACGCCGAGGAAGAGCACCAGCGAGGAGTCCTTCAGCAGCGCCACGAACTGGTTGGTGGTCGGCGGGATGACCATGCGGATGGCCTGCGGGATCACCACGGTCACCTGGGCCCGCGCGGCCGACATGCCGAGCGACCTGGCCGCCTCGACCTGCCCCTTGGGCACCGCCTGCAGGCCCGCCCTGAACACCTCCGCCTGGTAGGCGGCGCCGACCAGGCCGAGGCCGAGGATGCCCTGTCCGTACGTGCCGCCGGGGACCTGGAAGCCGGGCAGCGCGAGCGGCAGGAACGTGATCATCAGGAAGATCAGCAGCGCGGGCAGCCCGCGAAAGATCTCGATGTAGACGATCGCGATCCACCGGTACGGCCGCACCTGCGAGAGCCGCATCAGCGCGAGCAGCAGCCCCAGCAGGAACGAGAAGACGAACCCGCCGACCGTGTAGATGATCGTGTTCCGCAGCGCGATGGTGAACAGGTCCGGCAGCGCCGCTCTGGCCACGTCGGGCTTGGCGAAGTTCTGCGCCAGGCCGCCCCAGTCCGCGTACAGGACGAGGGCGATCAGCGCGGCGACCAGGACGGCGTACTGGACGCTCCGGCTGATCCGCTGCTTCTTGCGGGGGCTGAGCCTGGCGCGGGCAGGCTCAGCCGTCTTCGGCTGGTCGGCCATGGATCAGCCCAGCTCGCCGGGCTTCTTGCCGAACCACTTCACGTAGATCTTCTCGTAGGTGCCGTCCTGCTTGGCCTTGGCGATCTCCTCGTTGATCGTCTTGAGCAGGACGGGGTCGGCGCCCTTCTTGAGCCCGATGCCGTACTGCTCGCCGGTGTCCAGGCTGCCGATCAGCTCGAACTTCTCGGCGATCTCCGGCTTCTTCAGCCAGGTGAGCACCACCGGCAGGTCCTGGACGATCACGTCGGCCTGGCCGGCCTGCAGGGCCAGCAGCTCCTTGGAGGAGTCGGCGTACTCGGTGGGGTCGAAGCCCTGCTGCTTGGCGTAGTCGAGGCCGGTGGTGCTGGCCTGGGCGCCGAGCTTGAGGTTCTTGGCCTTGACGTCCGCCAGGGACGTCGCGCCGGTGCCCTTCTTGGCCAGCAGCGCCTGCGTGGCGTCGAAGTACGGCTCGGAGAAGTCGATGTTCTGCTTGCGCTCGTCGGTGATCGTCATGCCGGCGGCGGCCACGTCGCACTTGCCCGCGGCCATGGCGGCGCCGCTCTTGATGACCGCGAAGTCGATGTCGACGATCTCCTGGGTCACGCCCAGCTGCTTCGCGGCCAGGTCGACGATGTCGACGTCGAAGCCGACGATCTTGCCGCTGGCGTCCTTGAACTGGAACGGCTCGTAGGGGATGTTGGTGCAGACGGTGAGCTTGCCGGGCTGCACCAGCTTGGCGCCGCCGGCGGCGGAGGCGCTCGCGCTGGTGGTGCCGGCGCTCGGGCTGGTTTCGCCGCCGCACGCGGTCAGCGCGAACGCGGCGGCCAGAGCGAGCGCGCCGGCGGCGTAGCCGCGGCGGCCCTTTAGGCTGAGGGCCATGAACGGCCTCCTCGAAGTGAAAAGCTAGGAAACTTGCGTTTTGTGCAGTTTAGATGTGATTTTGTGCCGGTCCGTCATCTTATGTTTAACGATGCGTCAACAGAACGGAGTCGGCCCCCGCAGAAGAGCATCTCACCATGTGGCACTATGGGACGACGGGTGACCCCCGAACCCCCTCAGGACAATGACGTCGAGGGGACCTGGCAGCTACCGAAGCCAATCCGCTCGCGCTCGTCCGCCGAAGGTTCACCGCTTCCAAAGACATCCAGATGACTACAGGGGTCGCTGTGGCTGCCACGCCCGCTTCTGCTTCCGTCGAAACGCTCGATCTCGACCCGGCCTTCGCGCTGCACCGCGGGGGCAAGATCGAGGTCCGGTCCTCCGTTCCCGTCCGCGACGCCGACGACCTGGCCCTCGCCTACACCCCCGGGGTCGCCCGGGTCTGCAGCGCCATCGCCGAAACGCCCGCCCTGGCCCAGGACTACACCTGGGTCTCCCGGGTGGTCGCCGTCGTCACCGACGGCACCGCCGTGCTCGGCCTCGGCGACATCGGCCCGTCTGCCGCCATGCCCGTCATGGAGGGCAAGGCGCTGCTGTTCAAGGAGTTCGCCGACGTCGACGCCGTCCCGCTCTGCCTCGACTGCACCGACGTCGACGACCTCGTCGAGACCGTCGTCCGCCTCGCCCCGTCGTTCGGCGGCATCAACCTCGAGGACATCAGCGCACCCCGCTGCTTCGAGATCGAGGCCCGCCTGCGCGACCTGCTCGACATCCCCGTCTTCCACGACGACCAGCACGGCACCGCCATCGTGGTGCTCGCCGCGCTCAAGAACGCCGCCCGCCTCACCGGCCGCTCGCTCGGCGACCTGCGCGCGGTCGTGGCCGGCGCCGGCGCCTCCGGCGTCGCGGTCACCCGGATCCTCCTGGAGGCCGGCATCGGCGACATCGCCGTCTCCGACTCCAAGGGCATGATCTACGCCGGCCGCGAGGGCCTCAACCCGGTCAAGGAGGCGCTGGCCCGCGACACCAACCGGGCCGGGCTCACCGGATCCACCGAGGAGGCCCTGGCCGGCGCCGACGTGTTCGTGGGGCTGTCCGGCTCCACGCTGTCCGAGCAGGCCATCGCGTCCATGGCCGGCGACTCGATCGTGTGCGCGCTGTCCAACCCCACCCCGGAGATCCACCCCGAGGCCGCCGCCCGCCACGCCGCGGTCGTGGCCACCGGGCGCTCCGACTTCCCCAACCAGATCAACAACGTGCTGGCCTTCCCCGGCGTGTTCAGGGGCGCGCTCGATGTCCGGGCCCGCACCATCACCGAGGCCATGAAGGTGGCCGCGGCCGACGCGCTGGCGGGCGTGGTCGGTGACGAGGTGTCGGCGGCGTACATCATCCCCAGCCCGTTCGACGAGCGCGTCGCGCCCGCCGTCGCCGCCGCGGTGGCCGACCAGGCCCGCGCCGACGGGGTCGCCCGCGCCTGACCCGAGTACGGCGGGGAACGCGGCGGGGGCCTTTCGGTCCCCGCCCTTCCCCTGGTCAGGAACCCTTTCCGATTGCCTGCCACTCCCTTGGGTAGATGTGCTGTCCGCCGAGATGGAGTGCCGCCCGCCTGCTCGCCAACAGCGCAGGCGGCACATGTAGCAGGGAGTTGGGAAATCCTTTGGGAACTGCCGTAAATCCTTTACGCAAGGTGCTATATCTGTAGCTCTCTGTAATAATGTGGGCACCAGCTCCCGTGACGAGGAGAGCGATGGTGGAACGCGCACCGAACCGACTGCTGCAGCAGCTCATCGCGGAGGCGGGATTCTCGCACAAAGGATTGGCCAGGCGCCTCAACGCTCTGGGAGCCGCCCGCGGCATCCCGGATCTGAAGTACACCCACAGCTCTGTGTTGCGCTGGATCGGTGGCCAGCGGCCGAGGGACCCGGTCCCCTGCCTGCTCACGGAGATTTTCGCACTGCGCCTGGGCAGGCCGGTCACCGCAGAGGATCTGGGGATGCCGGCCGTCATCACACCCCTCGATCTCGGACAGGAGTTCACGCACACGTGGCAGGAGGGGGTCGCGACTGTGACCGCGCTGTGGCGGGCCGACGTGGAGAGACGGAGGTTTCTGATCGACTCGACGTTCGCGATCGGAGCCGGGTCCATGGGAGCCGTGCGCTGGCTGACGTCCCCGCCCGAGGGACACTTGAGCGGCTCGGGAACGCGGCGCGTGGGCCGCGCCGACATCGCCGCCATCCAAGAGGTCACCCGATCTTTCGGGGAGCTCGACAACCGTTTCGGTAGCGGCCGGGTCCGCTCGTCCGTCGTCAAATACCTCGACACCGCCGTCTCGCCCCTGCTCAAGGACGGTTCGTACGGCGAGTCCACCGGCCGCAGGCTGGCCGCCGCGGCCGCCGAGCTGACCCGCCTGGCCGGCTGGATGGCCTACGACATGGAGCAGCACGGCCTGGCCCAGCGCTACCTCATCCAGGCGCTCCGCCTGGCCAGGGGCGCCGACGACCAGACCCTCGGCGGCGAGATCCTGGCCGGCATGGCCCACCAGGCCATCTACATGGGCCAGCCCGGCCACGCCCTCGACCTGGCCAGGGCGGCCCAGCTCGCCGCCCGGTCCGCGGGCGTCAACACGCTGCTGGCCTCCGCGCTCGTCCTGGAGGCCCACGCGCACGCCGGGCGAGGCGACGCGCGGGCCTGCGGCGCCTCGCTCAACGCGGCCGAACGCGCCTTCGACGCGCGCCGGCCCACCGACGAGCCCCGCTGGCTGAGCTACTTCGACGAGGCCTACCTCTCGGCCAAGTTCGCCCACTGCTTCCGCGACCTGGGCGAGGGGGAGCGCGCCGTCCGCCACGCGCGGCGCTCGCTCGACATGGACTCCCGGTACGTACGGGGGCGCATGTTCAACCTGTCGCTGCTGGCCGCCGGGCTGGTGCAGTGCGGCGAACTGGAGGAGGCGTGCTCGGTGGCGGGCGACGCGCTTTCGCTGGCCGGCGACCTGCAGTCGGCGCGGTCCCGCTCGTACGCGGCCGACCTGCGGCGGCGGCTGGAGCCGTACCGGAACGAGCGGCCGGTGAAGACGTTGCGGGAGCTCAGCCCGGCGTGAGCCGGTCGCCCGCGAGCAGCGAAGGCCCGGAGCGGTTTCCCCGCTCCGGGCCTCCTCCGTCGTCACGCTCCCGCTACCGGAGCGCCTTCCGCTGTTACTGGAGCACTTCGCCCTTCGGGCCGATGACGCTCTTGGTCTCGGCGTAGTTGGCCTTGTTGTAGACGTCGGCCACCTCGCCGTCGAAGTACGCGGTGCTGATGTAGTCGATCCGGTCGTTGCCGTCCTGGTCGTGGAACATGCTCGTCACGCCGTTGACGTAGCCGGTGCGCTTGTTGTTGTCGTACTTCAGGAGCCAGGGGCCGCCGTCAGCGCCGGGCGTCATGGAGCACTTGAGCACCTGGTGGGTCTCCACCTTGAACGTGTTGACCTGCCAGCTCTTCGTGCCCGTCTTGCCGATGCAGACCTTCGGCGTGAGCCCCGAGAACGGCTTGTCGCCGTCGGGGTGGGGGGCGCTCGGGTAGCCGAGGACGGTCATGGGCTGGCCCATCGGCTGGTTCCAGGCCATGCCCTGCCCGCCGACGACGTCCCCGAGCCGGCCGAGGTCCTTGGCCAGGCCGAGGGTGAAAACGGTCTTGTAGTAGAGCGTCTTGGAGGACTCCTTCACCCAGTACCCGAGGAAGTAGTGGGTGATCGTGTAGTTGCCGTGCTGGTCGAGCTTGCGGTAGCCGGGACCCTTGTACGACTCGTACTCGGACTTGGTCACCTGGTCGACGACCGTCTTGTCCGGCTCCTTGGCGCCGTTGCCGTTCCCGGCCGCTGCCTTGTCGTACTCCTCCTTGGAGACTTCCTTGAAGGCCCGCTTCTTGCCCCCGATGTAGTTGGGGCCCACTATGTCGGCGGTCGTGACGAGCTTGGCCCAGCAGTCGGCGGTCTCACCGCCGTGGAGGTCGACGCACTTGGCGTACTCGGCCTGGGTGATCTCGACGTCCTTGGCCCACTTGTCGCCCAGCCACTTGTCGTACTCGTCCTTGGTGGCCTGCTTCGTACCCGAGAGGGCGAAGCCGTTGTGCACGGCCACGAAGGCGTAGTCGCCGTCGTAGTCGTCGTAGGTGTCGAGGTCGTAGTGGGTGAACGCGTAGGCGCCGGCGTAGACGCCCCACGGGGCCTTCCCCTGGTAGTAGCCGGGGATGAAGACCCACTTGCGGAAGACGTCCTTGCCGTTCTCGTACACGCAGTGGCCCGCGGTGGCGACGAGGTTGCGGTGGCGGGACTGGATCGAGGTGGCCGAGCACCAGCGGTACGTGCCCGACCGGTCGATGAAGAAGACCTTGCCGATCGTCTTCGGCAGGTTGATGTTCTTGACCTTGGTAGCGGTGGCGACGGCGCCGGTGGGTGCGGTCATTCCGGCCTTGCCGTCGTCCGGGCTCTTGCCGGAGGTGCCGACCAGTTTGGGGACGTTCTTGAAGTCCCAATAGTACTGCGTGGCCTTGCGCAGGGCGGCGCCGTTGGCGTCGAGCCAGAAGGTGGCGGTGCTGTAGGCGTCAGCCGGCTTCGGCGCGAGAGGGTCGGTGACCCAGTGCGGTTCCGCACTGGCGGGAAGGGCGAGGGTAGCCGCGCTCAAGCCGGCGGCGGCGAGGGGGATGAGCAGGCGCTTCAACAGGGACTCCACAACGGGGTGTCAGAAACAGTGTAAAGACCCTATCGACCCATTAGTCACTCTGGTAAGAGTTCTTCTCACTTTTCACAGAAAACAGGCCGAAGGGCCCGGCAGAAGCCGAGCCCTTCGGGTAAAGCAGGTCGGTTCTGAGGTTTGGACCCTCAGCCCCCAGACGGTTGGCTGAATCAGCCGACCGGGCCAGACCACTGGTTGGCAGCGGCCTTGTAGATGGCCGCCGTCTCGCCGTCGAAGTACGACGAGAAGATGTAGTCGAAGCGGTTGTTCTTGTCGAGGTCACCGAAGACGGAGCTGGTGACACCGTTGACGTAGCCGAGACGCTTGGCGTTGCTGTACTTCAGCAGCCACGGGGAGCCGTTGTAGCCAGGAGTGACGGCGCACTTCAGGCTCACGAGCTCCTCGGACTTGGTGGCAGCGTGCTGCGACACCTTGGCGCCGGTCTTGCCGTAGCACCACTTCGGCGTGACACCCGTGTAGGGCTTGTTGCCGTCGGGGTGCTCGCCACCCGGGTAACCGAAGGTGCGGACGTACTTGCCGGTCGGCTGGTTCCAGGCGAAGCCCTGCCCACCGACGTTGTCGCCGAGGCGACCGACGTCCTTGCTGAAGCCGTCGAGGACGTAGAAGATGGACTTGTAGTACTTCACCGAGGTGGTGCGCTTCACCCAGTACTTAACGTAGTAGTGGGTGATGGTGTAGTTACCAGCCGCGTCCTTCTTCTGGTAGCCCGGGCCCGTGTAAGCCTTGTACTCGGACTCCGTGACGTTCTCGACGATCGTGGCGTTCTGCGCCTTGCCGCCGTTCACGCGACCGGTCGGCGCGGCGTCGTACTGCTCCTTGGTGACTTCCTTCAGGACTCGGATCGCGCCCGCGTAGTCGGGGCCGACCACGTCGTCGTAGTCGGTGGTCTTGGCGAAGCAGTCCAGCGTCTCGCCACCGTTGTAGTCCACGCACTTCTGGTAGTCCGCGGCGGAGATCTCCTCGAAGGAGATGTCCTTGATGCCCTCGTACTTGTCCCAGTCGGCCTTGGAGACGACCTTCTTCTCACCGTTGGTCAGGCGGATGCCGTTGTAGACCGTGACGAACGCGTAGTCGCGGTCGCCGTCCTCGAAGTTGGCGAAGTCGTAGTGGGTGTACGCCTGCTTACCCACGTAGATGCCCCAAGGAGCCTTGCCCTGGTAGTAACCGGGGACGAAGACCCACTTGTTGAGGACGTGCCCGTTCGTGCTCGTCTGGTACACACAGTGACCAGCGGTCGCAACCAGGTTGCGGTAGTTCGACTGGATCGAAGTGGCGGAGCACCAGTACAGCTTGCCGTCGCGGCCCTCGAAGAAGACCTTACCGATGGTCCTGGGCAGGTTCACGTTCTGAACCTTGACCGCCGGCTTCTTCTCCTCGCCAATCGGGGCGGTGCTCCCCGGCTTGGTGTCAGCCGTATACCCACCCGACTGGTTGAGCTTGTTGACTTCCTTGTAGTCGTAGCGGTAGTAGCTCGCGGCCCGGAGGGCGGCGCCGTTCGCCTTGAGCCAGAAGTCAACGGTCTCGGCGACCTTGTTGTTCGGCGTCAGCGGAGTGTCGACGATTTCGCCGGACGCGGAGGCCGTGCTGGCCAGACCGGCGGCCAGCAGACCGGTGGCCAGAATGGCGCCACCGGCGGGGAGGAGGATGCGCTTCACAGTAACTCCTTGCGCTGTCGTGGAACGCTTCTTGCGTCCCATGCGTCAGTAAAGGGATAGCCAGGAACATACAGTGTCGATCTTGAGCTCGGGTAGTCGTTCTTGAAGTGAAAAGAGACGACAAGTCGGGCGTGATCGATCTGTGATGTTTAGGCGGCTGATGCGCAGGAGTTGGGAGAGGCTCACCCGAGGGCGTTTGGCCTGATCAACATGAGCACGGTGTCACTGTGACTCCCGGGGCGTCGATGTTCTTCTGATCCGTCCCGATCTGTGAGTGTGATGCACATCACACTAGATGGATGGCACCGGATCGGCGCGGCGTGCGTCCAAAAGGCTTCATTTCTGGCTGGCTGGCGGAGCCGGAGCCGGGGCCGGCTGGAGGCGGAAAGCAGAAGGGCCCGGCGGGATGCCGGGCCCTTGGCCTTGCAACGGTCACACGAACGGCTCAGGGCCGGTCAGGGTCGGCTCGATCAGACGACCTTGCCGGACCAGACGTTCGCCGCAGCCTTGTAGACCGTGTTCGTCTCACCGTCGAAGTACGGCGAGGAGATGTAGTCCACGCGGCCGTTGCCGTCCTGGTCGTTGAAGGTGCTGGTCACGCCGTTGACGTAGCCGAGACGCTTGGCGTTGCTGTACTTGTACAGCCACGGGCCACCGTCGGCGCCCTCGGTCATGGCGCACTTGAGGGCGAGGTGCTCCTCGATCTTCTTGGCGGCCGAGCCCACGAGCTTGCCCGAAGTCTTGCCGTAGCACCACTTCGGCGTCACGCCGGTGTAGGCCTTGTTGCCGTCAGGGTGAGGAGCGGCCGGGTAGCCGAACACGCGGACGTACTTGCCGGTGGGCTGGTTCCAGGCGAAGCCCTGCCCGCCGACGTTGTCGCCCAGGCGACCGGCGTCCTTGACGAAGTCCTCGATGATGAAGAACGTCGTCTTGTAGTACTTGACCTCGGAGGTCTTCTTCACCCAGAACTTGACGAAGTAGTGGGTGATGGTGAAGTTGCCCCGCGAGTCGATCTTCTGGTAGCCGGGGCCCTTGTAGGACTTGTACTCCGACTCGGTCACGAACTCGGTGAACGTGGCCCGCTCGGCCTTGGCGCCGTTCTTCTTGCCGGTGGGAGCTGCGTTGTACTGGTCCCTGGTGACTTCCTTCAGAACCTTGACCGCGCCGGGGTAGTCCGGCCCGACCAGGTCCTCGTAGTCGGTCGTCTTGGCCCAGCAGTCCGGCGTCTCGCCGCCGTTGTAGTCAACGCATTTCTGGTAGTCCGCCGCGGAGATCTGCTCGTCCTTGGCGTCCTTGATGCCCTGGTACTTGTCCCATTCGGCCTTGCTGACCTTCTTGGGAGTGCCGCCACCGATGTGGACACCGTTGTAGACGGTCACGAACGCGTAGTCGCGGTCGTAGTCCTCGTAGACGTCGAAGTCGTAGTGGGTGAACGCCTGCTTACCCACGTAGACGCCCCACGGAGCCTTGCCCTGGTAGTAACCGGGGACGAAGACCCACTTGGACACGACCTCGGTGTTGTTGGCCACGTCGTACACGCAGTGGCCGGCGGTGGCGACCAGGTTGCGGTACTTCGACTGGATCGAAGAAGCGGAGCACCACTTCTTCTCGCCCTTGCTGTTGACGAAGAACACCTTGCCGATGGTCTTCGGCATGTTGACGTTCTGCACCTTGGCGACGGGCTTGTTCTCCTGGCCGATCGGCGCCGTGCTGCCCGGCTTGGTGTCCGAGCTGTAGCCGCCCTTGCTCTGGATCTTGCCTACGTCCGTCTTGTCCCAGATGTTGGACTCGGTGGCGGCCTTCAGGGCAGCACCGTTGTTCTCCATCCAGAACGCGGCGATGGCCTTGGCGTTGGCCGCGCTGGTGGCCAGGGCGTCCTTGGCCGTCGTGGGATCGGCGGCCTGCGCCGAGCCGGCCAGGCCGGCGGCCAGCAGACCGGTGGCCATGATCACGCCACCGGCGGGGATGAGGATGCGCTTCAAGGGAACTGCTCCTTGCTCTGTCGTGGGTCGCCACATGCGTCCCATGCGTCAGTAAAGGGATGGCAAGGAACATAGCGCGGTGATCTCTGCAGGTGAAACCCGGTTTGACACATCTGGTCTGGGCTCTTCCGCCCGTGACCGTGCTGTTATCTGTCAGAGGCTGTTCCGTGTTGTTACCAAGAAGAGATGTTTTCGCAGGGTGCGTAGGGGATGCGGTGTGTGGGAGGAAAGTTCCGTTAGTGGGATGTTGCTCAGCGTAGCCACATGATTGTGATACAGATCACAGGAACCGAATTTGGGGATGCTCCGTCTAAGTTGATCCCGAATTCACAGGTGATCTTCAGGTTTGGGCCTAGAACATCCAGGTTTGTCCGTAAAGGAGGTCTTTGCGAAGGTTTGGCGGAGTGTGCCGAGGGGTGACGCGGATGGCCCGTTCCATAGCCAGAAGGTGTGAGTCCCGCGCCCGCCGGTATCGGGTTGATCGCAGCGGTGCTTGGGGTGCTTGGGGTGCTTGGGCGGGGGCGGCGTCGCGGTCGTGCGTGTTCCGCTTGTGATCCGGCGGCCTGGCATTCCGGCTGCCCCCAACTCGGCGGGGGAGGGATGGAATGTCCGTGTGCGGCGCCGGCGAAGCGGAAAGGTCGGATGTCATGTGGTTGGCGAGTGCGGCCTACTCACTGTTAATCCGGTAAGTGACAATCCGTGCCCGATCGAGGCGAAGTGCGCTTTGCCCGTTTGGTTGATGCTCTGAGCCGCACGAGCCGGAACGTCCGTTTCTGCCGCGTGGGGTTCGATGGGTTCGATCGCTTTACGTGGTGGCTGTGATCCTGGTTGCCGCGTTGCCGGGCCTACTCGGGCTTGCTTCAGGTCCGGCTCAGGCCGGTAGCCGTACAGGAGCGGCGATCTCAGGGGCCACCAGCCTGGCCGATGTGCCGCGGCAGATGATGGGCGCGGCCGCCGGCCGCCTGTCCCTGGCCGCTGCGGAGGTCGGTGCGGGGGCCACGAGTGGTTCCCCCGCGGCGGTACCTGCCGAGGTCGCGGTCAAGCCGCCGAAGGGTGCCATGCCTCCCGATCGATGCCGGCCAGGACTGGGACGAATGGAAGGAACTCCTGCGCCTGCCCGAAGTCGACAAGGACGCCCGCGTCCAGGATGCTCGCCACACTGCCGCGACACTCCTCATCGAACAAGGCGTGGACATCAGCGTTGTTCAGGAAATCCTCGGCCACTCACAACTGACCACGACGAAGCGTTGCACCCACATCACGGCGAGGCTCTCACGGACGCAGCCCGCATGG
>DASUCK010000545.1:0-13752 GCA_036276095.1 Nonomuraea sp. | reverse complement strand
TTGTTGACGATGAGAATGGACCCAACGACTCTATGCGGTCGGGATATCGTCATCGTTCATGGCCGCCGTGACTCCCGACACGATCCTGCTCACCGGCCGCGTGGCCGTCGTCACCGGGGCGGCGCGGGGCATCGGGCTGGCGATCGCGGAGGCGTTCGCCGCGTTCGGGGCGCACGTCGCGGTCTGCGACCGCGACAAACCGCACGCCGAGCTGGCGATGACCCTCGACGTGCGCGACCCGGTGGCGGTGGAGGTGTTCGCCGAGGCCGTACGCCAGCGCTGGGGCCGTGTGGACGTGCTCGTCAACAACGCGGGCGGCACGTTCCGCGCGGCGTTCCCCGACACCTCGCCGCGCGGCGAGCAGATCCTCATCGAGGAGAACTTCACGCAGGTCACCGGCATGATCAGACGCCTGCTGCCGCTGATGCCGCCCGGTTCATCGATCATCAACGTGACGGCCGGCGGGGCGCACGGGGCGGCGCCCGGGTTCGCGGTGTACGGGGCGATGAAGGCCGCCCTGGAGAGTCTGACGAGGTCGCTGGCCCTGGAGCTGGCGCCGCAGGGCATCAGGGTCAACGCGATCGCCCCCGACGCGCTGCGCACCGAGGGCGAGGAGGGCGTACGCGAGCGCACGCGCGCCGCCCCGCTGCCCTACGACCCCGTACGGGTGCCGCCCCTCGGCCATCCGGGCGAGCCGGCCGACGCTGCGGCCGCGGCCGTGTTCCTGGCCGGCGACCTGGCGAAGTTCATCACCGGCACGACGGTGCACGTGGACGGCGGCATCACCGCGGCCGGCGGCTGGCGCCGCACCCAGCACCCGACCCCCGCCTGACCAGGCCGCGCCCGCCGGTCCAGGTCAGCGCGACGCCCGAGCCCGTCTCACCAGCTCTGGTGCAGGGGCATGCCCTCGGCGTACCCGGACGACGCCTGGATGCCCACGACCGCCTGCGCGTGGAGCTCCTCCAGGTTCGACGCCCCCGCGTACGTGCACGCCGACCGCAGCCCGGCCACGATCGCGTCGATCTGGTCCTCCACGCTGGGCCGCCGCGGATCCAGGTACATCCTGGACGTTGAGATCCCTTCCTCGAACAGCGCCTTCCTGGCCCGGTCGAACGCCGAGTCCTCGGCCGTTCGCAGCCGCACGGCGCGCGCCGACGCCATGCCGTAGTTCTCCTTGTACTTGCGCCCGTCCGCGTCGGTGTGCGTGTCGCCGGGCGACTCGTACGTCCCCGCGAACCACGAACCGATCATCACGTTGGACGCTCCGGCGGCCAGCGCGAGCGCCACGTCCCGGGGGTGCCGGACCCCGCCGTCGGCCCACACGTGCCGGCCCAGGCGCCGGGCCTCGGCGGCGCACTCCAGCACGGCCGAGAACTGCGGCCGCCCCACGCCGGTCATCATCCGCGTGGTGCACATGGCGCCCGGTCCCACGCCGACCTTGAGGATGTCGGCCCCGGCGGCGACGAGGTCGCGCACGCCCGCCGCCGTGACGACGTTGCCCGCCGCGACCGGCACGCCGGGGTCGAGCGCCCGGACGGCCCGCAACGCCGAGATCATCTTCTCCTGGTGGCCGTGCGCGGTGTCGACGACCAGGCAGTCGATCCCGGCGTCCAGCAGTTCCTTGGCCTTGGCGCCCACGTCGCCGTTGACGCCGACGGCGGCGGCGATGCGCAGCCGGCCCGCGGCGTCGACGGCGGGTTCGTAGAGGGTGGCGCGCAGGGCGCCGGTGCGGGTGAGGATGCCGACCAGGCGGCCGTCGTCGTCGACGATGGGGGCGAGCCGGTGCCGGCCTTCGTGCAGCCGGTCGAAGGCGCCGCGCGGGTCGAGCCCGGCCGGCAGCGTCAGCAGCTCGCTCGACATGACGTTGGACAGCTGCGTGAACATGTCGACGCCCTGGCAGTCGGCCTCGGTGACGACGCCGACGGGGCGGTTGTCCCAGTCGACCACGATGATGGCGCCGTGCGCCCGCTTGGGCAGCAGGTGGAACGCCTCGCCGACGGTGTCGTGCGGGGTCAGGGTCAGCGGCGTGTCGTGGACGAGGTCGCGCTTCTTGACCCAGTCGACGACCTGGGCCACGACGTCGAGCGGTATGTCCTGCGGTATGACGACGATGCCGCCGCGCCGTGCCACGGTCTCGGCCATGCGCCGGCCGGCGACCGCGGTCATGTTGGCCACGACGATGGGGATGGTGGTGCCGGTGCCGTCGCTGGTCGAGAGGTCGACCGCGAGCCGGGAGCCGACCGAGGAACGCGACGGGACCATGAACACGTCGCTGTAGGTCAGGTCGTGCTGGGGCCCGAGGTCATTAAGAAATTTCACGTTCATCCATCATATGTGCTGACTGGTCGACAAGGGGTTTTCCCGTTCCCGGGGGGCTTATGATCGGCCGGGACACTTTTGGGGGAGGGAGGGTCTGTGGACGTCACCGAACGACCCGAGCTGACCGTGGTCGGCTTCGTCGTACGTACCACGAACGCCGATGAGATGGATCCGGCCCGGGCCAAGCTGCCCGTGCTGTGGCAGCGGGCGGGCGCGCCGGGCGCATTCGCGCATGTGCCGGGCCGCGTCGACGAGAACCTCTACGCCGTGCTGACCGACTACGAGAGCGACCACAGCGGGGCTTACACGCAGATCGTCGGCATCGGCGTGCGCACGGTGCCGCGGCTGCCCGAGGGCATGGTCGCCGTACGCGTGCCGGCCGTGCCGGCGCTGCGCGTGGAGGCGCGGGGGCAGCTGCCGCAGGCGCTGGTCGAGGCGTGGCAGCAGGTGTGGAAGCACACGGAGTCGGGCGGCGCCCCGCCTCGCGCGTTCACCACCGACGTCGAAGTCCACCATCCGGAGGGAGTCGACCTCTACGTCGCCGTCTAGCCCCCGTGGGGGTCTGCGCCACCGCCCTACGGAAGGCCGCGCCACATCGCCGTCCGGGGGACGCCCGGGCCACGTCGCCGTCTGCGGAAGGCCGAGCGCGGGGGCTGCCGCCGCGACGGCCGCCCGCTTGACGTCCGCCACCGGCAGATGGGCGCCTTCGACGCTGGTGGGCGACGCCGGCTACTACCCCGGCCGGCCGCCAGGGGGAGGGGGCAGCACGAGCCTGGCGGTCGTGGGGTCGTGGGGTCGTGGGCGGCCGTCAGGCTCGGCAGCAAGGGGTGCGCCTGCACGACTCGGTCGCGCCGAAGGACGACGCGTACGTCGGCCCATCCGGCAGCGGACCTGAGGCGCCCGTCAGGCGAGGAACCCCTGGTCGCGCAGCTTGTCCGCCTCGTCCCCCGACAGGCCCCACTCCGACAGGTCGGCCAGCCGGGCGGCGGGGGAGAGGTCCTGGGCGGGCACGCCCAGCAGGCGCGGCGCGGGCGCCGGCTGGGTGACGCCCGCGACCTCGACGAAGGCGCCCCTGGCCACGTTGTGCGGGTGGGCGGCGGCCTCGGCCGGCGACAGGACGGGCGACACGCACGCGTCCGAGCCCTCGAAGAGCGCCTCCCACTCGGCCCGCGTCCTGGTCTTGAACTCCTCGGCGAGGCGGGCCTTCAGCGCGGGCCACTGGGTTCGGTCGTCGCGGTCCGGCAGGTCCTTGAGCCCCATGAGGGACACCATCGCCGCCCAGAACTGCGGCTCCAGCGATCCCACCGCCACGTAGCCGCCGTCGGCGGTCTCGTACGTGTCGTACTGCGGCGCGCCGGTGTCCAGCAGGTTGGTGCCGCGGGGGCCCCAGAAGCCGCTCCGCGCGCCGTGGTAGAACATCGCGAACAGCAGCGCGGAGCCGTCCACCATGGCCGCGTCGATCACCCGGCCCTGCCCGGTGCGCTCCCGCTCGAACAGCGCCAGCAGCACGCCGTAGGCGAGCATGAGCCCGCCGCCGGCGAAGTCGCCCAGGATGTTGATCGGCGGGGTCGGCTTGCCGCCCGCGCGACCCAGCATCGACAGCACGCCGGAGATCGCGATGTAGTCGATGTCGTGCCCGGCCGTGGGGGCCAGCGGCCCGTCCTGTCCCCAGCCGGTCATCCGGCCGTACACCAGCCGCTCGTTGACCGCGTGCAGGTCGGCGGGGCCGATGCCGAGCCGTTCCGCGACGCCGGGGCGGAACACCTCGATCACCACGTCGGCGTGCCGCGCCAGCCGCTTGAACGCCGCCACGCCCTCGGGCGCCTTCAGGTCGAGCCCGATCGTGCGCTTGCCGCGGTCCATCACGTCGGCCCGCGGCCGGTCGGAGACGGCCTTGACGCGGTCGATCCGCAGCACGTCGGCGCCGTGGTCGGCGAGCATCATCCCGGCGAACGGCCCGGGGGCGAGCCCGGCGAGCTCCAGCACGCGAATCCCGGTCAGCGGTCCCTGGCGAGCTTCAGTCATACCGACAGTAGAACAACATTCGGTCATCTCCCGCAACCGGCCTTCGCGAGGTTCCCTCCCAGGCCCGGTCAGGTATGGGAAACTTGCCCACTGTTCGTGGTGATCTACAGGGGACGGACATGGTTTCGGATAGCAACCGGCTCATCGCCAGACGCTACGAGTTAGTACGCGAGCTGGGCCGCGGGGGGATGGGCGTGGTCTGGGAAGGCCGGGACACGCTGCTCAACCGGCAGGTCGCCATCAAGGAGGTGGTGCTGCCCAAGGGGCTCTCGCCGGGCGACCGGGAACGCCAGCTCATGCGCACCGTGCGCGAGGCCCGCACGGCGGCCAAGCTCAACCACCCGGCCGTCGTCGGCATCTACGACGTCGTCGAGGAGGGCAGCCGTCCGTGGATCGTCATGGAGCTGCTCAACTGCCCGACGGTCGAGGAGGTCGTGCTCAGCACGGGAGCGCTGCCCGTACGCGAGGCCGCCGACGTCGGCCGGCAGGTGCTGTCGGCGCTCAAGGCCGCGCACGCCGCCGGCGTCCTGCACCGCGACGTCAAGCCGAGCAACATCCTCATGACCGACGACGGCCGCGCCGTGCTCACCGACTTCGGCATCGCCACCGTCGCCGGCGACCCGTCGCTGACCAGCACCGGCATGGTCACCGGCTCGCCCGGCTTCCTGGCGCCCGAACGCGTGCGCGCCGACGACGCCGGCCCGGCCTCCGACCTGTGGTCGCTCGGGGCCACGCTGTACGCGTGCATGGTCGGCCGCTCGCCGTTCGAGCGCGGCGAGCCGATGGCCACGCTCAACGCTCTGCTCAACGAGGAGCCCGACTACCGCCGCATCCCGCCGATCATGCACCCGATCCTGCGCGGCCTGCTGCGCAAGGAGCCCGCGGACCGGGTGGACGCCGAGGAGGCCGACCGGCTGCTGGCCGCCATCGCCGCGGCCAGGCCCGCCTCCGACGACCGCGACGTGCCCGAGCGCGGGAGCGGCCGCGGCCGGGCCCTGCTCGCCGCGGCCGTGGCGGCGGTCGTGGTGATCGGCGGCGGCGCGTTCGGCTACCTCAAGCTCGCCTCCCCGGCCGAGGGCACGCCGCGCGCCACCGCCCAGCCCGCCGCGGCGACCCACCCGATCACGCCGAGCACGACCCCCGCGACCCCGGCGCCGAGCGCGACCACCCCGTCCGCCGCGGCCACCCCGACCCCCGGCGTCCGGCAGTCCGGGGCGCCGGTGCGCGCGTGGCGGTCGCCGGACGGCTGGTCGATCCTGCGCCCGGTCGGCTGGCAGGGCGCCCGCGGCGAGGCGTCCGCCGAGTGGACCCGCCGCGACGGCAACGCCCACCTCGGCGTCCAGGCCGTCTACTCCACCCTCGACCCGAACGAGCTCCTGCGCAGCTCGGCCGACGCCCTCCGGCAGAGCGCCCATGACGTCGCCAACCGCGGCCGGCGCATCGTGGCGCACCGGGGCGTCAAGGCCGTGGAGTGGGAGTTCACCTGGACGGCGGGCGAGGGCGGCGACCCGCGCTGGGCCAGCGCCGGCACCCGCTACCGCGAGATCCGCCGGGCCGTGACCGTCGGCGACACCGCCTACCTGCTGTCGTGGACGGTCGCCGAGAAGCAGTGGCCGCGCGCCAAGGGGCTGATGCGGCAGGTGATCAGCAGCTTTACTGTGGGGGCATGACCCCCTGGAACCTGCTCGCCCTGCCCCCGCTCCCCGAGGAGCTCATGCGCCGCCTCCTCGCGCCGCTGGGCGACCGCGTGACCGTCCGGGTGCCCGCCGCCCGCGACCGGGAGGCGCTCCTGGCCGCGCTGCCGCAGGCCGAGATCGTGCTCGGCGACTGGACGGGCACGCTCGCGCTCGACGCCGGGGCGGTCAAGGCCGCGCCCCTGCTGGCCTTCGTGCAGCAGCCGTCGGTGGGCGTGGACGGCCACGACCTCGACGCCCTGGCCGCCGCCGGGGTGCCGCTGGCCAACACGCCCGGCGTCAGCTCCGTCGCGGTCTCGGAATGGTGCCTGGCCGCCACCCTGGCGCTGTCGCGCAAGCTGGCCGCGGCCGACGCCGCCGTACGCGCAGGCGAATGGCCCCAGCAGGGTCTCCAGCCGCACGAGCTGCGCGGCCGCCGCGTCGGCGTGGTCGGCTACGGCCCGATCGGCGTCTCCTGCGTGGAGATCTTCCGGGCGCTGGGCTGTCAGGTGACGTTCTGGACCCGCACCCCCCGCACCGACCCGGCGTTCGCCGAGCTGCCCGAGCTGCTGGCGGCCAGCGATGTCGTGGTCGTCGTCATCGCGCTGTCCGACCGCACCCGCGGCCTGATCGATCCGGCCCGCATGAAGCGGGGCGCCCTGCTGGTGAACGCCGCCCGCGGCGGCGTGGTCGACCAGGCGGCGCTCGTGGCGGCCCTGCGGGACGGCCACCTGTCCGGGGCCGCGCTCGACGTCTTCGAGACCGAGCCGCTGCCGGCCGGCGACCCGCTGCGCGACCTGCCGAACGTGCTGCTCTCGCCGCACGTCGCCGGCGTCACCCCGGAGGCCACCGGCCGCCTGCTCACCGCCACCCTCGACAACCTGACCGCCGCCGTGGAGGGGCGCGAGGTGGACGGCGTGCTGAACGGCGTACCGCCCGTCGTGTACAGGAAGTTTGCGTAATCGCCTACCACATCCGCATTTCACCTGGCACGATAAACAGTTTTCGTGTCTTTAACGACCCCGGTCTGTTCCGGCCGGCGCGCGGGAGATACGGTCTTACGGACGATCTCTACCGGCTCTAGGGGGTGCTTACGTGACGACGACGATGTCGGCTCACCAACGGGCAGTAGAGCACATCCGGCAGTCGTACGCCGAGATCCCGGGCGGAGCCGCGCCCCGGCTGGCCAAGTCGACCTCCAACCTGTTCAGGTTCCGCGACGCCACGCGCACGGCCAAGCTGTCGGCCAGGGATCTCGACGAGGTCATCAGCGTCGACCCCGAGACCATGACGGCCGAGGTCCAGGGCATGACCACGTACGAACGTCTGGTCGATGCCACCCTCCCGTACGGCCTCATGCCGTACGTCGTGCCGCAGCTCAAGACGATCACGCTCGGCGGCGCCGTGACCGGGCTCGGCATCGAGTCCACGAGCTTCAGGGACGGCCTGCCGCACGAGTCGGTCGAGGAGCTGGAGATCCTCACCGGCGACGGCCGCGTCGTCGTGGCCCGCGACGACAACGAGCACCGCGACCTCTTCCGCGCCTTCCCCAACTCCTACGGCACCCTCGGCTACGCCCTGCGCATCCGGATCAGGCTGCGCAAGGTGCAGCCGTACGTGCACCTCACCCACGTCAAGTTCACCGATGCGGGCAAGTGCATGCTGGCCATGCAGGAGATCTGCGACAGCATGGTCCACGACGGCGAGCGCGTCGACTTCGTGGACGGCGTCTACTTCGCCCCCGGCGAGATGTACGTCACGGTCGGCCGGTTCGCCGACCGCGCGCCCTACGTCTCCGACTACACCGGCATGCGCATCTACTACCAGTCGATCAGGCAGCGCAACCGCGACTGGCTGACCGTCCGCGACTACCTGTGGCGGTGGGACACCGACTGGTTCTGGTGCTCGCGGGCGTTCGGCGTGCAGAAGCCGGTGGTGCGTTCGCTCATGCCGCGCCGCTGGATGCGTTCCGACGTCTACCGGCGCCTGGTCGCTCTCGACCGCAAGTACGGCATCACCGCCCGCGTCGACCGCTGGCGCGACCAGCCCGTCCAGGAGTCGGTCATCCAGGACGTCGAGACGCCGATCGAGCGCGGCGCCGAGTTCCTGGACTTCTTCCAGGAGAAGGTGGGCATGACGCCGGTGTGGATGTGCCCGCTGCGGGCCGGGTCCCGCTGGCCGCTCTACCCGCTGGAGCCCGGCCGGCTCTACGTCAACTTCGGATTCTGGGGCATGGTGCCGCTGCCACGGGGGCAGTTCGACGGCTACTACAACCGGCTGATCGAGAACGCCGTCCACCTCCTGGACGGCCACAAGTCGCTCTACTCGACGTCCTTCTACGCCCGTGAGCAGTTCTGGCGGCTCTACAACGGCGACGCCTACTGGCCGGTCAAGCGGGAATACGACCCGAACGGGCGCCTGCTGGACCTGTACGACAAGTGTGTGCGGGGAAGGTGAGTGGATGGCTCTCGCAAGCGTTTTCGAGAAGATCGTCGGCTCGGACGCCAACGTTGCGTTCATGGCCTACGACGGCAGCAAGGCGGGGCCGGACGGGGCCGACCTCGCCATCGAGGTCAAGTCCCCGATCGCGGTCGCCTACCTGGCGCAGGCTCCGGGCGAGCTCGGCCTGGCCAGGGCGTACATCTCCGGTCACATCGACGTGCACGGCGACATGTACACCCTGCTCGACCGCATGTGGAACATCACCACCAACGACCTGACGACCGCGGAGAAGGTGGCCGCCGTACGGTCGCTGGGCCTCAAGCCGCTGCTCATGCGGGTGCCGCCGCCTCCGCAGGAGGTGCGCCAGAGCGCGCTGGCCAGGCTCGGCTCCCGCCACGCCAAGCAGCGTGACGCCGAGGCGATCCACCACCACTACGACGTCTCCAACCGCTTCTACCGGTGGGTGCTCGGCCCGTCGATGGCCTACACCTGCGCCTGCTTCCCGTCGGAGGAGTCGACGCTGGAGGAGGCGCAGTTCGCCAAGTTCGACCTGGTCGCCCGCAAGCTCGGCCTCAAGCCCGGCATGCGCCTGCTCGACGTCGGCTGCGGCTGGGGCGGCATGGTGCTGCACGCCGCCGAGCACTACGGCGTCAAGGCCCTCGGGGTGACGCTGAGCAGGCAGCAGGCCGAGTGGGCCCAGCAGGCCATCGCCGACGCCGGCCTCCAGCACCTCGCCGAGGTGCGCCACCTCGACTACCGCGACGTGGAGGAGACCGGCTTCGACGCGGTCAGCTCCATCGGCCTGACCGAGCACATCGGCAAGGCGAACGTGCCCGGCTACTTCGAGTTCCTGTACGGCAAGCTCAAGCCCGGCGGCCGGCTGCTCAACCACTGCATCACCCGGCCCACCGGCAAGGAGAAGACCTTCAACAAGGGCGGCTTCATCAACCGCTACGTCTTCCCCGACGGCGAGCTGGAGTCGGTGGGCTGGCTGATCCGGCAGATGGAAGACACCGGCTTCGAGATCCGCCACGAGGAGAACCTCAGGGAGCACTACGCCAAGACCCTGCGGCACTGGTGTGACAACCTGGACGCCAACTGGGCGGACGCGGTGCAGGAGGTCGGCATGGGCACCGCCCGCGTGTGGGCGCTCTACATGGCCGGCTGCATCGTCGGCTTCGAACGTAACAAGGTGCAGCTCCACCAGGTGCTGGCCGTGAAGCTGGACCGGGACGGCCACTCCGGCCTGCCGCTCCGCCCGTCACGCGACTGGCCCTGACCCCCGGCTTCCGGGCGACCACGGTGGTCGCGCCGCCCACCCGGCGCGACCACCTGCCCCCGCCGTGCGGCCTACTTCTCGTCTTTCGGGGGCGCGGCGTGCTTGCCGCGGCTGGCCTGGTGTTCGTTGGCCGTGGAGCCTTCCTTGGGCTCGTCCGGCTGATCCTTGGGGGTGTGGGGCTTCTCGTGCCGGCCCACGCGATCTCCTCTGGCTCGTGCCATCACATTCCGTTACCGGAAGATTACAATCCCGCGCAGCCGATCGCGAATCCGCCGGGTGCCGCGCGACCTGCTCCCGGCTTGCCTGGGACCGCCGTGGCGGCGGGGCGCGCGCCCCGCCGCCGTGTCTCCGACGCCGCCTCCGACGCCGCTACCGGAGCTCGCGCTTGAGGATCTTGCCGGTGGCCGTCATCGGCAGGCTGTCGCGGAACTCGACGACGCGCGGGTACTTGTAGGCCGCCATGTTCGCCCTGCACCAGGCGATCAGCTCGGCCTCGGTGATCGTGGCGCCCGGGTTGCGGATGACGTACGCCTTGACCTCCTCGCCGTGTGACTCGTGCGGCACCCCCACCACGGCGGCCAGCGACACGGCCTCGTGGGTCATCAGGACCTCTTCGAGCTCGCGCGGGTAGACGTTGAAGCCGCCCCGGATGATCATGTCCTTGGCGCGGTCGATGATGGCGTAGTAGCCGTCGGCGTCGCGGGTGGCGATGTCGCCGGTGCGGAACCAGCCGTCCCTCATGACCTCGGCGGTCGCCTCGGAGCGGCCGTAGTAGCCCTTCATGACGTTGTGGCCGCGGATGGCGATCTCGCCGGGGCCCTCGCCCTCGATCGTCTTCCAGTCGCCGTCGATCAGCTTCATCTCCACGCCCCAGATCGGGGTGCCGATCGTGCCGGGCTTGGCGGGCCGGCCGAGCTGGTTGAAGCTGGCCACCGGCGAGGTCTCCGACAGGCCGTACCCCTCCAGGATGCCGAGGCCGAAGGTCCTCTCGAAGTCCTTGAGCACCTCGACCGGGGACGACGCGCCGCCCGCGACGGCGACCCGCAGCGACTGCGGCACCTCGGCGCCCTCGGTGTGGATCTTGGTGAGCAGGCCCCAGTACATCGTGGGCACCCCGGCGAAGAACGTCACGTTCTCCTTGACCATGAGCGCCAGGGCCTCGCCCGGCTCGAAGCGCGTCATCAGCACGATCGCGCCGGCGCGCAGGAAACCGGCGTTCATGACGCAGGTCTGGCCGAAGGAGTGGAACAGCGGCAGCACCGCCAGGTATGTGTCGCCGCCCTCGGTGCGCGGGAACATCCGCTCGCTGACCAGGGCGTTCATCAGCATGTTCTGGTGGCTGAGCTCCGCGCCCTTGGGCTGGCCGGTGGTGCCCGAGGTGTAGAGGATCACCGCGGTGTCGTCGGGCGCGGTCTGCACGGTCTCGAACGCGGTCGCCATGCCGCCGAGCGCCGCCCAGAACGACTCGCCGTACGCCGACTCGGTCGCGAGCGGCGTGGCCGGCAGCACGAAGAAGTGCTCGCAGCCCGCCGCCGCCTCGAATCCCGCCCTGCCGCGCTCGCCCAGCGGCAGCTCGGCGGTGCCCTCGAAGCAGAACAGCGCCTTGGCGTCGCTGTCGTCGAGGTGATAGGCGATCTCGCGCGACTGGAGCAGCACGTTGAGCGGCACCACGGTCGCGCCCGCCTTGAGGATGCCGTAGTAGACGAACGGGAAGTACGGCAGGTTCGGGCACGCCAGGGCGACTTTGTCGCCCCTGCCGATCCCGCGCGACACCAGCAGGTTCGCCACCTGGTTGGCCACATTGTCGATCATGGAGTACGGCAGCCGCATGTCGCCGAAGACGATGGCCGTGCCGTCCGGGTTGTTCCTGGCGCTGTCCTCCAGGACGATCGACAAGTTCAGCATGACGCCTTCCTCCTTTGAGCCGCCTTTGGCGCCATCTAATCAGCCACGCCATACCGACTGGTAGGTAACAGCGGTCACAACTGCGTATGGACGCGCCCGCCCGCCTGGAGTAAGCAAGGGGTTATGGAGTACGACTATGTGATCGTCGGCGCGGGATCAGCTGGATGCGTGCTGGCCAACAGGCTGTCGGCGGACCCGGACGTGTCGGTGGCGCTGGTCGAGGCGGGCGGGCAGGACGACAAGCTCGAGATTCGCATGCCCGCCGGCTTCGCGAAGCTGTTCAAGACCGAGTACGACTGGAACTACACCACCGCCAAGCAGAGCGAGATGTCCGGCCGGGAGCTCTACTGGCCGCGCGGCCGGGTCATCGGCGGCTCGTCCTCGCTCAACGCCCAGATGTGGGTGCGCGGCGGCCGGCTCGACTACGACCAGTGGGAGGTGCCCGGCTGGTCGTACGACGACGTCCTGCCGTACTTCACCAGGGCCGAGCGCCGCGTCGGCAGCAACCGCGGCGAGGTCTACGGCACCTCGGGCCCGCTCTACATCTCCGAGCTGCGCAGCCCCAACGTCACCACCGCGGCCTTCCTCAAGGCGTGCGAGGAACTCGGCCTCCAGCGGCTCGGCGAGCTGAACGGCAGCTCCAACGAGGGCTACAGCCCCACCCCCGTCACCCAGAACCGCGGCCGCAGGTGGAGCTCCGCGGACGCCTACCTGCGCCCGGCCCTCCCCCGGCCCAACCTCACCGTGATCACCGACGCCACCGTCGACCGGGTGATCTTCGAGGGCCGGCGCGCGACCGGCATCCAGCACAGCGGCGGCGCCCAGGTCAAGGCCAGGCGCGAGGTCATCCTGTCCGCGGGCGCGATCGGGTCGCCCCACCTGCTCTTGCGCTCGGGCGTGGGCGCGGCGGGCGAGCTGCGCGACGCCGGCGTCGAGGTCGTCCGCGACCTGCCCGACGTGGGCAAGAACCTGCAGGACCACCTCGCCTCCGGCGTCTACGTCGAGTGCAGGCAGCCGGTCACCCTGACCAAGGCCGAGTCGATCGGCAACCTGCTGCGGTACATCGTGCTGCGCTCGGGCATGCTCACCTCCAACGTGGGCGAGGCGGTCGCGTTCATCAGGACCTCGGCCGAGGAGCCGGCGCCCGACATCGAGCTCATCTTCGGGCCGGTCCCGTTCGTCGAGCACGGCCTCACCCCGCCCACCAGCCACGGCATCACCTGCGGCGTCGTGCTGCTGCAGCCGGAGAGCCGCGGCCGGATCGGGCTCAACGGCAGGGACGTGGTGATCGACCCCGGCTACCTCACCGCCGAGGCCGACGTCAAGCGGCTGGTCGCCGGGCTGAAGACGGCCAAGCAGGTGTTCGCCACCAACGCGATGAAGCCGTACGCGGGCGGTCCGCTGGCGCCGTACTGGGGGCCGGAGAGCGACGAGGAGCTGGCGCAGTGGGTCCGCGAGCGGGCCGAGACCCTCTACCACCCGGTCGGCACCTGCCGCATGGGCGTCGACGAGGACTCGGTCGTCGACCCGTCGTTGCGGGTGCGCGGCGTCGAGGGGCTGCGCGTGGCGGACGTGTCGATCATGCCGACGGTCAACCGCGGCCACACCCACGCCCCCGCCATCATGATCGGCGAGAAGGGCGCCGACCTCATCAAGAGCGCCTGGCCGGCCCCCTGATCGTTCCGACCGCGCGGGCGGTGCGCCTGGTGCTAGGTTTCGCGTCATGGAGATCAGGACCATCCACGCCAACGGGGTGGACTTCGCGTATCTGAGCCTGGGGGAGGGGCCGCTGGCGCTGTGCCTGCACGGCTTCCCCGACACCGCCCACACCTGGCGCCACCTGATGCCGGCGCTCGCCGAGCGCGGATACCGAGCGGTCGCGCCGTTCATGCGCGGCTACGCGCCCACCGAGATTCCGGCCGACGGCGCGTACGAGGACGCCGCGCTGGTCGCCGACGTCCGCGCCCTGCGCGAGGCGCTCGGCGGCGACGCCGACGCGGTGGTCATCGGGCACGACTGGGGGGCGTTCCCCGTCTACCACACCGCCGGGCGCTTCCGGAGCGCGGTCGCCCTGGCCGTGCCCCCGCCGGGCGCGCTCGGGGCCGGCTT
>DASUCK010000544.1:0-4060 GCA_036276095.1 Nonomuraea sp. | reverse complement strand
TCGCGTAAAAGCTGGGGTTACGTAGGTTTTCGCGCTCGCCTGATGACATGCCTTCTAAGCCCGATCAGAGGCGATACGAGGGACTACGAGGGACAACGGAAACCATGCGTACATCACGTTTCGCTCTTGTTCTGCTGGCCGCCGGCGCCGTCCTCATGACGGGGAGCGCCGCGCTCGCCCAGCCGGAGCCGAGCGCGCTGGAGCTCCACGTCGTCGTGGACGAGTGCCCCGCCGAGGTCACCCAGCCATGACCGACCCCGCCCTGCTGGAACGGGCGCTGTTCGAGGTCAAGCGGGTGATCGTCGGGCAGGACCACATGGTCGAGCGGCTGCTCGTGACCGTGCTCGCCCAGGGACACTGCCTGCTCGAAGGCGTGCCCGGCATCGCCAAGACCCTCGCCGCCGAGACCACCGCCACCGTGGTCGGCGGCACCTTCGCGCGCATCCAGTTCACACCCGACCTGGTGCCCGCCGACATCGTCGGCACCAGGATCTACCGGCCCTCGACCGAGAGCTTCGACATAGAGCTAGGCCCCGTCATGGTCAACCTGCTGCTCGCCGACGAGATCAACCGCGCCCCCGCCAAGGTGCAGTCGGCCCTGCTGGAGATCATGGCCGAGCGCCAGGTCAGCATCGGCGGCGTCACCCACGAGGTGCCCCGGCCGTTCATGGTGCTGGCCACCCAGAACCCCATCGAGTCCGAGGGCGTCTACCACCTGCCCGAGGCGCAGCGCGACCGTTTCCTCATGAAGATCGACATGGACTATCCCAGCGAATCGGAGGAGCTGGCGATCGTCTACCGCATGAGCGTGGACCCGCCCGTCCCGCAGCGCATCCTCGAACCCGCCCAGGTCGTCGCCCTCCAGCGCCGGGCCGAGGAGGTGTTCGTGCACCACGCGGTCGCCGAGTACGCCGTCCGCCTCGTCTACGCCACCCGCGACCCCGACCGCTACGCGGTGCGGGACGCGCGGCGGCTGCTCGGCTTCGGCGCCAGCCCCCGCGCCACGCTGGGCCTGCTCGCGGCCGGCCGGGCGCTCGCCCTCCTGCGGGGGCGCGACTACGTGCTGCCGGAGGACGTGCGCGACCTGGCGCACGACGTGATGGCGCACCGGCTCGTGCTCTCCTTCGACGCCCTCGCCGACGGCGTGACCGCCCGCGAGATCGTGGACCGGGTGCTCGCCGCGGTGCCGCTGCCGGTGATCGCGCCGCAGCAGGAGGGCCGGCGGCGGGAAATCCCGGCATGAAGCCGTACCTGCTCGCCGAGCCCGCCCTGCGCCGGCTTGAGCTGACGATCACCAGGCGGCTGGACGGGCTGCTCCAGGGCGAGCACCTCGGCCTGCTGCCGGGCCCTGGCACCGAGCCGGCCGAGGCGCGGGCGTACCAGCCGGGGGACGACGTGCGGCGGATGGACTGGAACGTCACCGCGCGCGTGAACGAGCCGCACGTGCGGGACCTGGTCTCCGACCGGGAGCTGGAGATCTGGGCGCTGCTCGACGCCACGGCCAGCATGGACTTCGGCACCGCGGCGATGGAGAAGCGGGAGCTGGCGCTGTCCGCGCTGGCCGCGATCGGGTTCCTCACCCAGCGGACCGGCAACCGGATCGGCACCCATCTGCTGCACGGCGGCGGCGTCCGCGCGCTGCCCGCCCGGACGGGTCGGCCCCACCTGATGGCGCTGCTGCAGGCCGCGTTCGCGCTGCCGCGCACGCCGCCGGGAGTGGCCGAGCCGCTGCTCGGCGCCGCGGCCGAGCAATTCGCCCGGGTCGTACGGCGGCGCGGCCTCGTGGTCGTCGTGTCCGACTTCCTGGACGAGCCCGAGACATGGGAGCTGCCGCTGCGCAAGCTCACCGCACGGCACCAGGTACTGGCCGTGGAGGTACTCGACCCGCGCGAGCTGGCCCTGCCCGACGTCGGCATCCTCACGCTGATCGACCCGGAGACGGGGCGGCGGCGCGAGGTGGCGACGTCCAGCGCGCGGCTGCGGCGCCGGTACGCCGAGGCGGCGGCCGCGCAGCGCGAGGCCATCGCGCAGGGCCTGCGCCGGGCCGGGGTGACGCGGCTGCGGCTGCGTACGGACCGGGACTGGGTGCGCGACATCGTGGGGCACGTCATGCGCCAGCGCCGCCTCGCCATGCTCGCCCCCAGCCCACCCACCCCTCACGGATCCGGCGTGGGCCGGCGGCCGGGAGGAGGTGGAGCGGCGTGACGTTGCTCGCGCCCGTGTGGCTGCTGCTGCTCATCCCCGTGGCGCTGCTCGCCGTCGCGTACGTCGTCATGGCGTTGCGCCGCAGCGCGTACGCGGTCCGGTTCACCAACCTCGACCTGCTCGACAAGGTGGCCCCGAGGACGCCCGGCTGGCGTCGGCACGTGCCGGCGGCCCTGCTGCTGCTCATGTTCGCGGCGCTGGTGGTCGGGTTCGCCCGGCCGACGGCCGAGGTGACGGTGCCCAGGGAACGGGCGACGATCATGGTGGCGTTCGACGTGTCCGCGTCCATGCGCGCCACCGACGTCGACCCCGACCGGTTCGAGGCGGCCAAGCGGGCGGCCAGGCAGTTCGTGCAGGGGCTGCCGGAGCGGTTCAACCTGGGCCTGGTGCCGTTCTCGTCGTCGTCCGCGGTCGCCGTGCCGCCCACCACCGACCGGGAGGCGGTGCTGCGGGCGATCGACCGGCTCACCACGGCGTCCGGCACGGCCATCGGGGAGGCGGTGTTCTCCTCGCTGGAGGCCATCGCCGCGCTCGACTCGGCGGAGGAGGCGCCGCCGGCGCACATCGTCCTGCTGTCCGACGGCGCCAACACCACCGGCCGTACGGTCACCGAGGCCGCGACGCAGGCCGCGAGCCGGCGCGTCCCGGTCACCACCATCGCGTACGGCACGCAGGGCGGCACCATCACTCTCTCCGGCCGCGAGGTCCCCGTCCCGGTGGACGGCCCGGCGCTGCGCGGGCTGGCCGGCACCGCGGGCGGCGGCTTCTACGAGGCGGCCAGCGGCGACGAGCTGCAGGCGGTCTACGAGGACATCGGCACCTCGGTCGGCTACCGGACCGAGCGGCAGGAGGTATGGCAGTGGTTCGTGGCGGCGGGCCTGGTTGCCGCGCTGATCGCGGCGGTGACGTCGATGCTGTGGTTCGCGAGGCTCCCATGACCGACGACGGCTGGGGCCGCGGGGCGCCCGGTGGCGGCCGGGGCGGGGCGCCCGCGCCGGGCGACGGCGTCGGGGGTGCAGCTTCCGGAGCTGCCCTTTCCGGAGCTGCGAGGGGCCTGGGGAGGCCGCGGGGGCCGGAGTTCGTGACCCTGCCCTTGGCGCCGGTCCAGGAGCCGATCCCGTGGACCGGCGCCGGGCGGGGCGCGTCCGGAACGCCCAAGAGCCCGCCCAGGGGACGCCTGCTGGTGGTGGCCGCGCTGGTCGCGGCGGTCACCGGGGCGGCGGCGGGCGTGGCGGGGGCCAGGCTCCTCGAAGGGTCCGAGCCGGCCCCCGCCGCGGCCCTGCCCAGGGTCGCGCCCGCCCCGTCGGCGAGCCTGGCGGGGCTGAGCGCGACCGCGGCGCGGGTGCTGCCGAGCGTGGTGTCGATCGAGACCCGGCGCGGCGGCGGTTCGGGGTTCGTGGTGGACGACCGCGGCCACATCCTCACGAACGCCCACGTCGTCAGCGAATGGGACGACGACGTGACGGTGGTGCTCCACGACGGCCGCCGGCTGCCGGCCCGCGTGCTCGGCGAGGACGACGGCGAGGACCTGGCCGTCCTGGAGGTCGGCCTTCCCGGGACCCTCTCCCCGGCCGTCCTCGGCCGCTCGTCCGACCTGTCGGTCGGCGACCAGGTGCTGGCCATCGGGTCGCCCCTGGGCCTGTCCGGCACGGTCACCGCCGGCATCGTGAGCGCCCTGGACCGGCAGGTACGCCTCGGCGGCTCGGAGCGGACGGCCGTGCAGACCGACGCGTCCATCAACCCGGGCAACTCGGGCGGCCCGCTGGTCAACGCCAGGGGCGAGGTCGTGGGGGTGAACACCGCGATCGCGGCCGGCCGCGGCGGCGGCAACATCGGCATCGGCTTCGCCATCCCC
>DASUCK010000543.1:0-2614 GCA_036276095.1 Nonomuraea sp. | reverse complement strand
ATGTAGGGCATCCCGACCTTCGTGGCGAAGCGGGACACCGGCTCCTGGGCCTGCTTCTTGGTGCCGATGAAGAGGATCGAGCCGTTGTTGGCAGCGAGATCCCGGACGAACGAATACGCCGTCTCGATGCGCTGCAGGGTCTGGTTGAGATCGATGATGTAGATGCCGTTGCGCTCACCGAAGATGAATCGCTTCATCTTCGGGTTCCAGCGGCGGGTCTGGTGGCCGAAATGCACTCCGGCCTCCAGCAGCTGCTTCATCGTGACGACTGCCATGTGGGTTTCACTCCCTCGGTTGTCTCGCCACTGCGTGTCGCGCCACGCTCAACCTGCCGATGTGACAGAGCGCGGCGACCGGAGGGTGCTCGCAGGGGCGTTACTCGCCTCGCACGGGCGTGCGAAGTCGGCGAGAAGTGTAGTGGGCCTGGGGCGATCAGGCCGAAGCGGGTGCCGCCGCCCGTGGGCGCAGCCGCCTGGCGAGCCGGTATGTGCCCGCGGCGGTCACCCCCACTGCAGCCACGGCGATTCCCTTGGGCACGGTGCGCTCGGGCTCTTCGATCGGCAGGCCGAGCACGCTCGTGCGGGCCGTGGCCAGGTGGAGACCCGCCAGGTCCGGGGGTGGCCTGAGCCTCTGGATCTCGAAGTCGGCGGGCGCGCCCACGACCCGGTTGGCACCGGCGTCGGCCTCGATCGAGATCGCGTACCGGCCCGGAACCGTGCTCTGTGGCAGGGGGACCACGCGCTCGCCGAGGACGATGCCCTGGTCGAGCACGACCGGGGCCGATGCCGGAGCGGTGGCCGTGATCTTGACCAGCGCAGGGGTGGAGACCCGAACCCGCAGCGACAGCGGGCTGTCCGGCTGGGGCGAGCCCTCCAGCTGGTGGGTCACGCTGAGGGCATCGCCCTGACCGGCGGGCGGGACCAGGCGCACGTTGCGGCCCGCGGCGACCACCTTCCACTTCCCGGTCGCGGCGTGGGCCAGGACCCGGCCGTTTCCATCGGTCACGCGGAACGCGCCCTCGGAGGTGATGGTGGCCTCACTCGAGCCGAGGGCAACGGCGACCCGGATCGCGGCGGGCACCCGAGGAGCGGGCAGCGCCACCGGCCGGAGACCTGCGTAGTAGGCGGCGAGGATGTCAGGCGCCTTCCAGCCCCGCTGGGCCCGACCGAGCGCTCCCCACTGGCTCATCCCGATCCCGTGGCCCCAACCGCCTCCGTCCATCACCACGACGCCGCGCCCGCCGTCGGTGCTCGCCGAATAGCGCATCGACGGCAGCGTCTGCGGAAGGCCGTTCGGCGGAGCGACGTTGCGGACGAGCGCGGTGCGGAACGCGCCCGCGTCCACGACCGAGGCGGTCACCGTGCCGTCGGCCGCGGTCGTCTGGAGGTGCACCCCGTCGCCGGCGCGGCTCACATTGGTGAGCGGCGGGTCGGGCGGTAGGCCGAGGCCGGCCTGGACGGTGCTCAGCGGGAGCTCGACGCGCCACCGGTGGTGCGGGCTGGCCGCGTCGAACGGGTCCGCGATGCCGCCGCGGAGGTAAGGCCTGCCGCCGCCGATCGTGGTGCCGCCGTTCGATGACGAGTACTTGGCCACGATCGGCTGGTCGCGAAAGAGCAGCACCTGGCCCGCCGTCTGCTGGACGGCCGCCACCCACGCCCCTGCGCCCTCGCGCCGTTCCTTGGCGAGGCCGGCGTAGACCTGGCATGCGTCGGTGGCGCAGATGTCGGCGCCAGCCGCTCGGGTCGGAGTGGCCACGTTGGTCGACAGCTGTGAGAGCAGGTAGCTGCGAGCGGCGATGGCCTGGGCCTTCTGCGCCTCCAGCGGCCAGCTCACCGGCACCTCGCTGATGCCCTGCAGGTACTCCTCGACACCGAGGCGGTTGATGACCGCCACCCCGCCCGTGGCCGGGCTCGGGCCCACCTCGAGAAGGCCGCGGTAGTCGCCGATGCCCGCGGCGCCAACGGGCTTGGCAGGGTCGAGAGGCTCGAAGCGCACGCGGTCGACCACCCAGGGGTCGGGTGCATTGGCCGCTGACACGCGCATCGGTGCGAAGACGAGGAGCAGGACGAGCGCGATCAGCGCGCCAGCAGGGGCGATGCGGCGCACGAGGGCCAAAGGGTAGCGAATGGCACCCAGAAACTGGACACTCGGTGTGCCAAGCACGGAATCGCGGCGTCAGGGCACCGTGCCGAGGGCGGCGGCGACGGTGTCCTCGCCCACCTCGATCCCGCCTCCGACGAGCGCATCTGTGAGGGCGTCGGCGAGGGACTCACACGTCGGGGGCATCCCCGCGATCGCCAGGGCCACCTCCCGGGTCGCCTGCGGCGACTTCGGGAGCGCGTCGTGGGCTTTGAGCGCATCCAGTGGACCGCCGACGGTGACGACTGCGTTCGCGGCCCCTGTGAGCCGGCAGTCGGGAGACGGCACGACCAGATCGGTGCGGGCGGCCACGGAAACGACCTTGGTGGGGGCCGGCAGCGGTTGGCGTGCCAGCCAGGCGACGAGGTCGCTCCCCTCGGAGAGCTCCCTCACCGACCCCGACTGCGGATCGACCCCGTCGGCGTTGATCCGGCCGGCCGCATCGAGGAACGCGTCGCCGATGTTGGTGGAACGG
>DASUCK010000542.1:0-13717 GCA_036276095.1 Nonomuraea sp. | reverse complement strand
CAGCGCGCGGGCGTACTCCAGCATGTCGTTGAGCCCGGGCGCGCGTACCACGCCGGCCTGGCGGAGGATGTCGTCGTAGACCTTGTCGTCGCCGGCCAGCGCCCCGGTGTGCGATCCGGCCGCCCGCGCGCCCATCGCGGTGCGCCCGGCCTTCAGCACGATGACCGGCTTCTCCTTGACCACCCGGCGGGCCGCGTCGACGAAGCCGCGCCCGTCCTTGAGGTCCTCCAGGTGCATGGCCACGGCCTTGGTGTTGTCGTCCTGCTCGAAGAAGGTGAGCAGGTCGTCCTCGTCCACGTCGGCCTTGTTGCCGACGCCGACGATGGCCGACACGCCCATTTTCGTCGTGCGGCTGAAGCCCAGGATGGCCATGCCGATGCCGCCGCTCTGCGAGGTCAGCGCCACGCTGCCCTTGACGTCGTACGGGGTGCAGAACGTCGCGCAGAGGTTCTCCGGCGTGTAGTAGTAGCCGTAGATGTTGGGGCCGAGCATGCGCACGCCGTGCCGCCGGGCGATCTCCACGATCTCCTTCTGGCCCTCGACGTTGCCGGTCTCGGCGAACCCGGACGGGATCATGATCGCCCCGGCCACGCCCTTGGCTCCGGCCTCCTCCAGAGCCGCCGCGACGAACTTGGCGGGGATGGCGAAGACCGCGACGTCCACCTCGCCGGGCACATCGGAGATGGTCGTGTACGCGGTCAGCCCCATGATCTCGTCGGCCTTGGGGTTGATCGGGAAGATCCGGCCGCGGTAGCCGCCGTTGATGAGGTTGCGCATGACCGAGTTGCCGATCTTGCCGGTCTCGGCGGAGGCGCCGATCACGGCGACCGAGCGCGGTTTGAAGATCCGGGTCATCTGGCGCAGGATCTCCTCGCGCGGCAGCCGGGGGACCTCCTCGGGCCGTTCGCCGACGAGGATGCGCACGTCGGCCGCGACGGCGCCGTCGGCGTCGGCGAAGACGGGGTTGAGGTCGACCTCGACGATCTCGGGGATGTCGCTCACCAGCCGGCCGACGCGTTCGATCAGCCCGGCCAGCGCCTCCCGGTTGGCGGGCTCGGCACCGCGGGCGCCGCGGAGGACCTCCGCCGCCCGAATGTCGTCCAGCATTCCGAGAGCATCATCACCCGAAACCGGGGCAAGGCGGAAGGTTACGTCCTTAAGTACCTCAACTAGGACACCGCCCAGGCCGAAGGCCACGACCTTGCCGAACGTCGGATCGGTGACCGCGCCCACGATGACCTCGTGGCCGCCGCCGACGAGCTGCTGCACCTGGACACCGTCGATCTTGGCGTCCGGGTGGTACGCGCGGGCGTTGGCCACGATCGTGTCGAAGCCGGCCCGCACGTCCTCGGCCGTCCTGAGCCCCACGAGCACGCCGCCGGCGTCCGTCTTGTGCAGGATGTCGGGCGAGACGATCTTCAGCACGACCGGGAGCCCGATCTCCTCGGCCACCTCCGCGGCCTCGGCGGCCGAGGTGGCCAGCCCCTCGCCGGGGGTGGCGATGCCGTACGCCTCGCAGAGCCCGCGGCCCTCCGGGGCGGTCAGGGCCGTCCGCCCCTCGGCGAGCGCCTTCTCGATGACGTCACGCGCCGCGCCCATGGCCGCGCTCCCTCCGGGTCCTGCCTGGTGACGCGGGCCGCCGCCGTCGGACCCTCCTCGCCGCTCCACTTAAACGACTCCGTTCGTCTTCAGTTCGGCCAGTTCCTCGGCGCTCACGCCGAACTCGCCGTAGATCTCCTGGTTGTGCTCACCGAGCAGGGGCGGGGTGCGCACCTCGACCGGCGAGTCGGACAGCTGCAGCGGGCTGCCGACGGTCACGAACTCGCCGCGCTCGGGATGGTCGACCGTGACGACGATGCCCTCCTCGCGCAGGCTCTCGTCCTCGACCAGCTCCTTGGTCGACAGGATCGGACCGCACGGGATGTTCTCGGCGTTCAGCCGGTCGAGGACCGTCCACTTGTCGTGGCGGATCGTCCACTCCTCGATGAGCTGGAACATCTTGTCCAGCTTCGGCAGCCGCGCCTCCGGCGTGGCCCACTCGGGGTCGTCGGCCAGCTCGGGACGGCCGATGATGTCCGTGATCGGCTTCCAGCCGACCGGCTGGACGATCACGTAGATGTAGTCGTTCGGGCCGCCCGGCGCGCAGCGCACCGCCCAGCCCGGCTGGCCGCCGCCGCTGGCGTTGCCGGAGCGGGGCACCTCGTCGCCGAAGGTCTTGTTCGGGTACTCGCGCAGCGGGCCGTGCGCGAGCCGCTGCTGGTCGCGCAGCTTGACCCGGCACAGGTTCAGCACGGCGTGCTGCATGGCCACCTGCACCCGCTGCCCGCGGCCGGTGTGCTCGCGCTGGTAGAGAGCGGCCAGGATGCCGGCCACCGTGTGGATGCCGGTGCCCGAGTCGCCGATCTGGGCGCCGGTCGCCAGCGGCGGGCCCTCCTCGAAGCCGGTGGTGCTCATCGAGCCGCCCATCGCCTGGGCGATCACCTCGTACGCCTTGAACCTGGCGTACCGGCCGGGGCCGAAGCCCTTGATCGAGGCGTAGACCAGGCGCGGGTTGAGCTCCTGCAGGCGCTCCCACGAGAAGCCCATGCGGTCGACCGCGCCCGGGCCGAAGTTCTCCACCAGCACGTCGGCGCTCTTCACCAGCTCGGTGAAGATCTCCTTGCCGCGCTCGCTCTTCATGTTGAGGGTGATGCTGCGCTTGTTGCAGTTGAGCATCGTGAAGTAGAGGCTGTCGACGCCCGGCTGGTCACGCAGCTGCTGCCGGGTGATGTCGCCGGTCGGGGCCTCCAGCTTGACCACGTCCGCGCCCAGCCAGGCCAGGATCTGCGTGCAGGACGGGCCCGACTGGACGTGCGTCATGTCGAGGACTCGGACACCTTCGAGAGCCTTCATGTGAAGCAATCCCTACTTGTACATGGTCTGGTTCATGGTTCCGGGGGCGTAGACCTCTGGGTCGACCCAGATGTTGATCAGCGAGGGCTTGCCGGACTCCCTGGCCCGCTCCAGCGCGGGGCGGATCTCGTCGGGGTCGCGCACCTCCTCGCCGTGGCCGCCGAGGAGCTTGGCGAACTCGCCGTAACGGACGTCGCCGAGCGTGTTGCCGACGCGGGCGCGGTCCTCGCCGTACTTGGCGGCCTGGCCGTAACGGATCTGGTTCATGGACGAGTTGTTGCCGATGACGCCGATGAACGGCAGGTCGAAGCGGACCATCGTCTCGAAGTCCCAGCCGGTGAGGCTGAAGGCGCCGTCGCCGAACAGGCACAGCACCTCCTTGTCCGGCCGGGCCTGCTTGGCGGCCATCGAGAACGCCACGCCGACGCCGAGCGTGCCGAGCGGGCCCGGGTCCATCCAGTGGCCGGGCGACTTCGGCTGCACGACCTGGCCGGAGAAGGTGACGATGTCGCCGCCGTCGCCGATGTAGATCGTGTCCTCGGTCAGGAACTCGTTGATCTCGTGGACGAGCCGGTACGGGTCGATCGGCCGGGCGTCGGACAGCTGCCGGGGCAGCCGCTTCTCGTACGCCTGGGTCTCGACCGCGCGCAGCTCGTCCATCCACGCCTTGCGCTTGGCCGCGATGTCCCCGATGCGGCCGCCGGCGGCCTGGGCGGCGGCCGACAGGATCAGGCCGGCGTCGCCGACGATGCCGAGGTCGATGTCCCGGTTCTTGCCGACCGTGCGGTAGTCGAGGTCGATCTGGACGACGGTCGCCGTCGGGGACAGCCGCTTGCCGTAGCCCATGCGGAAGTCGAACGGCGTGCCGACGATGATGATCAGGTCGGCCTCGGTGAAGGCGTACCGGCGGCTGAGCTGGAAGTGGTGGGGGTCGCCGGGCGGCAGCGTGCCGCGCCCCGACCCGTTCATGTACGCCGGGACGTCGAGCCCGCGGACGAAGTCGGCGGCCGCGTCGGTGGCCCGGCAGGTCCACACCTGGCTGCCGAGCAGGATGCACGGCTTCTCGGCGTGCGCCAGCAGGTCGGCCAGCCGCTCGATCGCCTCCGGGTCGCCCTGCTGGCGGGTGGAGGCCCGGTAGTGGCCGGCCGTGGGGATGCGGGCCTTCTCCAGGGGCACCTTCGCGTCGAGCACGTCACGAGGGATCTCCAGGAACGACGGCCCGGGGGCGCCGTGGTAGCACTCGCGGAAGGCCATCGACACGATGTCGGCCACGCGTTCGGTGCTCGGCACCGTGGCGGCGAACTTGGTGATCGGGCTCATCATGTCCACGTGCGGCAGGTCCTGCAGCGAGCCCATCTTGTGCTGGCTCAGCGCGCCCTGGCCGCCGATCAGCAGCATCGGGCTCTCCGCGCGGAACGCGTTGGCCACGCCGGTCACCGCGTCCGTCGTGCCGGGCCCGGCGGTGACGACCGCGCAGCCGGGCTTGCCGGTGATGCGGGCGTAGCCGTCGGCGGCGTGCGCGGCCACCTGCTCGTGGCGTACGTCGATGACCTCGATGCCCTCGTCGACGCAGCCGTCGTAGATGTCGATGATGTGGCCGCCGCAGAGCGTGTAGATCACGTCCACGCCCTCGGCCTTGAGTGCCTTGGCTACGAGATGACCACCAGAGATCGTCTCCGACATAAGTGCCACCCTTTCCGGCGACTGAAGGCTGTCTTCCGCATACTGCATACCGTATGAAGGCAATGGTTACTCCGTCCTGAACGGCCTGTCTAGACCCCCGGAGGCAACTCGATCAGCTCGACCTGCTCACCGGCCCACCTCGGGGGCACCACGGCCAGGGCGTCCGCCAGCGCGGCTCCCCAGAGGGATCCGGGCCGGTCGTGCCCCACGGCCACAGCTCCCCGCCCGGTCCTCCTGACCGGCACCAGGCGCGTGTCCCGCGGATGCACGCGCACCTGGCCGGCCAGGGCGCTCGTCTCCCTGGGCGCCGCCCGGCCGGTCATCGCGCGCAGCACAGGGGCGAGCAGCGTGAGCGCCGCGGCCAGCGCCGCGAACGGGTTCCCCGGCAACCCCACGACCGGCGGCCCGCCGGGGAGCCGGGCCAGCACCTGGGGATGGCCCGGCCGTACGGCGACGCCGTCCACGAGCACGTCGGCGCCCAGGTCGGCCAGCACGGCCCTGAGGTGATCGGCGGGACCCCTGGAGGACGCCCCGCACACGACCACCACCTCGGCCCGCGCCGCGCCGGACCCGGCGGGCGGCGGGGCGAGGGCCGTGCCCAGCGGGGCGGCGCCGTCCGGCAGCCGGGTCGTGTCCGTGACGCGGCCGCCCGCCCACTCGACCAGGCCCGGCAGGAACGGGCCGATCGCGTCGCGGACCCGGCCCGGACCCGGGAGCCCCTCCCGCAGCACCTCGTCGCCCGTGACCAGGACCGACACGCGCGGCCGCGGCCAGGCCCACAGCCGGTCGTGACCCAGCGAGGCGGCCAGCCCGAGCGCCACCGGGGTCACCACCGTGCCGGCGCCCAGCACGACCGCGCCCTCGGCGATGTCCTCGCCGCGCCGCCGGATGTGCCGCCCGGCCTCGGCCTTGCGCTCACCCCGCGACCGGCCGCCACACCCGTGACCGGCGGGCTCCCGGCCGGCGCGCCCGGCATCGGCGGGCCCGTCGACCCAGGGCCCGTCGGCCAGGGCCTGCTCGTACGGCAGGACCGCCTCGGCCCCCGCGGGCACCGGCGCGCCGGTGGCGATCTCCACGGCCTCGCCGGCCGCCAGCGCACCGGCGTGGGGCGCTCCCCCGGCCAGCACGTGCCCCACCACCCGCCACGGCCCGGCGCCCGCGACCGCGTACCCGTCCATCGCGGCCGTGTCCACGCCGGGAACGGCCACCAGCGCCGTCAGCGGCCGGGCCAGCCGGCCGCCGAGCGCTTCCGACAACGGCACCCAAGAGGGCGGGAGCGGGCCCGCCGCGCCCGCCGCCGCGACCCGAGCGGCCGCCCATGACATCGCTTCCACCCTTGGTCCATGCCGCAGAACGGTCACAGGCACACTCCTTGACCCGCGTTTTTCCATACTGTATACCGAATGCACGATACCGTGCGGCCAGCGCGGCATGAAGGCAGCGGATTCCCCGCCCACGACGGCGCGTCCGGCGCGGTCTCGCGGACGGCGGATCTCGCACCTACAATCCGACGCGAGAACGGAGCGCGAGCATGAAGGTCGCTGTTCTTGGCGCCGGCGCCATCGGCGCATACGTGGGGGCCGCCCTCCACAGGGCGGGAGTCGAGGTGCACCTCATCGCGAGAGGCGAGCACCTGCAGGCGATACGCCGCGCCGGTGTGCGGGTGCTCTCCCCCAGGGGCGACTTCACCGCCCATCCCCATGCCACCGACGACCCCACCGAGGTCGGCCCGGTGGACCACGTCTTCCTGGGCCTGAAAGCGAACAGCTACGCCACCGCGGGCCCCATGATCAAGCCGTTGCTGCACGAGACCACGAGCATCATCGCCGCCCAGAACGGCATCCCGTGGTGGTACTTCCACGGGCTCAAGGGCCCCTACGAGGGATACCGCATCGAGAGCGTCGACCCCGGCGGCGCGGTGACGTCCGCGTTGCCGCTGCACCGGGCCATCGGCTGCGTCGTGTACGCGGCCACCGAGATCGCCAGCCCCGGCGTCATCCGCCACCTGGAAGGCACCCGTTTCTCCATCGGCGAGCCGAGCGGGGAGCTCACCGAGCGGTGCCGGGACTTCAGCGAGGCCGCCGTCACGGGCGGCCTGAAATGCCCCGTCGAGCGCGACCTGCGCCGCGACGTGTGGATCAAACTCATGGGGAACATCGCCTTCAACCCGATCAGCGCGCTGGCACGGGCGACGATGGCCGGCATCTGCCGCCACGACGGCGCCAGGGAGCTGGTCGTGGCCATGATGCGGGAGACGGTGGACGTGGCCGGGCGGGTGGGCTGCGACCCCGGGATCTCCATCGAGCGCCGCCTGCGCGGCGCGGAGAAGGCGGGCGAGCACAAGACGTCCACGCTGCAGGACCTGGAGAAGGGCAAGCCGCTGGAGCTGGACGTGCTCCTCGCGGCCGTGGTGGAGCTGGCCGACCTCACCGGCGCGGAGGTCCCGACCCTGCGGGCCATCCACGCGGTGAGCGACCTGCTCAACGAGAACCTTGTCCGGGCGGTCTAGCTGGGCATACGGTAGATTGTATACTGAATGGAGGGATCATGAGCTATGACCGCCTGACCCATCCACTGGTGCGGGAGAACGGCGTACTGCGCCGGGCGACATGGGACGAGGCGCTGGAACGAGCGGCCGAGGGCTTCCGCCGCAATATCACCAAGCACGGGCCCGACTGCTTCGCCATGCTGTCGTGCGCCCGCTCCACCAACGAGATGAACTACATAGGGCAGAAGTTCACCCGCGTAGTGATCGGCACCAACAACGTGGACTCCTGCAACCGCACCTGCCACGCCCCCAGCGTGGCCGGGCTGTCGGCGGTGTTCGGCAGCGGCGGCGGCACCTCCTCCTACCAGGAGGTGGAGGACACCGACGTCATCGTCATGTGGGGCTCGGCGGCCCGCAACGCCCACCCCATCTTCTTCCAGCACGTCCTGAAGGGCATCAAGAACGGCGCCCGCATGTTCGCCGTCGACCCCCGCCGCACCGGCACCGCCCAGTGGGCCGACCTGTGGCTCGGGCTCAACGTGGGCACGGACATCCCGCTCGCCCACGCCATCGCCAGGGAGATCATCCACGCCGGGCTGCACAACAAGGCGTTCATCGAGCGCGCCACGGTCGGGTTCGAGGAGTTCAGGGAGTCCGTCGAGCCCTGGACGCTGACGGCCGCCGAGCAGGTCACCGGCGTCCCGGCCGCGGCGATCAAGGAGCTGGCGCACGCGTACGCCCGCGCCGACCGCGCCCAGCTGTGCTGGACGCTCGGCATCACCGAGCACCACAACGCGACCGACAACGTCCGGGCGCTGATCAACCTGGCCCTGCTGACCGGCCACGTCGGCCGCTACGGCTCGGGCCTGTCGCCGCTGCGTGGCCAGAACAACGTGCAGGGCGGCGGCGACATGGGCGCCATCCCCAACCGCCTCCCCGGCTTCCAGGACATCCTCGACCCCAACATCCGCGAGCGGTTCGAGAGCGCCTGGAACTCCCCGATCCAGCCCCGGTACGGCTACAACCTCACCCAGATGCTGGAGGCCATGGGCGAGGGCAGGGTCACCACCTGCTACATGATCGGCGAGAACCCGGTGCAGTCCGAGGCCGACTCCCTGGCCTGCATCAAGCGGATGTCCATGCTCGACCACCTGGTGGTGCAGGACATCTTCCTCACCAAGACCGCCCAGATGGCCGACGTGGTACTGCCGGCCAGCGCCGCCTGGTGCGAGGCCGACGGCACGTTCACCAACAGCGAGCGGCGGGTGCAGCGGGTGCGCAAGGCGCTCGACCCGCCCGGCGAGGCCCGCGACGACATCTGGATCATGTGCGAGATCGCCCGCCGGCTCGGCCACGACTGGCGCTACGACGGCGCCGAGGAGGTATGGAACGAGCTGCGCTCGCTGTCGCCGCAGCACCGCGGCATGTCCTACCAGCGGCTGGCCGAGCTGCAGGGCATCCAGTGGCCCTGCCCGTCGGAGGACTCCCTCGAACCGCCGTACCTGCACGGGCGGCTGTGGGAGACCGACCCGGCCAGGCGGGGCATGCCGGCGCCGTTCGCGGTGCTGAGACACTCCCCGCCGGTCGACCTGCTGGACGACGAGTACCCGCTGCGGCTCACCACCGGCCGGCGGCTCGACTCCTACAACACCGGCGTGCAGTCGTCCGGGTTCGCCTCGCCGCTGCGCCGCGGCGAGACGATCGAGCTGTGCCCCGAGGACGCCGAGAAGCTGGGCGTGGTCGCGGGCGAGGAGGTGCGCATCACGTCGCGGCGCGGCTCGGTCGTCGCCCCGGTGCACATCGATCCCGCGCTGCGGCCGGGGCTGGTGTTCATGACCTTCCACTTCCCCGACGAGGTGGACGTCAACTCGCTGACCATCGAGGCGACCTGCCCGATCGCGGGCACGGCCGAGTTCAAGGCGGCCGCCGTACGCGTCGAGAAGCTCGTCAAGGCCGGGTGAACGGATGGACATCAGATTCCGCGACGCCGAGCCGTCGGCCGAGGAACGCGCGGCCGTCGACGCCCTGCTCGGGCCGCCCGCGTCCGCGTGGGAGGGCGGCGCCCGCACCGAGACCGACCTGCGCATGGCCGCCCGCGCCGAGCCCCGGCGCGACCTGCTGCTGCCCGCGCTGCACGCGGTCAACGACCGGGTGGGCTGGATCAGCGAGGGCGCGCTCGACTACGTCTGCCGGCGCCTGACCGTGCCGCCGGCCGAGGCGTACGGGGTGGCGACGTTCTACTCGCTGTTCTCGACCGAGCCGCGGCCCGCCCGGGTGCTGCACGTGTGCACCGACCTGGCCTGCCAGGCCAAGGGCGCCGACAAGGTGCGCGAGCGGGTCCTCGCCGAGTACGGCCCGCCCGGGACGTCCTGGCACGAGAGCCCCTGCCTGGGCCTGTGCGAGCGGGCCCCGGCCGCGCTCGCCCTGGAGGCCGGGCAGCCGCCGAGCGCCCAGGTCCACGGCCCCGCCACACCGGACACGATCACCACCGTGCTCCCGGCCCCGCCCAGCTCCAACGGCAGCGCGCCGAGCGTCGCGGTCACCGGCGAGACGCCGGAGCAGAACGCCGTGCCGCAGGCCGGCAGCCCCGACCTGATCCTGCTCAAGCGGGTCGGCCGGGTCGACCCGGCCAGCCTGGACGACTACCGGGCGACCGGCGGCTACACCGCGCTGCGGCGGGCGTTCGAGCTCGGCCCGGCCGGGGTGATCCGCGAGGTGCTGGAGTCCGGCCTGGTCGGGCGGGGCGGCGCGGCCTTCCCGACCGGCCGCAAGTGGGACGCCACCGCCCGCCAGCCCGACCACCCCCACTACCTGGTGTGCAACGCCGACGAGAGCGAGCCGGGCACGTTCAAGGACCGCGTGGTCATGGAGGGCGACCCGTACGCGCTGGTGGAGGCGATGACGATCGCCGCGTACGCCACCGGATGCGCCAAGGGCTACCTCTACGTCAGGGGCGAGTACCCGCGGGCGACCGCCCGGCTCCAGCACGCGATCGCGACCTGCCGGGCCCGCGGGCTGCTCGGCGACGACATCCTCGGCAGGGGCCTGTCGTTCGACATCGAGCTGCGCCGGGGCGCGGGGGCCTACATCTGCGGCGAGGAGACCGCGATCTTCAACTCGATCGAGGGCCAGCGGGGCGAGCCGCGCAGCAAGCCGCCGTTCCCGGTGGAGAAGGGGCTGTTCGGCAAGCCGACCGTGGTCAACAACGTCGAGACGCTGGTCAACGTGCTGCCGATCCTGGAGCGCGGAGCGGCGGCGTACGCGGCGGCCGAGCCCAAGCTGTTCTGCGTCTCCGGCGCGGTCGAGCGACCCGGCGTCTACGAGCTGACCTTCGGGGCGACGCTGCGCGAGCTGCTCGCCCTGGCCGGCACCACCGGCGCCACCAGGGCGGTGCTGCTCGGCGGCGCGGCCGGGGCGTTCGTCACCGACCTGGACATCCCGCTCACCTTCGAGGGCACCAGGAACGCGGGCGCGACCCTCGGCTCCGGCGTGGTGCTCGTCATCGACGACACCGTGGACATGAAGCGGCTGCTGCTGCGCATCGCGGAGTTCTTCCGCGACGAGTCGTGCGGCCAGTGCGTGCCCTGCCGGGTCGGCACCGTACGCCAGGAGGAGGCCCTGCACCGGCTCTCGCGCCGGGTCGACGAGAGCGACCTGGTGCTGCTGCGCGAGGTCGGCCAGACCATGCGGGACGCCTCGATCTGCGGCCTCGGGCAGACCGCCTGGAACGCCGTCGAATCCGCCATCGACCGCCTGGGAGTGTTCAGATGATCCCGCTCCAGCCGCCCCGCCGGCTCATCGACGTCGAGATCGACGGCGAGGACGTACGGGTGCCGGAGGGCTCGACCGTCCTCGACGCCTGCCACGCCGCCGGCAAGGACGTGCCGACCCTCTGCTACGGCGACACGCTCACCCCGAAGAACGCCTGCCGGGTGTGCGTCGTGGAGGTGGAGGGCGCCAGGACGCTGGCGCCGGCCTGCTCCAGGAAGGCCGAGCCGGGCATGAAGGTCGCCACCGACACCGAGCGCGCCCGGCAGAGCCGCAAGGTGGTGCTGGAGCTGCTCGGCTCATCGGTGGACATGTCGACCACCCCGCGGGCGGCCGAGTGGGTCGAGGAGTACGGCGCCGACCCGGCCCGGTTCGGCGCCGACGCGGCCACCGTCGAGCAGCCGGCCAAGGTCGACAACGACCTCTACGTACGCGACTACAGCAAGTGCATCCTGTGCTACAAGTGCGTGGACGCCTGCGGCGACCAGTGGCAGAACTCCTTCGCCATCGCCGTCGCGGGCCGCGGCTTCGACGCGACGATCTCCACGGAGTTCGACGCCCCGCTCACCGACTCGGCCTGCGTCTACTGCGGCAACTGCGTCGAGGTGTGCCCGACCGGCGCCCTGTCGTTCAAGACCGAGTTCGACATGCGGTCCGAGGGCACCTGGGACGAGTCGCGGCAGACCGAGACGACGACGATCTGCAGCTACTGCGGGGTGGGCTGCAACCTGACCCTGCACGTACAGGACAACAAGATCGTCAAGGTGACGTCGCCGCACGACAACCCGGTCACGAAGGGGAACCTGTGCGTCAAGGGCAGGTTCGGGTACGGCTATGTCTAGGGTCGCCGTCAAGAAGCGCATCCTGCGGGTCCGCGAGCTGTCCAGGACCCGCGCGATCGACTCGCTGGCCGCCGAGGAGCCGCTGGAGATCCGGCTCGACGGCACCCCGCTGACCGTGACCATGCGCACGCCCGGCGACGACTTCGACCTGGCCGCCGGGTTCCTGGTCAGCGAGGGGGCCGTGGGGTCGGCGGACGAGATCTCCACGATCCGCTACTGCGCGGGCGCGACCGCGGACGGGTCGAACACGTACAACGTGCTCGACGTGCGCCTCGCGCCCGGCGTGCCCGCGCCGGAGCCGCGCAACTTCTACACCACCTCCTCCTGCGGCGTCTGCGGCAAGGCGTCGCTGGAGGCGGTGCGCACCGTCGCCCGCTGGAGCGCCGCCGACGACCCCGTCACGCTCCGGCCGTCCACGGTGGCCGCGCTGCCGGACCGGCTGCGGGCCGCCCAGCGGGTCTTCGACCGGACCGGCGGCCTGCACGCGGCCGGCCTGTTCACGGCCGACGGCGAGCCGCTGTGCGTGCGGGAGGACGTCGGGCGGCACAACGCCGTGGACAAGCTGCTCGGGTGGGCGCTGCGCGACGGCCGGCTGCCGCTGCGCGGGACGGTGCTCATGGTGTCCGGGCGGGCGTCGTTCGAGCTGGTGCAGAAGGCGGTGATGGGCGGCGTGCCGGTGCTGGCGGCCGTCTCGGCGCCGTCCTCGCTGGCGGTCGAGCTGGCCGCCGAGGAAGGGCTGACGCTCATCGGCTTCCTGCGCGGGGCGTCGATGAACGTCTACACAGGTGAGGGACGTCTGGACGTCACCCCTGGCGTCGGCATTGGCTCTGCCGGCGCGCGTCCATCGGGGTGATGAGGGGGATGCCGTGCGGTGTCGCCTAGCCCCCGCACCGTCCGGCATCCCTATTCAACACGGTGTTCCCGAACGTGTTCCCGAACGTGATCCCCGGCGGTTCCAGGCGGTTCCTGGTCGTGTTCCCGGGCGCTGGAGCGCTCGCGGCGTTGGCCGGGATCGCGAGATTTTGACAACCGTTTTCATTTTGGCGCATACTGACTCGTATGATGTCAGGATTTTCCCGGTCGTGGGCTGCTGGAACGCTGGCCGCCGCGACTCTGCTCAGCGCCACCGCCTGCGGATCCGGCACCGCCGAGACCGCCACCTCCACGGCGAGCAAGCCGGAGGTGGTCGCCGCGTTCTACCCGCTCCAATGGCTGACCGAGCAGGTCGGAGGGTCCGACGTCCAGGTGACCGGGCTGACCGCGCCCGGCGTCGAGCCGCATGACCTGGAGCTGGGCCTCCAGCAGGTGTCCGACCTGCGGCGGGCGGCGCTGACCGTCTACATCAAGGGCGTCCAGCCGGCCGTCGACGACGCGGTCGACCAGGAGAAGGGCTTCGACGCCGCCACCGCCGTCCCCACGCTCCCCGCGGGCGAGCACGAGGAGGAGGCCCACGCCGGGGAGGAGCACGGGCACGAGGAGGTCTCCTACGACCCGCACCTCTGGCTCGACCCCTCCCGCCTGGCCACCGTGGCCACCAAGCTGGGCGAGCGCCTGGCCGCCGTCGACGCCGCGCACGCCCAGGCGTACAAGGACCGCGCCGCCCGGACGGCGGCCGCGCTGGGCTCGCTCGACCAGGAGTTCGCCAAGGGCCTGACCACGTGCACCACCAAGACGCTGGTCACCGCGCACGAGGCCTTCGGCTACCTCGCCGACCGCTACCAGCTCAAGCAGGTCGGCATCACGCTCGACCCCGAGACCGAGCCGTCGCCCGCCCGCCTGTCCGAGGTCGCCAAGGTCGCCAAGGCCGAGGGCGTGACCACGATCTTCACCGAGTCCCTGGTCAGCCCGAAGGTGGCCGAGGTGCTGGCGAGCCAGGTCGGCGCCAAGACCGCCGTGCTCGACCCGCTGGAGAGCAAGCCCTCGGGCGATTACCTCTCCGCCATGCGCGATAACCTCAAAACCCTACAATCAGCACTGGGGTGTACGGCATGAGCGAGACGGCCTTCTCGATGACGGACGGCTGGGTCTCCTACGACGGCAAGGC
>DASUCK010000541.1:0-8875 GCA_036276095.1 Nonomuraea sp. | reverse complement strand
TCATCGGTTTTCGCTTTCTCGCTCGTTGGGTGGTGCGGTGTTCAGGCAGCGACCGGGTGCTTACGCGGACGCCCACGCGGACGCTTACGAGGAACGACGGTCCCCCTGAGGATCAGCTCGCCACCCCAGACGCCCCACGGCTCCTCGCGCTCGAGCGCGCGGTCGAGGCAGGCCTTCTGGATCGGGCAGCCGCCGCAGAGTGCCTTGGCGAACTCGACGTCCTCCGGCGACTCGGCGAACCACAGGTCAGGGTCGGTACGACAGGGGATCTTGGCTTCGTCGATCAGGTCCATGATCGTCTTCGCCCCCATCTTCTTACTCCTTCGATCGATCTTTGATCTTGGTCGGACACCTCGTAGGTGGTCGGGATCACGGACAAAACAAGAAGGCCGCGGATCCTGTCTGTGGATCCGCGGCCTGGGGGCTGCTAGTGCCGGTCAGGTTATGACCGGAGCATCCCTCCAGGGTTGCGGACCGCACAGTCCACCCTTGGTGAGCTGGTAGGCCGGCAGTTGGATACGAGCTGCGTGGACAGGAACACCTGCCACGACGGTGCGGACTTGGGCACCCGCAGGGAAGGCGGCGGCCTGGCTACGGGCAGACTTCTCCCGCCGCAGCTTGGCCGGGCCATCGACGAGCCTCACCGCGTTACGGCGTGCGGAGGCGAGCCACGGCGTGGCCGGCGTCACGATGCTGATCACTGGGACTCACCTCCATTCGGGATCGTCGGAACAGGAGTGTCCGACTCGCTTGACCATGACCCTAAACCGGGAAGCCGGGAAGGGGCAACATATTTTCTACCTGCGATTTCGCTACTTGATGGGGCGAATCATCGCTTCTTGCACCACCGACACCACGAGGTCACCGGACGCGGTGAACATCTCACCGCGCGCCAGCCCCCGGGCGCCCCCCGACCACGGGGACTCCTGAGCATAGAGCAACCAGTCGTCGGCCCTGAAGGGGCGGTGGAACCACATCGCGTGGTCCAGCGAAGCCCCCATGATGTTGGACACGCCCCAGGCCATGCCGTGCGCCAGCAGTATCGTGTCGACGAGTGTGAAGTCCGACGCGTACGCGGCCAGCACCACGTGCAGGAGCGGGTCGTCGGGCAGTTCGGCGTCGTAGCGGAACCACACGTTCGTCCTGGCGCTGATCAGCTCGGGATTCTGGTGCGCCTCCCAGGTCAGCGGCGAGGCGTAGCGGGCGTCCACGGGCCGCGGCCGGGTCAGCCAGTCGCGAAACTCCGGAGCGTCGCCGACCAGGTCGAACATGCGCTCCTGGAACGTGGGCAACGCCTCCGGGCCGGGCACGACGGGCCTCGCGGACGCCTGGTGCTCCACGCCTTCCTCGGCGATGTGGAACGACGCCGACATCGTGAAGATCGCCTTGCCGTGCTGGATGGCGACGACCCTGCGCGTGCAGAACGATCGCCCGTCGCGCACCCGCTCGACGTTGTAGACGATCGGGATCGACGGGTCGCCGGGACGGATGAAGTACGCGTGGAGGGAGTGCACGTTGCGGTCGTCGGGAACGGTGCGGCCGGCCGCGACGAGGGCCTGCGCCGCCACCTGACCGCCGAAGACGCGTTGGATGCGCTCCTCGGGGCTCCTTCCCCGGAAGATGTCCAGCTCGATCTGCTCCAGGTCGAGCAGGTCGAGCAGTTCCTTGAGCGCCTCGTTCACGTCTCCGCCCCCCTTGTGCGCGCCGGTTCTTCGACAAGTTTGACGTGCCTCGCATTTCCCCCCAAACGCGGCCCGGCTTGTCCGATGATGGCGGCTCGTGGTTTCGGGACTGTCACGTCCCGCGGCACAGTGACAGAACGGCCTCGCCGTACCGGTCGATCTTGACGCGGCCGATGCCGGCGATCGACAGCAGCTCCTGCTCGGTGGCCGGCGCGCGCTCGGCGATCGCCTGCAGTGTCACGTCGGTGAAGACGACGTACGGCGGGATCTTGGCCTCCTTGGCGGTGGCCGTGCGCCAGGCCTTCAGCCGCTCCAGCAGCGCCTCGTCGTAGTCGGCCGGGCACGAGGAGCACCGGCCGAGCTTCTGCTCGGCCGCGGTGACCAGCGTCTTGGCGCAGACCCGGCAGCTCACCGGGGCCGCCACCGTACGGCGCTCCCGCTGGGCCACCTTGGGCGCCGGGCCGGCGGCGCGTCCGGTGAGGCCGTCGAGGAAGCGGGACGGGCGGCGGCTCTTGCGCCCGCCGGGCGAGCGGGCCAGCGCCCAGGACAGGCCGAGGTGCTCACGGGCCCGGGTGATGCCGACGTAGAGGAGGCGGCGCTCCTCCTCGATCTGCTCCGGCGTCTCCGACTGGTAGTAGGGCACCATGCCGTCGGTCAGGCCGACCAGGAACACCGCGTCCCACTCCAGGCCCTTCGCGGCGTGGAGCGAGGCCAGGGTGACGCCCTCGACGGGCGGGGCGTGCTGCTCGGCGGCCCGCCGCTGCAGCTCCTCCACGAACACCGGCAGGTCGGCGCCGTCGGCCGCCATGTCCTCGGCCAGATCGGCCAGGGCCCTGAGGGAGTCCCACGTCTCCCTGGCCTTGCCACCGCCCTTCGGCGGCTGGGGCGTCAGGCCGACGCCGGCCAGGATGTGGTGGACCTCTGGGGCCAGCGGCTCTCCCGAGGAGGACCGGGCGGCGCCGCGCAGCAGCACGACGGCCTGCCTGATCTCCGGCCGGTCGAAGAACCGCTCGGCGCCGCGCACGAGGTAGGGGATGCCGGCCTTGGACAGCGCCTCCTCGTAGGCGGCCGACTGGGCGTTGATGCGGAACAGCACCGCGATCTCGCGGGACGGGACGCCCCGGTCGATCAGCTTCTTGATGGCCCAGGCCACCCCTTGCGCCTCGCCCTGCTCGTCGTCGTAGGGGGTGAAGACGGGAGCGGGCCCGTCGGGACGCTGGGCGACGAGTTCATGGCGGTGGCGGGAGGCGCCCTTGGCGATGACGAGGTTGGCCAGGTCGACCACCTGGGGGGTGGAACGGTAGTCGCGGACGAGCTTGATCACGGCGGCCCGCGGGTGTTCGACGGCGAAGCCGGTGAGGTAGCGGGCGGTCGCGCCGGTGAAGGAGTAGATCGTCTGGTTGGGGTCGCCGACCACGCAGAGGTCGTCGCGGCCGCCGAGCCAGGTGTCGAGCAGGAGCTTCTGCAGCGGGTTGACGTCCTGGTACTCGTCGACGACGAAATGGCGGTATTGCTGCCGGATCTGCGCCGCCACCTCCTGGTGCTCGGTCATCACCGCCGCGGTCAGCTCCAGGATGGTCTCGAAGTCGATCAGGTGGCGCTCGCGGCGGAGGTCTTCGTACGCCTCGTAGAGCACGGCGACGTCGGCCACCGGCACCGGCGGGGTGCGGTGGTGCTTGAGCGCGGCGGCGACGTAGTCCTCGAAGCCGATCTGGGTGGCCTTGGCCCATTCGATCTCGGCGGCGACGTCCCGCAGCTCGGCCCGGTCCAGATTTCTCCTGATCCGGCGGGACGCCTCCCCCAGCACCGGCAGCTTCGACTCGATCACCGACGGCGCCGCGCCGCCGATCACCCGCGGCCAGAAGTAGGTGAGCTGCCGCAGCGCGGCGGCGTGGAACGTGCGCGCCTGCACGCCGGGCACGCCGAGCCCGCGCAGCCGCTGGCGCAGCTCTCCCGCCGCCCGTGTGGTGAATGTCACGGCCAGCACGCTCTGGGCGTCGACCACGCCGCTGTGCACGGCGTACGCGATCCGGTGAGTGATCGCCCTGGTCTTGCCCGTGCCGGCGCCCGCCAGCACGCACACCGGCCCGCGCACCGCCTCGGCGACCTCGCGCTGCTCGGGGTCGAGGCCGGCCAGCACGTCGTCCACATGTGTCACAACGTCATCATCCCAGCACTGGCGCCCACGCACCCTATTCTGACAACATGCGCCCGGTCGTGCGTTCTTCGTCAACGAGGTGCAAAGAACTGGTCTCTTCCCCCACAATGGGGCCGACCATCTGCATGGGGGAAAGGAAGGGCCGTGCGAACTGCGGTTCACGTGGGTGCTCTCGCGCTCGCTGCCGTGCTGCTCACTCCCGTCGCCGCCAACGCGACGGCCAAGGAGCCCACGCCCGGCCCCACCGTCAGCAACCCGGTCACCTCCGACGGCATCGGCGGCCTCAGCACGGAGACCATCGCGTACGGCCCGCACAGGCGCCAGCAGATGGACGTCTGGTGGACTGCCGACGGCATGCAGCGGCCCGGCATCTTCCTCATCCACGGCGGCTGGTGGTCCAGCGGCGACAAGCGCTACATGAAGGAGATCACCCGCAGCTACGCCGAGCTCGGCTACACGGTCTTCAACCTCAACTACCGCCTGTCCGGCGACGCGGCCTGGCCGGCGCAGCGCACCGACGCGCTGACGGCGATCGCGACGGCGCGCAAGCACGCCGACCGGTGGGCGTTCGACCCGAAGAACTACGTGGTGGTCGGATTCTCCGCCGGGGGGCACATCGCGGCGTCCGTCGGCACGTACGGGGACGGGATCAACGGGCTGAAGGGCGTGGTGGGGCTGTCGCCGATCATCTCCCCGCTGCGGGCGTACGCCGACGGGGAGAAGACCACCGACCTCAACAAGCGCAAGCTGCGCCAGGCGGCGATCAAGCTGGCCGGCGGCTGCGCGCCCAAGGGAAAGTGCTCGCGCGTGTGGGCCAGCATGGAGGCGGCCTGGCACGCCAGCCGCAACGACGCGCCGATGCTCGCCATCCACTCCGAGGAGGAGTTCGTGCCGCCGACGCAGAGCCACCTGCTCAAGCTGATGCTCAGCCAGGTCGGGGTGCCGGTGACGGTGGTGACGCAGCCGGGCGTCAACCACAGCACGCCGCTGTACCGGCAGCCGGGGGTGGCGGAGCGCGTCCAGGCGTGGATCCTGGAGCGGATCGGATAGCCGGGGGGATTAACCCGGCAGGGCGCATTGTTGCACGGAGCGCTGGAACTCCTGACCTCGGAGGGATCATCTGACATGGCGCTCACGGTCTACAGCACTACGTGGTGCGGCCCCTGCAAGCGGCTCAAGGCCCAGCTCGCCCGCGAAGGCATCAGCTTCGTCGAGATCGACGTCGAGCGGGACCCGTCGGCGGCCGAGTTCGTGATGAGCGTCAACGACGGGAACCGGACGGTGCCCACCGTGGCGATCGACACCCCGGACGGCCGGGTGGTGCGGACCAATCCGTCGGTGACGGAGGTCAAGCTGCTGCTGGAGAGCGCGGCCTGACGTTCCCGACGGCACGAGCCCCTGGCGTGAGGGCCGGGGGCTCGTGGCATGGACGGCCGCTGAGACCTGGGGAAGGGTCTACCAGTCTCCCGCAAGACGGCCGCCGTACCACGTCTCGATGAGGCGGCGGGCGATGGAGACCGGGGGCGGGAGGCGGAGGGCGCCTGACCGCAGGGCTTCGACCAGGTCTTCGCGGGAGAACCAGTGGGCCTCGGCTATCTCCTCCTGGTCGACCGTGAGGGTGGTGGTCATGGCGTCGGCGAAGAAGCCGAGCATCAGGCTGCGCGGGAACGGCCAGGGCTGGCTGCCGAGGTAGCGCGGGTTGACGACCGTGATGCCGACCTCCTCGGCGACCTCGCGGACGACCGCGTGCTCCAGCGACTCCCCCGGCTCGACGAACCCGGCCAGGATCGACATGCGGCCCGTCGGCCACTGCGGGCCGCGGGCGAGCAGGCAGCGGTCGCGCTCGTCGCGGATCAGCATGATCACGGCCGGGTCGACGCGCGGGAAGTGCTGGCTGGCGTCACGCGGGCAGACCCGGACGTGGCCGCCCGCCTGGATGTCGGTGCGGGACCCGCAGCGCGGGCAGTATTCGTGTGTCGAGTGCCAGGCCTCCAGCGCCACGGCGTGGACGAGCAGGCCCGCGTCGCGGTCGCCGAGCAGGGCGCCGACCTCGCGCAGCCCCGCCGCCACGGGGGTGCCCTCGGGGGCGTCGGCGAGCTTCGTCGCGAACGCCACGCGGCCGTTGACCTCGCCCTTGGGGACGCCGGGCAGCGGCGCGGCCACCGCGAAGTAGGCGACCCCGTCTTCGGCGCCCAGCAGGTAGCGCGGCCCCGCAGGCGCCTGGCCGGGATCGAACAGCACCGCCCGCACCTCATCGCCGGCCCGCCGCACCAGCGTGTGACCGTTGTCGATCACCAGCACCCTGGTCGCGGGGTCGGACCACGCCCCCCGCAGCCACCCCTCGTCGGCACGCAGCGACGATGATCTGTCGATGGTGCCGCGAGCGAGTAGCAGGGGTCCGATGAGTTGCTCTTCCGCGGTGGTCTCCACTGGCCGCCCCCTCCTGAATCCCATGTCATCCTATGACCTCGTGGTTAGCCCCCGATTGACGAAACCGGGCCTCGGTGGGTCTCCCCGGAGCTAAGATCAATGAGTTAGGTTAGCCTTACCTGATTCTTCGGGGGTGCCTTCGCGTTGCGGCTCTACCTGACCGCGCTCAAGCCGACCGACTCCGTGACGGACGGCTTCCTGCCCGCGGCCCGCGCGCTCGGCTGCGAGGTGACGATCCTGACGGACCGGCCGCAGCGGCATCCGTACGCGGTGGCGTGCGACGTGCGCGACCCGCGTGCCCTGATCGACGCGATCGAGCAGCTCGGCCGGCCCGACGCGATCTTCTCCAACTCCGACCACCTGCAGGCCGAGACCGCGCTGGCGGCGGCCTATTTCGGGCTGCCGGGCAAGGACTGGCGGGCGTGCGTGGCCGCCAAGAACAAGTTCCTGATGCGTCGCAGGCTCCTCGGGGCGGGGGTCGAGCAGGTCGGGTCGGTACGGCTCGCACCGGGTGACCCGATGCCCGACGGCGTGCCCTGTCCGGTCGTGCTGAAACCCAGGGAGGGTGTGGCCAGCGAGGACGTCGTCCTCGTCGAACGCGACCTGGCCGGGGCCGTGGCCGCGGCCAGGAGGCGGCGCCCGGGCGAGGCGCTGGTGGTGGAGGAGTACCTGGACGGGCCGCTGCGGACGCTGGAGACGCTCGGCGACGGGCACGAGGTGCGGGTGCTCGGCGGGTTCGAGACCACGCTGGGACCGCTGCCGCACTTCGTGGAGGAGCGGCTCGACTGGGCGGCGCCGCCGCAGGAGGACGTCGCGCACGTGCTCGACGCGCTGCGGGCGCTGGGCGCCGGGTTCGGGGCGTGCCACACGGAGTACGTGCGCACGGCCCGCGGGCCGCGGATCGTCGAGGTGAACTACCGGGCGATCGGGGATCACTGCGATTTCCTCCTGGGGGACCTGCTCGGGGTCCCGATCTTCGAGTGGATCCTGCGCGTGCACCTCGGCGAGCGGCTGCCGCCTCCGACGCCCACGGAGGCGGGGGCGGCGACGGGGCCAGCCGCGGGGACAGCGGCGGGGACACGGCACGGCTGCGCGGTGAGCGTCGTCGCCGACCGGGCCGGGACGATCAGGAGCGCGCCGGAGCGCGAGCACGTCGTACGCGGGGACGTGCGGCTGTGGCACGGGCCGCTGCGGAAGGTGGGCGACGTCGTCCCCCTCACCCACACGAACCGGGACTACCTGGGCGTCATCCGGGCGGTCGGTCCTGATCGGGCGCGGGTGGACGCGGCGGTGGCCGGGTACCGGGCGGCGCGGCCGTGGGTGGTCGAATGAGCGCGCGGGAGGCGTACCTGGCCGCACGGGTGCTCGACGCGCTGCTGCGGGAGGACTACGGCGGGCTGGCCGCGCGGGTCACCAGGACCAAGGACGGCGTGGGGATGACACTCGCGGACGGGCGGTGGGTGCGGCTGGCGCCCGGGGCGCTGTTCCAGGACTTCGTGGTCGCGGCGGGCGAGCGGCTGGGGTTGGAGCAGGTGCTGGAGACGCTGGCCGAGGTCGCCGACCCGGCCGACTCCGAAGGCGTCGCGGCGTTCTTCGACGAGTGCCTGGCCGCCTTGTCCGCGCTCGAACTGCACGACGCGCACGCGGCCGGGGTGCTGGCGGGCGGGCCGTCGTACGAGACGCTGGCGGCGTTCGTGGACCATCCGGTCTATCCGACGTCCCGGGCGCGGATCGGGGCGTCGGAGGACGACCTGCTCGCGTACGCGCCGGAGTTCGGGCCGTCGTTCGAGCTGCGGTGGGCGGCCGTGCCGCGCCGGGCGCTGATGCCCGGCTCCGCCGCCGAGTGGCCCTGGCCGGACGCCGGGCCGGACGCCGGGCCGGACGCGGTGTTGTTTCCCGTGCATCCGCTGACGGCCGACGAGGTGCGCAAGATCGACGGCGTCCGGGTGCTGGACGAGGCCCGGACGCGGGTGCGTCCGACCCTGTCGATGCGCACGGTGGAGCTCGACGCCCGGACGCAGCTCAAGCTGCCGTTGCCGATCAGCACGCTCGGGGCGCGGAACCGGCGCTCGATCAGGCCGGGCACGCTCGCGGACGGCGCCAGGGCCGAGCTGCTGCTGCGGGAGCTGGCCGACCCCGAGGTGATCGTGGCCGACGAGCAGACCTTCGGCCACACCGACCACGAGTATCTCGCCTGGATGGTCAGGAGGCTGCCGGAGGGGACGGTCGTGCCGGTGGCCGCGCTCAACGGGCCGGGCGTGCTCGACCGGCTCGGGGACGTCATCCCCGGGTATCTTCGGCTGCTGTTCCGGTGGAACGTGCGGCTGTTCGTCCGGTACGGGGTCGCGCTGGAGGCGCACCAGCAGAATCTCGCCCTGGTCTTCCAGGGGGAGCGGATGAGGCTGCTGGTCAAGGACAACGACGGGCTGCTGGCCTCGCCTGCGAGGTTGCGGGCGGCCGGGGTGGAGGTGCCGGCGTTCGCCGACGAGCGGATGCTGACCGACGATCCCCACGCGCTCGCCGACGTGTTCGTGACCATCACCCTCCACCTGGCGGCGGCGGCCGTGACGTTCGCGGCCAGGCCGGCGGCGCGGGCGGCGGCGCT
>DASUCK010000540.1:0-20686 GCA_036276095.1 Nonomuraea sp. | reverse complement strand
GCCCGGCACCTGCCTTCCGAGCTGTCGGGCGGGCAGCGTCAGCGGGTGGCCATCGCCCGGGCGCTGGCCAACCAGCCGCTCGTCGTCCTGGCCGACGAGCCGACCGGCAACCTCGACAGCGCGGCCACCCTCGACGTGCTGCGGATCTTCGAGGAACTGCGTTCGGCGGGACAGACGCTGGTGATCGTCACGCATGACGAGCGCGTCGCCGCCGGCGCGGACCGACTGATCTCCATGCGCGACGGGATGTTCGTCGACGACACCAGCTTGGCCGGCTCCCACCCGCGCGGGCTCGGCGGCCTGATCGGGCTGGAGGGCTGAACGGCATGGGCTCCATCGTGCTCGTCGCGCGCCTGGTGCTCGCCGACGTTCGCCGGCACCCGTCCCAGGTCGCGATGCTCCTGTTCGCGGTGACCGCCGCCACCGCCGCTCTGGCTCTGGGCCTGGCCCTGAGCGGCACGAGCCGGACGCTGTACGAGCAGACCCGCGCGGCCACCGCCGGGCCGGATGTGGTGGCGCTCTCCGGCGACGCGGGCCCCGCCGTGACCCGGGCTCTGGCCGAGCTGGCGGACGCTTCCGACGTGGTCGGCCACCACGGCCCCTATCGCATCGTCTACGCCGAGCTCAGCACGCGCGACGCCACGTCGTCCCCGGTGGTGGTGCACGGCTTCGCCCAGAAGCCCGGCGCGCTCAACCGGCCGCTGGTGACGTCCGGGCAGTGGGTGCGGTCCGGCGGCACTGTCCTCGAGCGCGGCTTCGCCACCGCGCTGGGCATCGGCGTCGGCGACGACGTCACCATCGCCGGCCGGTCGTACCCCGTCGTCGGGATCGCCGTCACCGCCGCCACCTCCATCTACCCCTGGGCGGCCCAGATCGGCCCGGGCGGCGGCCCGTCCGACTACACCGGCCTGGCCTGGATGACCCGCTCCGACGCCCGGTCCCTGGCCTCCTCCCACGATCTGCCGGTGACGACGGCCATGGACCTCAAGCTGCGCGACCCCGCCGCCGCCGAGTCTTTCCGTCACGCCCACCGCGGCTCCGACGTCAGGATCACCTTCCACTCCTGGCAATTCAAGGCCGCGCAGGACGCCGTCATCCTCAGGGGCGCCCAGCCGATCCTGGTGCTCGGAAGCTGGCTGCTCAGCTTCCTGGCCGTCACCGGGGTGGCGGCGCTGGCCGCGGGCCGCGCCGTCCGGCAGAGCCGGCGGGCCGGGCTGCTCAAGGCCGTCGGCGCTACCCCCGGTCTGATCGCCGCCGTCCTGCTCACCGAGTACCTGGCCGTGGCGCTGCTGGCCGACGTGCTGGGGCTGGCGATCGCGCGCCTGACCGTGCCGGTCGTGTCCAGCCCCACCGCCAGCAGGATCGGCGACGTCGGCGGGCCGACCGGCTCCGTCGTCGCCGCGACGACCGTCCTGGCCGTGGCGGTGGCGGTGCTGTCGGCGTCGCGTCCGACGCTGCGGGCCCTGCGCACCGCGACCGTCGCCGCCCTGGCCGACGCCGCCCACCGGCCGCGGCGCCGCCCGTGGCTGACCGCGCTGTCCGCGCTGCTGCCCACGCCGTTCCTGCTCGGGCTGCGGCTGACCGCCCGCCGGCCGGGCCGGGTGGTGCTGCAGGCGTGCTCGACCGCCACCACGCTGATCACGCTCACCGGTCTGCTGTCCCTGTCCGTCCAGTCGTCGACGGGCTACGGCCTGAACGGCTCCACCGCCCTGCCGAACCTGCGGGCCGAGAACGCCGGCCACCTGCTGATCGCGGTCTCCGCCCTGCTGATCGCGCTGGCCGTGGTGAACACCATCGCGTTCACCTGGACCACGGCGATGGAAGCCCGGCCCAGCCTGGCCGTCGCGCGTGCGCTCGGCGCCACCCCCGCACAGGTCTCCGCAGGGCTGTCCATCGCCCAGCTCCTGCCCTGCCTGCCCGGCGCCGTCATCGGCGTCCCCCTGGGCATCGGCGTGTTCTCCGCCTTCAGCCCGGGAAACGCGGTCCTCGCGCCGGTCTCCTCGATGCTCATCGCGGCGCTCGCGACCCTCCTGGTGACGGTGGCGCTCACCGCTCTGCCCGCCTACTGGGCGGCCCGCCGTCCCGTGGTGCCGGTCCTCAGCGCCGACACAGCGTGACCGGCTGGCAGGGCGGCCAGCAGGGCGGGCAGCAGCGGCGGCGCCGGCTCAGAGGCCACGAGGTGTTGCCATGATGCTAGCGATGGGTGGCCGTGCCGTGGAGCGTGGAGGTCCACAGGGCGGCGGCCGCGGCGAGCATGGCCAGGAGGGCGAACCAGGCCGCCGCCCGGCCCGTGCGCGGGCCCTTGCCGTACAGGAGCCAGGGCACCCGCGGCCACCAGCGGTGGGCGGCGCGGCGGCGCATCTCCAGGGCCGCGGAGGCGAAGTCGGCCGAGGTGGCCCGGTCGGTGGGGCGTAACCCGGCGTAGAGGGCGGCCAGGCCGTCGGGCGTGGCGTCCGGGTCGGGCGGGCCGCCGCCCAGGGCGCCTTCGTCGGCCAGCGCGCTGCGGCGGGAGAACCAGCGCAGCATCGGCCGGCGCAGGCTCACCCGCATCCCCCGCGTCGTGAGGGCGAACGTGCAGTCCTTGACCCGGACCCCTGACGGGTGCGCGAGCCCGGCGAAGCGGCACGCCGACAGGTCGAGCCCGCACAACACGAGGTCGGCGGCGTCCACCTGGCGCAGCGAGGTCAGCGTGGACAGGCCGCGGCCGCTCACCGTGGCCGGCCCGCGGAGCACGGCACCCTCCAGATCGGCCTGGGAGTCGGTCAGCCGGACCGTGGTGACCCCCGCCACCTCCACCCCGCGCAGGTCCACCCCGCACCGGGCGACCGACACGTCGAGCAGTCCGTCGGCGCGGGAGCGGGCCGCCGACAGCCGGCCGGTGGCCGACAGGTAAGCGTCGCCGGCGAAGTGCGCCGCCTCGAACCCGGCCGGCCCGCTGACCTTGCGGAACGACAGCGTGCGGCCGAACCGTGCCCCCCGGAACGCGGCCCCGTCGCCGAGCCGGGCGCCGTCGAAGGCGGCGTACCCGTCGAACCTGGCCCGTTCGCAGGACAGCCCGTGGCCGAAGACCGCCTGGCCGAACAGGGCGTCGCGGGCCATCACGGCCCGGTCGAGCGAGACGTGCCCGCGTACGGTGACGCCGTGGAAGGACAGCTCGCGGGCGAACCGGGCGCCCGCCAGGGAGACGTTCCCCTCGAAGCGGGCGCCGAAGAACGAGGCCAGCCGGTCGAACCTGGCCCCGTCGAGCGACACGTCGCCGGTGAACGTCACGCCGGACAGCCGGACGTCTCCGGTGAACCTGGCCCGGTCCAGCCGCGCCCGACCGGGCCGGTCGCCGGTGGCCTCCAGCACTCTGGCGAGCAGGTCGCTGGTGACGGTGGTGCCGCGCAGGTCGATGAGGCGGCCGGGGGAGAGCTGGGCGAGCGACCCGGCGAGTTGGTCGGGCGATTGGTGGGCGAGGCAGAGGCCGGATGACCGGCCGGCGATCCCGGTGCAGGCAGCGGAATACGCGCAGGTGACCCAGTCCATGCACTGGGTCATACCCGCGAGGGGCGCTGTCAAGGTTCGATGTTTTAATGTTCTATCCACTTTTACGTGGAAATATGCGGTCGAAAATGCCTCTAAGGTGCCAGGTATGCGTGTTTTATCCCGAGCATCCCTGGCTGCCGTGGCCGTGGTGACCCTCGCCGCGACCCCCGCCGCGGCCACCCCCGCCGGCCCCTGCGACACCCCGGCCAGCCACCGGGTCGCGCAGGTGCAGGGCGACGGCGACGCCACCCCGCTGACCGGCCGCACCGTACGGGTCGAGGGCGTCGTGACCGGCGACTTCCAGCGGACCGACCAGCTGAGCGGCTTCTTCCTCCAGGACCCGAGCCCCGACGCCGATCCGCGGACCTCCGAGGGCCTGTTCGCGTTCGCGCGGGAGTCGGTCAAGGACGTCAAGGTCGGCGACCGGGTGCTGGTCACCGGCCGGGCGGTCGAGTTCAACGGGTGGACCGAGCTGTCTCCGGTCACCGCCGTGGACGTGTGCGGCACCGGGAGCGTGGCGGCGCAGCCGTACCAGCTGCCCTCCGACGGGCTGGAGCCCGTCGAGAACATGCTGCTCACCTTCCCGCAGCGGCTGACCGTGAGCGACCACTACAACCTCGGCCGGTACGGCGAGGTCACGCTGTCCGCGCACGGGCGGCTCTACCAGCCGACGGACCGGCCCGGCGTGGACCCCGCGTTCGACGCCCGCCGCTCGCTGCTCGTCGACGACGGCTCCAACCGGGAGAACCCGGGCACTCTGCCGCCCGTCGTCCGCACCGGCGCCGAGGCCACCGGGGTCACGGGCGTGCTCGGCTACGGCTTCGGCGACTACCGCCTGCAGCCCACCGCGCCGATCGCCTACCAGGACGCCAACCCGCGCCAGGCCAGGCCGTCCCCGGTGGGCGGCAACGTCAGGGTGGCCTCGTTCAACACCCTCAACTGGTTCACCACGCTCGGCTCCCGCGGCGCCACCGACGCCGCCGAGCAGCAGCGCCAGCTCGCCAAGCTGGTGGCCGCGCTCAAGGGCCTGGACGCCGACGCGGTGGGCCTCATGGAGGTCGAGAACAACGGCCAGACCGCGCTGCGGGCGCTCGTGGACGCGCTCAACGCCGAGGTCGGCGCCGGCACGTACGCGGCGCTCGCGCACCCGTACCCCGGCACGGACGCCATCCAGGTCGGCCTCATCTACAAGCCCGGTACGCTCACCCCGGCCGGCGCGGCCAAGGCGTCGCGGGACCCGGTGTTCAGCCGCCCGCCGCTGATCCAGACCTTCCGCAGGAAGGGCGGCGGCCAGCCGTTCACGATGGTGGTCAACCACCTCAAGTCCAAGGGCTCCTGCCCCGACAGCGGCCCCGACGCCGACCAGGGCGACGGCCAGGGCTGCTGGAACCCCACCCGCGTGGCCCAGGTCGAGGCGCTGCTCGGCATCCTCCAGGACGAGGACCTGCCCAACCCGATCGTGCTCGGCGACCTCAACGCCTACGGCGAGGAGGACCCGATCGACGCGATCGAGGCCGGCGGCCTGACCAGCGTGACCAAGACGTACGTGCCGGCCCGCCTGCGCTACAGCTACTCCTTCGACGGGCTGGCCGGCGAGCTCGACCACGCCTACGTCGGCGGGCAGCTGCGCAAGCGGGTGACCGGCGCGACCATCTGGCACGTCAACGCCGACGAGCCGCGCATCCTCGACTACAACACCGAGTTCAACCCGCCCGGCCTCTACCGGCCGGACGCCTTCCGCTCCTCCGACCACGACCCGGTGGTTCTCGGCCTGAGCCTCCCCGGCGGTCAGGGCTAGGAGCCTCCCTTCCGCGAGGGGGACGGTTTCCGATTCGGCGGGAAGCGTCCCCCTCGCGCGCACCGGCAATGCTGGAATGCTTGTACGCGGGTAGCGGTTCTACCTCATGACCCGCGGCATGGCGTCCGCCAACGCCATGACAACGACATGATCATCGACGACCGACGAGCGAGGAGCCACTTGTGGCGACCATCGAAGTAACCGAGAAGAACTTCAACGACATCGCCGACAAGGGGATCGTCCTGCTCGACTTCTGGGCCGACTGGTGCCCGCCGTGCAAGAAGTTCGGGCCGATCTTCGAGCAGGCGTCCGACAAGCACGCCGACATCACGTTCGGCAAGATCGACACCGATGCCGAGCAGTTGCTCGCCCAGAACTTCGACATCAGCTCGATTCCCACGCTCATGGCGATCCGCGACGGGATCGTGGTCTTCGCCCAGGCCGGCGCGATCCCGGCGCCGGCGCTCGAAGACCTGATTCGCCAGGTGCGGGCCCTCGACATGGACGGGATCAGGGCAGAGCTCGCCGAGGAGCTCAAGAAGGCCCAGCAGGGCTGAGCGGCCGGACGCACGTGAGCCCCGCCGTCCGGCGGGGCTCACGCGTCTTGGGTATCTGGTGGTGCGCGGAGGGCCGACCCGTCAGCCGCGGTAGAGCTCGGCCACGCGGAAGGCCAGGTCGAGCGACTGGCCGCGGTTGAGCCTCGGATCGCAGGCGGTCTCGTAGCGGGTGGACAGGTCGCCCTCGACGATCCCGTGGCCGCCGCCCACGCACTCCGTCACGTCGTCGCCGGTGAACTCGATGTGGATGCCGCCGGGATGCGTGCCGAGCGCCCGGTGCACCTCGAAGAACCCGGCCACCTCGTCGAGCACGTCGTCGACCCGGCGCGTCTTGTGCCCGCTCGGCGCCTCGAACGTGTTGCCGTGCATCGGGTCGCAGATCCACGCCACCTGCGCCCCCGCGGCGGTGACCTCCTTGACCAGCGGCGGCAGGTGCTCGCGGATCTTGGAGGCGCCCATGCGGGTGATGAACGTGAGCCGCCCCGGCTCGTTGGCCGGATTGAGCCGCTCGACCAGCGCCAGGGCCTCCTCGGTCGTGGTCGTCGGGCCGAGCTTGACGCCGATCGGGTTGTGGATGCGGGCGAAGAAGTCGACGTGCGCGCCGTCGAGCTGGCGGGTGCGCTCGCCGATCCAGACCATGTGGGCCGACACGTCGTACGGCAGCCCCGTGCGTGAGTCGATGCGCGTGAGCGCGCGGTCGTAGTCGAGGATCAGCGCCTCGTGCGAGGAGTAGAACTCGACCGTGTGGAACTCCTCCGGGTCGGCGCCGCAGGCGCGCATGAACGCGAGCGCCTGGTCGATCTCCCTGGCCAGCCGTTCGTAGCGGCGCCCGGCCGGCGACTCGGCCACGAAGTCCTGGTTCCAGGCGTGGACCTGGCGCAGGTCGGCGTAGCCGCCCTTGGCGAACGCGCGGGCCAGGTTGAGCGTCACGGCGGAGGAGTGGTAGGCCTTGAGCAGCCGCCCCGGATCGGGCCTGCGCGCCTCGGCGGTGAACTCGAAACCGTTGACCATGTCGCCCCGGTAGGCCGGCAGCTCGATGCCGTCGCGGGTCTCGGTGGGCTTCGAACGCGGCTTGGCGAACTGGCCGGCCACCCGGCCGATCTTCACGACCGGCACCTTGCCGGCGTACGTCAGCACGATCGCCATCTGCAGCAGCGTCTTGAGCTTGTTGCGGACGTTGTCGGCGGTCGCGCCGGTGAAGGTCTCGGCGCAGTCGCCGCCCTGCAGGACGAAAGCCTCGCCGCGGACGACGGCGGCCAGCTGGTCCTTCAGCTGGTCGCACTCGCCGGCGAACACCAACGGAGGCAGGCCGCCGAGCTCGTCGACGACCTTGTCGAGCTCGCCTCGGTCAGGCCAGTCCGGCTGTTGCGCCGCGGGGAGGGCTCGCCAGGAATCGAGATCCAATAGATTGCTGCTCACGAGATACGAGGGTATTCCACGCGGCCCGCCCTTACCGACCCCGTTGTCCACGATTTGGCATTCGCCCCGGCCACGGCGTCCCGTTGTTTACCCGCCGGACGATGTGTCCGCCGGACGCGCCGCCTGCGTGGTCACGTGCTCCGGGCGCACCCCGGTGCCGAGGAACCGCGGCCCGACCCGCCGGAACAGCGGGAGCCGCGACAGCGCGCGCGGCACGAGGGCCGGGTCGAACCGCCCCCGCAGCGCCCGGCTGATCAGCACGGTCTGGGCCACGCGCTGGGCCGCCTGGGTGACCCGGGTGGGGAACATCCGGCGCCGCTGCACGCGGTGCAGGGCGGACTCGGGGATCGGCGCGCCGGCCCTGAGGGGGCCGGCCAGCAGGTTGGCGGCCGCGACCGCGTCCTGCACGGCCAGGTTGATGCCCACGCCGAAGACCGGCGACATGGCGTGCGCGGCGTCCCCGATGCACAGGAACCCCGGACGGTGCCAGCGGCGCAGCCGGTTGATCGCGACGGTGAGCACGCTGACGTCGTCGTACCCCTCGATCGCGCCGACCCGGTCGGCCAGGAACGGCAGCAGTGACGCGACGGGCTCGCGCAGCGCGCCGATGCCGGCCCGGACGAGGCGGTCATAGCCGCCCTTGGGGATGAGGTACGCCAGCTGCCAGTACGTGACCCGGTTGATCGCCACCATCATGTGACCCCGGGAGACGCGCAGGAACGTGTCCTCGCGGTCGCCGTCCCGGCAGGGCAGCCGGAACCAGACGACGTCCATCGGCGCGGCCAGCTCCTCGGGCACGAGGCCCGCTCGCCGGCGGAGCACCGAGTGGCGCCCGTCGGCCGCGACCGTCAGGTCCGCCCTGATCTCGTGCTCGCCGGACGCGTCGCGGTAGCGCAGCCCGCGGACCGCGCCGCCCTCGCGGATCAGGTCGTACGCCTCGGCCCGCATCAGCATCCGGAATCCCGGGTACCGCGCGGCGGCCGAGGTGATCGTGTTCAGGAAGTCCCACTGCGGGAGGAAGGCCACGTAGTTGTAGGGGCCGGGGAGCTCGCGCAGGCTGGCCAGGACGAGCTCGCCGGCGTCGGTCACCAGGTGCGGCTCGTACAGCTTCCTGTGGGGGAGTCTGAGCAGCTCGCCGGCCAGGCCGAGCTCGTCGAGCACCTGCAGCGTGGAGGGGTGGATGGTGTCGCCCCGGAAGTCGCGGAGGAAGTCGGCGTGCTTTTCCAGGAGCGTGACCTCCACGCCCGCTCTGGCGAGTTGGAGGGCGAGCATCGCGCCCGCGGGGCCGCCGCCCGCTATCACACACGTCATAATTCATCACCTGGTGAGATTGTCGCACATCCTCCGAAATGAGCAAGGCCCGGAGCCATCCGACGTGCCCGAGCCTGCGTATTACATGCGTGAGCCGCCTCTCACCGTGGGAGTGGACGATGAACGACGACCTCCACACCCTCTCCGGCGCCTACGCCGTGCACGCGCTGCCGTACGCCGAGTGGGTGCTGTTCGAGGAGCACCTGCGCGCGTGCGGGCGGTGCGGAGCCGAGGTGCGGCGCCTGCGGGAGACGGCCGCCAGACTGGCGGAGGCGGTGGCCGAACCACCACCCGCCCCGCTCCGCGCACGCCTGCTCACAGCCGCCCACGCCACGCGCCGCCCGTCTCACATGCCGGAGGGGCGACCCGACGAGAGCCCGACCCTGTGGCGTCGCCGTGGGAGTCGCCCGCCCGAGATCCGGGCAGGCCGGCCGCCGGGCGGTCCGGCGCCCCATGGGAGCAGGGCACCGGTGCCCGCGAGCCGGATGACGGGAGAAGGCGGCGCGGCGGACGTCGTGCCCTTCAGACGGCGGGGGCCGTCGAGGGCCGTGGTGGGGCTGGCGGCGGTGTCGGCGGCGGCCGCGGTGGCGTTCGGCGCGGTGGCCCTCGACGCTCGCCGCGACCTGGGCGAGCTGGCCGCGTGGAACGAGCAGGTGACCGCCGTCCTGGCCGCCCCGGACGCCCGTACGGTCCGCCAGCCGGTCACCTCGGGCGGCACCGGCACCGTCGTGATCTCCCGCTCCGCCGGGCGGATGATGTTCACCTCCTCCGGCCTGCCCGCGCTGCCCGCCTCCCGCGCGTACGAGCTGTGGCTGATGGGCCCCGACGGCCCGCGTCCCGCCGGCGTGCTGCCCCGCGCCGAGGCCGGCGTCACCACCCCCATGCTGCTCACGCCGCTGAAGGAGGACGACAAGGTGGCGCTCACGGTGGAACCCGCCGGCGGCTCCCAGCGCCCCACCACCCAGCCGATCCTGCTCACCAGGCTGCCCGCCGCCTGATCGCGCGGCGGTGCGGGGGAGGGTCCGGCCGGTGTGCCCGGCTACCCCAGGGCGCCGAGGGAGGCGCCTGCGAGGCGGTCGAGGGCGGCGTCCAGCGATGTCCAGGCGCGCTCGCGGACCCCGGCGTACTCCTCCTCGGGGTACTGCCGGGGGCCGTTCTCGATCAGCAGGATCAGGGAGAGGTAGGCGCGGTAGAGGTCGAGCCGGGTGAGCGCGGACGGGGTGAGCTCCAGCGGCGTCACCTCGCGGTATCCGAGGAGCAGCGGGTCGTTCTCACGCAGCTCATCGAAGATCGTCGGGGTGACGAACTCGGCGATCGGGTCACCCCAGAACGCCCGCTCGTGGTCGATGATGGCCTGGATCCGCGGCCTGCCGCCGCCGAGGTCGAGGAAGACGTTGCCCACCCACACGTCGAAGTGCACCAGGTGGGGCGTCGTCACCTCGTCGAGCACGGGCGCGGCGCCCCCGAACACGGCCGCGATCTCCTCGACCGGCCGTGGCAGCGGCGTCGGGTAGCGCTCGGTGTCGCCGAGCAGCGCCGCCGCCATCGCGAGGAACGCCTCCCGCCAGGTCGCGCCCACGATGCCGGCGTGCGGGTAGCCGAACACCTCGCCGGTCACCGAGTTGAACCTGGCCAGGTGGCGGCCCAGCTCGCGGCGCAGCGCGGCCTCGGCGTCGGGCTTGACGCCGCCGCACGACACGCCGTTCCACGACACGCCGTCGAGCGCGGCCAGCAGGAGGTAGTCGCCGCCCAGCACGGGATCGTCGTAGCCGGCGTGGAGGAGCGCCGCCACCGGGACGCCCGCCGCGCCCGCCAGCGCGATGGCGTCGGCCTCGACGCGCAGCAGGTTGCGTTCGTAGCTGAGCTGGTCGAGGTCGGGCGGCGGCGACAGCTTGAGCACCACCTCCCGCTCGTCCTCCAGGGCGAGCCGCCAGACGGCGTTGGCGTAGCCGTCTGTCAGCTCGGTCGACCCGGCCACTCCCGTGCCCAGCGCCCGCCGGACCAGCGCGTCGAGCTCGGCGGCGGATAAGCGGCGCTTGGTCCTGCTGTCCACGGAACTCCTCCCTGGCGGGCCGTCGCCTCAGGCCGTGGCCCTGCGTACGAGATGGGTGTCGAGGATCACGACCGGCTGGCGCAGCTCCTCGCCGTTGATGCGGGCCACCAGCAGTTGCGCCATCTGCCGGCCCATGGCCTCGGTCGGCTGGTGGACCGTGGTCAGCGGCGGGTCGGCGCTCTGCGCGGCCTTGGAGTCGTCGAACCCGATCACCGCCACGTCGTCGGGGATGGCCCGGCCGGCCGCCTTGAGCACCCGCATCGCGCCCAACGCCATCGGGTCGGACGCGGCGAACACCGCGTCGAGCCCCGGATGCCGCTCCAGCAGCTCGGCCATCGCGGTGGCCCCGCTGCGCTCGGAGAAGTCGCCGTAGGCCACCAGCTCCGGCAGGCCCGTGGGCAGCAGCGCGTCGCGGTAGCCGGAGAGCCGGTCGACGCCCACGCCCATGTCCTGGGAGCCGGCGATCGTGGCGATCGCGGTGCGGCCGAGGCCCAGCAGGTGTTTGACCGCCTGCCGGGCCCCCGCCCGGTTGTCCATGTCGACGTAGCTGAACGGGTCGAGGCCGACGGGGCGGCCGCCGAGCACGGTCGGCACGCCCATCGCCTCCAGCCGGCCCGGCAGCGGGTCGGCGCCGTGGAGCGAGAGGAGCAGCACGCCGTCGACGTGCTGCCCCGTCAGGTAGTGTTCCAGCCGCGCGTGCTCCTCCGGGGTGCGGGCCATCGCCAGGATGAGCTGCAACCCGGTCTCGGCCAGCGCCGACCCGATGCCGCGGATGGTGCCCGCGAAGTAGGGCTCGTCGAAGACCCGGAACTGCGACTCGGACACGACCAGCGCCACCGTGTCCGTACGGCGTGTCACCAAGGCCCGCGCCGCCCGGTTGGGCACATAGCCCAGCTCGCGGATGGCCAGCTCGACGGCCTCCCGGGCCTTGGCGCTGACGTTGGGCGAGCCGTTGATGACTCTCGACACCGTGCCCCGGCCCACACCTGCCCGGGCCGCGACAGCCTCAAGAGTCGGTCGGTTCATGACGCCTATTCTGCCGGATGATCTCCGAGTACCAGAGCGCGCTGTCCTTCAGCCTCCGCTCCTGGGTCTCGAAGTCCACGTGAACCAGCCCGAACCGCTTGCCGTACCCCCACGCCCACTCGAAGTTGTCCATCAGCGACCAGGCGAAGTAGCCCTCCAGGGGCACGCCCGCGTCGATGGCCTCCTTGCACGCGACGAGGTGCGCCTCCACGTACGCCTGCCGCTCCCGGTCGTGCACGCGGCCGCCGTCGAGCACGTCGTCGAAGGCGGCGCCGTTCTCCGAGACCACCATCGGGACCGGCGGGTACTCCCGGGCCACCCTGGTGAGGATCTCGACCAGGCCGCTCGCGTCGATCTCCCAGCCCATGGCGGTCACCGGCAGGCCGGCGCTGACGAACGACACGTGCTCGCTGCCGACCCACGGCGACCCCGCGTCCGTGGGAGCGGCCGCCGCCGACTGCTTGCCGCCCGGTGCTCCCGAGACCGTGAAGCGGCTGTAGTAGTTGACGAGCAGCACGTCGATGGGCGCGCTGATGATCTTCAGGTCGCCCGGCTGGATGAAGTCCTTGTCGCCGGGCAGGTCGTCCAGCACGTCCTCGGGGTAGCGGCCGAGCAGCAGCGCGTCCAGGAAGAACCGGTTCTGCAGGCCGTCGATGCGCCGCGCCGCGTCGAGGTCCTCGACGCTGTCGGTGGCCGGGTCGACCGCGTACAGGTTGACGCAGCCGCCCACCCGCCGGGCGTTCATCGCCTGCACGGCCAGGCCGTGGGCCAGGTTGAGGTGATGCGCGCCCCTGATCGCGTTCTCCGGCTCGCGGCGGCCCGGGGCGTGCTCGCCCGAGGCGTAGCCGAGGAACGCGGCGCACCATGGCTCGTTGACGGTGCTGACGGTGTGGAGGCTGTCCTTCAGCGCCTCGTGCACGGCGGCGGCGTACTCGGCGAACCGGTAGGCGGTGTCGCGGTTCGGCCAGCCGCCCCGATCCTCCAGCTCCTGGGGGAGGTCCCAGTGGTAGAGGGTCAGCCAGGGATCGATGCCGTGCTCGCGCAGTTCGTCGACCAGCCGCCGGTAGAAGTCGAGACCCTTCTGGTTGATCGGGCCGCAGCCGGTCGGCTGGACGCGGGGCCAGGACACCGAGAAGCGGTAGGCCGACAGGCCGAGCTCGGCCATGATCGCCACGTCTTCCTTGAACCGGTGGTAGTGGTCGATGGCCACGTCCGCGTGGTGCCCGTTGAGAATCCGGCCCGGCGTCTTGGTGAACGTGTCCCAGATGGAGGGGCCGCGCCCGTCCGCGCTGACGCCGCCTTCGATCTGGTACGCCGAGGTCGCCGCGCCCCACGCGAAGCCCGCAGGGAAGCGCAGCCCGGCACGCGTCTGTTCCTCTTGTGTCGTCACGCCTTGACCGCACCTTCCATGAGTCCGCCGACGATCTGGCGGCCGAATGCGACGAATACCGCGATGAGCGGGATGATCGACAACGCCGTCCCCGCGAAGATCAGCGAGTACTCGGTGGAGTACCGCTGGTTGAGCGAGGTGATCGCGATCTGCACGGTCGGGTTGTCGTGGTTGAGCACGATCAGCGGCCACATGAAGTCGTTCCACATGAGCATGAACGTGTTGATGCCGAGCACCGCCATGCCGGGACGCACGGCGGGCAGCACGACGTTCCACCAGATGCGCAGCGTGGCCGCGCCGTCCACCCTGGCCGCCTCGACCAGCTCCATCGGCACGGCCTGCCGCGTGTACTGGGTCATCAGGAACACGCCGAACCCGTTGAGCAGGTACGGCAGGATGACCGCCCGGAGCGTGCCCGTCCACTCCAGCTCCACCATGAGCCGGTAGAGCGGCACCACGCCCATCTGCTGCAGCGGCACCGCCATCGTCAGCAGCACCAGCACCAGCAGCAGGTTCCTGCCCTTGAAGGTCAGGTTGGCGAAGGCGAAGCCGGCCAGCGTCGAGATGATCACGACGGAGACGGTCACCGTGGTCGCCACGATCACCGAGTTCGTCAGGCCCAGCAGGAACTTGGCGTCCGGGTTGTTCAGGACGGCCATGATGTTCTCGCCCAGGTTCCCGCCCGGCAGGAACGGCGGCGGCGTCGCCACCGCGTCGGCGTTCGTCCGCGAGGCGATCACCAGCATCCAGTACAGCGGGAAGGCCGACAGGAAGACGGCCACGCCGAGCATGACCCTGGTGAGGACGGTCGGAGACCAGGTGGTCATTTCGTGCCCCCGATCCTGCGCACGAACATGAAGTTGATCGCCGCGCCTATGAGGATGAGCAGGAACAGCAGCCAGGCGGCCGCCGAGGCGTAGCCGTAGTCGAACTCGCGGAAGGCCTCCTTGACGATGAACATGGCCACCGTCTGGAACTGGCCCTGAGAGCCGCCGTCGACGTTGCCGTTGTAGAACGTCGTGGGCTCGGAGAACAGCGTCAGCCCGCCGATCGTGGAGTTGAGCACCACGAAGATCATGGTCGGGCGCAGCATCGGCAGCGTGATCTGCCAGAACTGCCGGCGCCTGGAGGCGCCGTCGATGGCGGCCGCCTCGTACAGGTCCTTCGGGATGGTCTGCATGCCGGCCAGGAAGATGATCGCGTTGTAGCCGGTCCAGCGCCAGTCGACCATGGTGGCGATGGCGATCCAGGACGGGGTGCGCTCGGCCCGCCAGTTCGTCGCGTCCACGCCGAACCAGCCCAGGATGTAGTTGACCAGGCCCCAGTCGCGGGCGAACAGCTGCGTGAACACGATCGCCACCGCGACCACCGAGGTGACCAGCGGCAGCAGCACGCTCATGCGGATCGCCAGCCGGAACCTGAACCGCTTGTTGAGCGCGTTGGCCAGGAACAGCGCCAGCAGCATCTGCGGGACGGTGGCCAGGACGAACATGCCGATCGTGTTGACGACGGCGCGCCAGAAGTCGTCGTCGCCGAGGAGCGCGGTGTAGTTCCCCAGCCCGGTCCACTCGGTGGTCCCGGCCAGGTCGTAGTCGTAGAACGAGTAGTAGAGGGTGAAGCCCAGGGGGAAGAGGCCGAAGGCGGCGAACAGGATGAAGTAAGGGGACACCAGGGCATACGGCATCGCCTTGACGTCCAACCGCGAACGCCAGCGGCGGCCGGGCGGGCGTTCGCGGCGGTGGGTTTTCCGCGTCGCCCGCGGGAGGGTGTCGAGGCTCATAGCAGACCTTTCGGCGGCAACGTGCCCGGCCCGCTGGTCGCGGGCCGGGCGAAGGAGATCAGCCCGCGGCCTTGACCGCGTCGTCGACCAGCTGCTGCCAGGCCTTGTCGTACGGGACGGAGCCGTCGTCCATGCCCTGGATGACCGACTCGATGGCGTTCTTGACCTGGGCGTGCTTCACGCCGAGGAAGACCGGCTGGAGGCTGGAGGCGGACTTGGCGAAGATCTCACCGATCGGGGCGTCGTCGAAGAACTCGTTCTTCGCGCCCTGCACGGCCGGATCCTGCTGAGCCTTGGTGTTGCTCGGCATGTTGCCGAAGTCGGTGAAGACGCTGGCCTGCGTCGTCGCCTGGGTCAGGTAGTCGGCGACCACGGCCGCTTCCTTCGGGTACTTGGTCTGCTTGGGCACGGCCAGCCACGAGCCGCCCCAGTTGCCGCCGCCGCCCGGCACGGAGGCGACGTCCCAGTTGCCCTTACCCGCGTCGCCGGCGTTGCCGCTGACCACGCCGAGCATCCAGGACGGGCAGCCGAGCGTGGCGAACGCGCCCTTCTGGGTGCCCGCCGCCCACTCGTCGGTGAAGTTGCGCAGCTTGGCGGTCAGGCCCTGCTGGCTCATCTTCTGGGCGAAGTCGAAGGCGTTCTTCACCGCCGTGTTCTTGTCGACGATGAGGTTGTTCTGCTGGTCGAAGTAGATGACGTTGCCGGCCTTGGCCGCCTCCTGGTAAAGGACCACCTGGTAGAGGGTGTTGGTGCCGTCGACCCACTTGGTGTCCTTGACCTTCGACTGGAACTGCTGGCCCACCTTCATGAACTCGTCCCAGGTCGGCCACAGGGCGCTGACCTCGGCGCGTTCCGTCGGCAGTCCGGCCTTCTCGAACAGGTCCTTGCGGTAGCAGATGCTCATTCCGCCGATGTCGGTGCCCAGGCCGAACAGCTTGCCGTCGGCCGTGACGCCGTTCTCCCACTTCCAGGCGGGGAAATCGGCCTTGCGCGACTCCAGTCCGTGCTCCTTCAGGTCCACCCACCACTCGGGGTGCGCCTTGGCCAGGCCCATGCCGCCCTCGTCGATGCCGACCACGTCACCCGCGCCGCTGCCGGCCTGCAGCCACTGGATCATCTGCGGCCAGTACTGCTGCTCGAACTGGTCGGTGAGGTGCTCTTCCTTGATCTGGATGTCCTTGTGCTCGGCGTTCCACTTGGCGATGGCGTTCTTGTAGCCGAAGTTCGCGCCGCCGCCGAAGACCTGCACGCGGATCGTGACCGGCTGGGCCGCCCCGGAGGAGGCCGGAGCGCCGGTGGACTGGGTGGTGCCGCCGGAACCGCAGGACGCGACGGTGAGCGCCGCGGCGGCGAGCACCGAGGCCGCGGCCAGACCGCCGCGACGCTTGCTGATCATCATGCTGAACCCCTTCTCGGGTGAATGTTGGGGGAGTGCACCGCGGTGCGTCTTCAGCCGCGGTGGGAGTGTTTGGGAGCGCTCCCACAAAGGGTGCACTTGCGTGGTCTGCACGTCAATCCCGCGAAACGCAACCGTTACCAATGGTGCGGTTTGTAACTGGGAAACGGGATTCTTCTGTATATATGCCGCAAAGAGAGGGTTGGGAGCGCTCCCACCTCAAGAGGCACGTTTGGTGTCGCATCGGGGCATGTCGCCCGTACGGCAACCGGCTCCCTCCGGGCACCTCCGGCGGTCCCCGCGGGCCGGATGCACGCACGGGGCCGGCCGGGCGTGCGGTCGGCGGAGAAACCGGCGGGGAAACGGGGAGAGACATGGCCACGGCCCGGCGGGTGCGCGGGAGCGGATGGGCGGCGCGCGGGACGTCGGTGGTCAGCAGGTGGCGGCGCGTCGCTCCAGGAGCGCGCGTTCGCGCAGGTTGCGGGTCAGGGCGGCGGCGCGCTCGAACTCGGCCCGGGCCTCCGCGCGGCGGCCAAGCTTGAACAACAGGTCGCCGCGGACGCTCGGAAGCAGGTGGTAGTCCTTCATGGACGGCTCGTCCACGATCTGGTCGAGGAGCCGGAGGCCCACCGCGGGGCCGTACGCCATCGACAGGGCCACCGCGCGGTTCAGCTCGACCACGGGGGAGCGGGCGAGCTTGGCCAGCTGCTCGTACAGGGCGGCGATCCGCTCCCAGTCGGTGTCCTCCGGGGTGACGGCCCTGGCATGGCAGGCGGCGATCGCCGCCTGCAGCGTGTACGGCCCCGGCGCGCCCCCGAGGCGCTCGGCCCGCTCCAGCGCCGCCAGGCCGCGGCCGATGAGGAGACGGTCCCAGCGGGCGCGATCCTGGTCGAGGAGCAGGATCGGCTCACCGGACGCGCCCACGCGGGCGGCCGACCTGGACGCGTGCAGCTCCATGAGCGCGACCAGGCCGTGGACCTCGGGCTCCGCGGGCATCAGCCCGGCCAGCACCCGGCCCAGGCGCAGCGCGTCCTCGCACAGGACCGGGCGCATCCAGTCGTCGCCGGCCGTGGCGGAGTAGCCCTCGTTGAAGATTAGGTAGATCACCTCCAGCACGGCGGCCAGCCGGCCGGCCAGCTCGGCCTCCTGCGGCACCTCGAACGGGATGCGCCGGTCGGCCAGCGTGCGCTTGGCGCGGACGATGCGCTGCGCCGCCGTCGACTCCGAGATCAGGAACGCCCGCGCGATCTCGTCGGTGGCCAGGCCGCCCAGCACGCGCAGCGTCAGCGCCACCCGGGCCTCCATCGACAGCACCGGATGGCAGGCCGTGAACACCAGCCGGAGCAGGTCGTCCTCGATCTCGTCGGCCTCCGGCGGCTCGTCCCCTCCCTGCTCCAGGCGGTGGCCGAGCTCGGCCAGGTTGCGCTGGAGGCGTTCGTTCCTGCGGATCAGGTCGATGGCGCGGCGCTTGGCCACGGTCATCAGCCACGCGCCCGGGTTGTCCGGCACTCCCGACTCCGGCCACTTCTCCAGGGCGGCGACCAGCGCGTCCTGCGCCAGCTCCTCGGCGACGCCGACGTCGCGCACCAGCCCGGCGAGCCCGGCGATGAGCCGGGCCGCCTCGATCCGCCAGACCGCCTCGACGGTGCGATGAGTGTCCGAAGCCCTCACGGGCCCCATGAGACCAGTCTTCGCAGGTCCCCGCAACCCGCCCGCCGAACGGCGCCCCCGTGGCGCGCCCTCGCTCCTGTCCGGTGGCGCCCGCTCACGCGTGTTCCGGGCGTGGCCGCCCGGTCGCGTTCCGGGCCGATCAGGCGTCGGGGGTGTCGGCGCCGAGGCGTTCGCGCATCGCCCGCTCGCGGTCGCGTTCCCCCGGCGGCAGGGTGTCGTCCGGGGCGTCGGAGGGGTCGAACACCTGCCAGACGTTCAGCGCGGTCCCCTCGGCGCCCGGCGGCATCGGCAGGCGCAACGCCCATTCGATGGCCTCCTCGCGCGATTTCACCTGTATCAGCCAGAACCCCGCGATCAGCTCCTTGGCCTCGGCGAACGGCCCGTCGATCACGGTCGCCTTGCCGCCGCTGTAGGCGATCTGCGCGCCGCGCGAGCTCGGGTAGAGCCCTTCGGCGGCCAGCAGCACGCCCGCCTTGGCCAGCGACTCGTTGTAGCCGCGCATCTGCTCGACGTACTCGGGGCTGGGCAGGCCCCCCGCCTCGATCTCCGGGTTACCCTTGCCCACGATCATGAACTTCATCGCCGTCGTCTCCTCTCGCACCTCTGGGTCGCACCAACGCGTCGAACGTCCGCGGCCCGGATCGACAACGCGGACGCTCACTCTACGGGGACGGTCGGCAACCATGGCGCCCCGACCACACGCACCGATCCCGGCGGGTCCGGTTGCCACGCGTTCCGGCGTGTTTCGCGGGTGAGCCGCCGGCGGAACGCGACGAGCGCGCCTCCCGGGCGGGATGCGCGCTCGTGTCGTGGACCTCCGCGGCCAGGCGGGTGGCCGAGTCCGCGGTCAGGCGGGTGGCCAAGCTGAGGTCGCGCGTGGTCAGGCGGGCGGTCAGGCGGCGTACTGCGGGTAGCCGTAGCCGACGACCTGCGACTTCGGCCGGGTGCGCTGCTCGACCTTGCCGTTGCCGGTGTTGCCCTCGATGGTGGTGATGGTGCCGTTCAGGTTGTCCTTCACCACGAAGCCGACGTGGTTGATGTCCTTGAGGTTCTTGCTGCCCCTCCAGGAGAAGAACACCACGGCGCCGGGCTTGGCGACGGTGCCGAAGCGGTGGTTGGCGGCGAACCACTTGGCGTGGGCGACGGTGTAGGCGTCCCAGCCGACCTGCGGGCGGGCGCCGGTCGTCTCGCCGACCCAGGAGACGAACATGGCGCACCAGGCGGCGTTCAGGTAGGCGGTGCGGTTGCCGCCGTCGCGGGCGACGGTCTCGGCGGCGCGCTGCGAGCTGGCGTACCACTGCTGGTACGGGGTGCCGCCGCCGGCGGCGTTCTCGGTGACGCCGATCTGGGATCGGGCGACGGACAGCAGCTGGTCAGCCGTGACGTTGATCTGGGTTTCGGAGGTCGTCTTGTGCTCGCGGTTCTGGGCGGCGATGGGGGCGGCCGGCGGGGTGCCCGGCTCGGCGTGGGCGGCGTGGACGCCGAAGCCGGAGGCGAGGACGGCGGCGCCGAGGAGGGCGCGGACGATGGTGGTCTTTACGGCAGTGCCGATGCGGTACGTGGCCATCGAGGGGGTTGACTCCTTGCTTCCATGCCGCCTACCGGGTTAGCTGACGGGCTCGGGCGTGGAAGCTGCCCTACGGCACCGTGGTGCCGATTCGCCCCAAATGACATGGGTCCCCGGTTCCGCCCGGAGGCGGATTCAGCGGTCACAGGACGATCCTGTGATCTTTAGTGCGATGGTCAGACATAGCCCGGCAAACCGGGCATACGCCTCAAGATGCCTCATAAGGTAATACATGAGGCAAGAGGATTACAAATGCATAAAAGCCCAGCTAGGCAAGGTGCCTGCGAGCATCGGCCAGAAGCCCCATCATGGCAAGGGACTCATCAAGAGGCATGATCGGACTCTCGGTCCTGCCTTCGGCCGTGGCGGCGCGGACTTCGCGGAGCTCTCCGGCGTACCCGTTGTCCGCCGGATCGAGCACGTGCTCCTCCGGCTCCATCGCGGGCCCGGTGAGGACGATCCGCTGCGGCGCCCAGAACGGCGCCTGGAGGTCCGCCCGCATCCGAGTACCTACAACACGGGCATCGTTCGGGTAATTCCCCAGCAACGAGGTGGCCACGAGAGCGTGCCTGCCGCCGGGGTAGAGCAGCACGCCGGCGGCCTCGGCGTCCACGCCGTTCGGGGCCAGGGCGCCCGTGACGCGCAGGCCGGCGGGCATGCCGAGGAGCAGCTGGGCCAGGCCGAACGGGTAGATCCCCAGATCGAGCAGCGCCCCGCCGCCCAGTTCCGGCGCCCACAGCCGGTGCGCGGGATCGTAGGGGTGGAGGAAGCCGAAGGACGCCTGCACGGAGCGGATCTCGCCGAAGCGCTCGTCGGCGGCGATCCGCTGGATGAGGGGGTTGAACCTCATCCACATGGCCTCCATGAGGAACACTCCCGCCTCGCGGGCCAGGCGCACCATCTTCTCGGCGTCGTCGAGGGTGGCGGCCAGGGGCTTCTCGCACAACACGGCCTTGCCGTGGGCGATGGCGGCCTCGGCGACCGGCAGGTGCTGGGCGTGCGGGGTGGCGACGTAGATCGCGTCCACGGCCGGGTCGGCGCACAGCCGCTCGTAGGAGTCGTAGGCCGACTCCGCGCCCAGCCGCGCCGCCAGCGCCTCGGCTCTGGCCAGGTTCCTGGAGCCGACGGCGGCCACCCGCATGCCCGGCTCCGCGACGATGGCCGCCCCCACGGTCTGCGCGATGCCGCCG
>DASUCK010000539.1:0-27246 GCA_036276095.1 Nonomuraea sp. | reverse complement strand
CGGTGATGACAACTCTGGCCTTGGACACACCGCCCACGCTGTTGATCGCGGCAGTTGCCTATGTCCCGAGACACACTCTGTTGAAGTTTCCTATGTCCTGCGACATGGGTTTCCTATGTCCTGAACCAGCACACTGCACGGGGCACTCGATCCTGACCAGTGGTTCGGCCGCTGACCAGGGCAAACATCGCAGGTACGGGCGGGCCTCCAGTCTCACGGGTCCGCCCGTTCTCGTTGTAGCTCGCCGCTTGTGGACCAGTTTGTGGACCATGATCGATCTCTAGCTGGGAGCCTCCTGCAGCTCCGCACTCCCCCTCATCAAGCAGGACGAACGGCACCCACGTTCAGCCCGAACCCGGCTACCTGCGCCTGGCCGCCCTTGGTCGCGATGTCCACCTCAGCGCAGGGCCCGCCGCGACCGAGGCCGCCGACGCCTGGCACGCCCTCGCTGTCCGACCTGGTCGTTCGCGGCCTCACACCGCCGATCCGGCGCGAGCGACCCGGATAGCATGGGTGAATGACGTCGTCCGCGGCGACTGACCTGCCCGAGTTCGATGCCGAGGACCCGGCCTGGGCGGATCTGCTGTGGTCAGCGGCGCGCCGCCGGCACGAGCAGTCGATCACGGTGCTGGCCGAGCATTGCCGGCGGCGTGATGCCGAGCCTGTGTTGCGTTGGCTGGAAGACGGGCCGGGGGCGTACCGGTGGCTGGCCGGTCGTCTGCTGGTTGAGGGCGTGCCAGCGGGCGAGGGGCACACCGCCGCGTTCGTGGCCAGCCTGGGCCATTCGCTGCGCGGTGATCTGAGGATGACGCATCTGGCCGCGGCGGAGTTTCTCGACTTGGCGACCCGGACTCGGATCCCGGCGGTGCGGGAGACGCTGGAGGCTGCCCTTCAGGAGGCGGCGTGGGACTGGCCGTGGAGCCTCGGCCCGGCGGTCGCCACCGCGCTGGCCGTGCACGACCCTGAGGCGGTCGTCCGGATCGTGCGAGAGATGGTCATCGATCCCGACACGGAGGTCTGCGCCCGCGTGTCAGCCGCCGGCGTGCTGGCGAAGGCGGACGAGCTCCACGTGGGGTCGGCCGTTGACATCATCCGAGCGGTGGTCGCGGACCACCGCTCGGATGCGTGGCACGCCATAGAGGTGCTGGTCGACCTTGCCCCGCGTCTCACCGACGACCTCGTCGGCCGGGTCGCCGAGATGCTGCGGGACGTGCTCCGGAGCGGAGCCCTGCCACCGACCCAGGTGGGCGTCGCGCGGCTGCTGGCCCGGCTGGGAGCCCGGTACACGACCGAAGCTGTCGGGCTGCTCCGACACTTGCCGCGCGGCGATTATGACGGCCACGAGGGTGAGGGCCGGGCGGAGGCGGCCAGGGGCCTTCTGGAGGTGGACCCACCGCACACGACTGAGGCGATCGCCTTGCTGCGCGAGGTGCTGGCGGGCCATTACCCCCTCGACCGGCTCCACGCGGCGACGACCCTCGGCAGGCTGGGACCGGGGTATGAGGATGAGGCCGCGGGCGCCGCGCGGGCAGTGGCCCATTCCTGCCGCGACGCATCCATCCGCGTCGATGCCGCGAGGACTCTGGCCGGGTTGGGTCGCCGGCACTCCGCCGAGGCCGCGGGAATCCTGCGTGCCGTGCTGGCCGACATCGCCCGGTCCGACCCCGATGCCGGGCGGGCTGCCTCGTTGGTCAGAACCCCCCGGCCCGACGCCAACGCCGCGGCGGAGCTCGCCGAGCTGGGCCCGCCGTACACCGCCGAGGCCGCGGGAATCCTGCGTGCCATGATCTCCGGCCCCGTTCATCCGGTAGATGCCGACCGGAACGTCAGCGCGGCGCGGGCGCTGGCCGACATCGGTCCCCAGCACATCGGCGAGGCGACCGGTGCGCTCCGGCGGCTCCTGGCCGATGCCTTGCTGGACGCCTACCCGAGAGTCCGTATCGTGCAGGCTCTGGCCGAGCTGGACCGGCGGCACGACGATGACATCACCGCCGCGTTGCACACAGTGGCCGCCGACCCCGGCGCTGCTCAGCCGTTCCCGCTCACCCACTGCTTGCGTGCGCTGGCCCGCGACCACCCCCGGCACACCGCCGACGTCGCCGACACCTTGGGTGCGGTCCTGCTCGGGGCGGTCACCCGGCAGACACCCACGGAGCGAGGCATGATCCTCGGCTCGGTCAGAGACCTCACTGAGCTGTCCGCCGGCCACCCCGCCGCCGTGAACGTGCTCCGCGCGGTGATCGACGACTCGGCCGACGCCTCGGAGCGGATCAGGGCGGCGACCATGCTCGCTCAGCGGGACCCCGCGGCCGTTCGGGAGGTCCTCGCGTTGCTGGGCTCGCTGATCGCCGATCCCAGCGCCGAACCTCGCGACGGAGCGCATGCCTTGGTGGCGCTGCACGGTCTCGGCCGTGACCATCGGGACAGGGTTGTCGGCGTGATGCGTCAGCTGCTCGCCCGTCCCGGGGTGGATGCCTGTACCCGCGTCCGCACGGTGCTGAACGTGGCCGATCTGGACCAGTGGTACGACGACGACGTCGCCGCCGCGCTGCGCGCGGTGGCCGCCGATCCCGGCACCGACGAGCCGTACCTCACGATGTCCTGGCTGAGAGACGTGGCGCAGAAGCGACCGCGGCACACCACCGACGTCGCCGCGGCGTTGTCGGCGGTGACGACCCGAACGGCCAGCGACCCGCTGACCCGGGTATACGGCGCTCGCCTTCTGTCACAGCTGGACTCGCGGCACGCGAGCGGTGCCGCCGACATCCTGCGCGCGGTGCTCGCCGACCCGGCCACCGCACCGCCACCCGTCATCGGCGCCGCGTCCGCCCTGGCCGCCCTCGGTCCCGAGTACGTCACCGAAGCCCTTCAGGCACTCCATGCGGTGACCGCCGACCCTGACGTGGCACAGCGCGACCGCCTTCAAGCCGCCCGCCTGATCAGGCAGTTGGAGGCCGATGCCGTCTAGAGAGCGATCTCCGCGGCATCGCCCAATGATCATGCCCTGACCGCCTGCCACGGGATGGGCACGTCGGGCGAGTCCCGCACGGCGGGTTCTGAGGAGGGGCCGTCGCAGCAAGACGACGGTCCTACCCGAGTGTTCCTGCTACACCCCCGGTGACCAGACGTGGAGCATGATCGCGAAATGTCACTGGAAGTACGAGAAGTCTTATGGCCGGCACGACCTGAATCATCGGTCCTTTCGGCATGGCGTGGGCCCCTGACGCATTGCGGATTCGGTCTTTCGGCCAGGTGAGTAAGTAAGGGGTGTGGAGCGGACATATGGCGGGCACCGGTAGCCGGGCGGCCAAACATGTCCCTGACCGGCTTCCTGACTATCATCCGGGCCGAGTTATTACAGACTCCTTACCGAAGAGGTGCCTCGGCGCCTGCCGCCCGTATGGTGACGTTCTCGCTCCTGATCTCCAGAGAGAGGAAATGGCTTTGTTACGACGCACAATAGCCGTGGTCGCGGCGGCGATCGCCTTCGGCGGGCTCGGGCTGGCCGGACCGGCCGACGCCGCGACGCCCGGCAGTGTCTTCGCCTGGGGCAGCAACGTCTACGGGGAACTCGGCGACGGGTCCACCACGTCCCGGCCCGTGGCGGCTCCCGTCCCGGGAGTGAGCGACTTCGTCGCGATCGATTCCGGGCGCGGGCATGTGATCGCGCTCAAATCCGACGGAACGGTCGTGACCTGGGGTGAGAACACCTTCGGTCAGCTGGGCGACGGCACACGCACCCATCGCCGCACGCCCGCCCGGGTTCCCGGCGTCACCGACGTTGTGGCGGTCGCGGCCGGCGCCGACCACAGCCTGGCGGTGCGTTCGGACGGAACCGTACTGGCATGGGGGTGGAACGGCGCGGGGGAGCTGGGTGACGGCTCGGGCGTCGTCGTGCAGACCTCTCCGGTGCGCGTCCTGAACCTGACCAATGCCACGTCTGTGTCGGCCGACGTCCGGCACAGCCTCGCGGTCACCAGGGACGGCACGGTCATGGCCTGGGGATCCAACAACGGCGGGCAGCTCGGCAACGACGATGTCTTCGAGTCGCGGGTCCCCATCCCCGTCGAAGGTCTGGCGAACGTCACCGGCGTGTCCGCCGGCAGCGAGTTCAGCATGGCGTCGCACGCCGACGGGACGGTCAGCGCGTGGGGCCGCAACTCCCACGGCCAGCTGGGCGACGGGACCTTCACCAGCCGTCCGGACCCGAGGCCGGTGTCCGGCCTGCAAGGTGTCGTCGACATCGCCGCGGGCGGCAGCCACGGCCTGGCGGTTCTCGCCGACGGGACGGTCAGGGCGTGGGGCTACAACTATTACGGCCAGCTGGGCGACGGCACCACGGCCGACCGGAGGCTGCCGGTCCACGTGGGTGGGCTGTCCGGCGTGACCGACGTCAACGGCAGCCTCTCGCACAGCATCGTGGCGGCCGCGCAGGGGCAGGCACTGGCCTGGGGACTGAACCACCGCGGCCAGCTGGGCGACGGTACGACCGTCAATCGCAGCACGCCCGTCCCGGTGACCGGGCTGACCGGGGCGCAGGCTGTTTCGGCAGGATCTGCGGTCAGCGCCTTCAGCATCGCATTGGTCGGCTCTTCTTCGTAATTGCGGGAGCCGCCTCGCAAAAGCTGTGAGCTATCGCTGAGGCGCAGTGGCATACGGTGAACGTCGGGCCACAGCGAGACGGCGCGGAATGCGCTGTGGCCCGGCTTGACACGTAAGGACGACGCCGGAGCGGATTGCGCGGGCGGAGCCCGCCCCGCGGCGTAATAGCGACCCCGCGCACAAACGAAAGGAGTAACTCATGGGAGCACGCGGGTTATTCGCGGTGGGTTCGATGGTGGCGGCGACCATACTGCTGTCTGGTCAGGCCGTTTCCGCGACACCGGGATGGGAGCCGATATCCACCCCGAATCCGGGAGCCGGACACAATGTGCTCCTGGATGTATCGGGCACCGGCGGCAATGACATCTGGGCCGTCGGACAGTACGAGGTCAGGCCGCACGTGCCCAGGTATCCGCTCGCCGCGCACTGGGACGGCACGGCGTGGCGAAAGGTGGACGTACCGATCCCGCCAGGAAAGAACAACGTGTCACTCAACGCGGTCGCCGCGATCGCGCCGGACGACGCGTGGGCGGTCGGCTCGGCCGGCACGACCGGCGACCTTCAGGAGACCACTCTGATCACACACTGGGACGGCGCCTCCTGGCAGATCGTCCCCAGCCCGAACGTGGGCGACACGAATACGCCGAACCAGCTGAGCGCGGTCGCCGCGGCAGGGCCGGACGACGTCTGGGCAGTCGGATACGCCGCGGAGAACACGTTCCGACCGATCGCGCAGCACTGGGACGGGCACGCATGGACGATTGTGCCGCTGCCCGCCCCGGAGACAGGCCACGGCGTGCTGTCAGGGGTGGCCGTCCGCGCCTCCGACGACGCGTGGGCGGTCGGGTACGCACGCAGCAGCACCGCCCGCTCCACGACCGAACCGTACGTGGTGCACTGGGACGGCCACTCGTGGACCCGCGTGCAGACCCCGAACAGTGATGCGAGTGGCACGCGGCTGACCGATGTGGCGATCGCCCCCTCCGGCCAGGCGTACGCCGTCGGCGCCACGCTCTGGACCACCTGGGAGGGCGGCACCACCGGGAAGGCCGCGGTGATGCGCTACGACGGTGCTCACTGGGACTTTGTCAACGTGCCGTCCTTCAACACCGAGGGCACCAGGGTGAGCGATGTCACCATCGCTCCAGACGGAGACGTCTGGCTCACCGGCTCGAACGTCGCCGGCGACTCCTATGCCCGGCTGTCCGCCGGCACGTGGGAACTCGTCCGGGGCGCCGACGTGCCTTCCTGGAGCGGCCCGGCCGAAGAGGCGCTGACCATGGTGGCAGGACGCATATGGATGGTCGGCCGGTACTATCCCTCAAGCAACAGTTACGCCCAGACCTATGCGGAACGGTCGCCGGTGCTCTACTGAGCCGGCCCTGTGGCCGATTCGCGGGTTTCCGCCCGTGGATCGGCCATTCATGCGCGATGTCCGGTAACCGGCTCTGTCACGGGCGTGGTGGTGACGGCTCGCGCCGGCCGGGGAGCGCGCTCGGCGTGCAGACCGGGGCGAGGGCCGTCCGCAGAGCCTGGCGGTGGAGCCCGTCGAGGTGGGCTCGGCTCTCGGCGGCCAGTCGTGCCGACTGCAAGATCGGCTGGCATCGGCGCGGCTCGGCGCGGACGGGCTCGGTCTGTTCGAGCAGGAGCAGCATTCGGGGCGTCAGCTGGTCCAGTCGCGGGCGTATCTCGGTGGCCAGGTCCGGACGGCGGGCGGGACGCAGGTGCGGGTGTGCCCGCCAGCGCTCGTGCAGCCCGCGCTGTACGGCCTTGGCCGCCTCGATCTGGGCGCGGAAGAACCGCACGCCGGCCGCCGGGGCGAGCCCGGTCTGAGCCGACAGGGTGGCGACCGCCTTCAGCAGGTCGCGTTCGCGTGCCGGATCGGTGATGGGCGTGCCGGTGCCGAACTTCGCCGCGGCCACCGCATCGGCCAGCAGGAGCCGCTCGACGACCAGCTCGGCCAGCCCGTACAGGCCGCTCGGCGTGGCCTCGGCGCGCGGGCCGCGGGGGGCGGACGCGGCCGCGCGCCCGGCGGGCGGCTCAGGCGGCACGGCCGCGGCGGGAACGGTGAGCAGAGCGGTGGCGATGACCGCGACGGAGTGGGTGACGGGCTGGGCGCGGTGGAACATCGGCTGGTTCTCCCGGATGTGCGGGGACTCGCTCGGCGGGGCGAGGACCGAGGATGACGGGGGCACTGCCTGCGGCTGTGGTTCGCCTCATACTGTGACGGCCACCGGTTGCAACATCAAGAGCACTCAGGGTGACAGTGGGCGATGTCCCGGCCTGCCGGCACGCCACTTTCGGCCCCCTCGTGACGATCCCGAGGCCGCTGCCGCGTGAGCGTCGCCGCCTGCCGTAAGCCCATTCTCCCTTCCTCGACAGCATCCGCCGAGGCCGCCTGCGGATACGTTCCGTAGCGTCACCTCACATATGGTCACCGAACGTGATTGGGAAGATCGTGCGTCTCCCTCGGTGCCATGCGAGCGAGGGGAATTGGTGCGCGATGTGGGCGATGTCCAGGATCAGGCAACTGCGGCGACTGGTCGGAGGCGGCGACGGCGCCGTCTTCGGTGCCGGGGACGTCTCGCCGGGCGAGCGAGCTGAAGCCGTTCCCGGGCACGTCCCGGGCGATGCGCCGCTCGACCGGCATGCCGCGGCGATTCCCGAGACGGCGGGCGCTCGCCCGGCGGAGATGTCGCGGGGCTCTTCGCGGCGACCGGCCATGCCCGTCCTCGCCGCACCCGTGAGACGCGAGATCGTCGCGGCCGACGACCTCGGCGGGCAGGCCGGCCCCGCGCCGTCCGCCGGGAGGCGACGCGGCGACCGCTGAGGCTCGCCGCCCGTTGCCGGGACGCCGCAGTGCCGGGAGGGGGCGCCGGCCGGTCGGTGCCGCATGCCCGCGCCTAGGTCGTGGTGATTTCCGGACGCAAGGGACAAACGATCACGGCGGACAGGCGTGATCACCCGTCCGCGGCACCTCTGCTACCAGCGAAGATAACGCACTGTATCTGTAAAGTAACTCTAAGTAGTGTCATGATGGCACACGGCATCACTGCCCAGCAGAAAGGAAAGGTCTATGAACCTGCCCATCCTGTCCGCCCCCGTGGAGCGCACGATCACCGGCGTCGTCTCGGCCGGCCAGGCCGGCGCCGAGCAGTCGTTCCCGCCGCCCTTCCCGGTCCCCTTCGCCGGTGTCGAGCAGTCCTTCCCGCCGCCTTTCCCGGTTCCTTTCGCCGGTGAGGGCGACGAGTAACAACCGGTGATCATCCGGTGAACGAGTGAGCGCCCGGCGTCCGCCGTTCCACGACAGGGACGTCGGGCGCTCACCCCGGCCCGGCGAATGGCCGGGCGACGAGCCGATCGCGAAGCGACAGGAGCGACATGGGCGAGGTGCCGCAGATCCCCGGACTGTCCGGGCTGTGGAAGCTGACCACCGGCGACGACCGGATCACCGTGGCCGTCATCGACGGCATGGTGGACCGGACGCACCCGGCCTTCGCCGCGGCGAAGCTGACCCAGCTGTGCGACCTCTGGCCCGGCGACGACGTCACCGGACACCCGGCGGCCCACGGCACCGCGGTGGCCAGCGTGCTGATCGGCCGGCACGACGGCCCGGTCCCGGGCGTGGCGCCGGGCTGCAGGGCGGTCAGCGTGCCGGTGTTCGCCAAGGGGCGGCGCACCTCGCAGCTGGACCTGGCGCGGGCGATCGAGCTGGCGTCCGACGCCGGCGCCCATGTGATCAACATCAGCGGCGGGCAGCTGGCCGACACCGGCGAGGCCGAGGACGTGCTGACCCGGGCGGTGCGCCGCTGCCAGGAGCAGGGCGTGCTCATCGTGGCCGCCGCCGGCAACGACGGCTGCCTGTGCGACCACGTGCCCGCCGCCCTGGACGGCGTGCTGGCCGTCGGCGCCTGCGACGAGGCCGGACGCGCGCTGCCGATGAGCAACTTCGGGCCCGGCAGCCGTCGCCAGGGCCTGCTGGCCCCCGGCCAGGACATCCCGGTCGCCTCCCCCGGAGGCGAGGTGGCGCGGATGACCGGCACCAGCCTGGCCGCGCCGATCGTGTCCGGCGTGGCCGCGCTGCTGGCATGCCTGCAGCTGCGCCAGGGCGGCAAACCCGACCCGCTCGCCATCGGCGAGTTGCTGCGCGCCACCGCCGACCCCTGCGCGCCGGCCACCGGGCACGACGACCCCGGCGGGCAGCTCGACGGGCTGCTCGACGGGCTGCTGGACGGGCTGCTCGACGGGCAGGGCGGAGCCTGCGCGCGGTACCTGAACGGAACACTCAACATCACGAAAGCGGTGACTGCTGTGACGACCTCTTCCGCGACCTCCTCGGCGACCTCTACGGCGACCTCCTCGGCGGCTCCGTCGGCCGGTCCGGCCACGGCCGGCCCCGCGCCCATGGACGCGGCCGCGCCCGCCGTGGCCCCGTCCTGCGAAGGCTCTCAGCAGAGCGCGCCGGCCGGCTGCGAATGCACCACCGGCGAGGCGCTCGTTCCGGCGGCCGCCCCGGGCGTGCCGCCGGCGTCCGCTTCCCCGGCGACGGCGACGGCGCCGGCTCCGGTGGCGATCGTGCCCGCCGCCCCGGCGGCGTCACCGATGCCGAGCGGCGTGGTGCCCTCCGCCGACCAGGCCCAGCCGTCGGCGCGGCGGCTGGTCTACGCCCTCGGCGCCCTCGGCTACGACTTCGGCACCGAAGCCCGCCGCGACACCTTCAAGCAGCTCATGCCCGCCGTCGAGGTGGACGGGCACAACCTCCCGGCCAATCCGTACGACCCCCGCCAGATGGTGGCCTACCTGCGCGACAACCCCTCGGAGGCGACGCCGCTGATCTGGACCCTCAACCTGGACCTGACCCCCGTCTACGCCATCGAACCGGTCGGCGGGTACGGGCCCGGCGTGTACGAGCGGCTCGTGGACTTCCTGGACCGCCAGCTCAAAGCCGATGACGACACCGACTTCGTCGAGCGGGTGTCCATCCCCGGCACCCTGTCCGGCCGTACCGTGAAGCTGTTCAACGGCCAGCACGTGCCGGTGATCGAGGTCAACCTCACCCGAGGCCTGTACGGCTGGTCGGTCGCCTCCCTGGCCCAGGCCGTGGTGGACTGCGGGGTGCCCGAGCACAACAACCACCCCAACCAGGCCCCGCTCAACGACGCGGTCGCCGACTTCCTCCAGCGCATCTACTACGACCTGCGCAACTTCGGCTCCACCAGCCGCGACCGGGCCCTGAACTACGCCGCCACCAACGCCGTCCAGGCCCGCGAGACGCTCGCGGAAGCCCTCGGCAAGGGCATGGCGCTGGAGAACATCGCGGTGGAGAAGAGCCCCTACGGCCGCCCGGACAGCGACTGCTGGGACGTCAAGCTGCGCTTCTTCGACCCCGACAACAGCCGCCGCGCCAAGCGCGTGTACCGCTTCACGATCGACGTCAAGGACGTGCTGCCGGTCACCATCGGCCAGGTCCGCTCCTGGCCCGAAGCCTGACCGCCGCCCGCCCCACCCACCCGAGCCACCCACCCGAGCCACCCACCCCAGCCCATCCACCCCAGCCCACTCCCGCACACTCCAGCCAGCTCACCCATCCAGCCGGCTCTCCCGACGAGCCGACACCCGCACGGAGAGGATCCTTCGCCGTGAGCAGTCCCCCGCAGACGCCCCCGGTGCGCCGCACCCAGTTGACCGATCCGTACGCCATCGTGGACGTCACCGCCGCCACCGATGAGCAGCTCGCCCGCGTGCGCGCCCGCTTGCTGTTCTCCACCAACGTCAACGACCCGGCCGCCTTCACCCTGCCCTCCTACGAGCAGGCCAAGCTCGCGGCCGCCTGACCGCGGCGCCCGCCCCACACCCCTCCCGCCCGACACCCCTCCCGCCCCTGCCCGACCGTCGAAATGAGCCCGCCGATGGCCGATGCCCGTTCCGCCTCCGAACCGGCGACCACAACCGCGTCAGGCCCCGGGAGCGTCCCGCCCGGGGCGCGGCCCGAGACCCGCCGGCAGCCGGAAGCACCACCGCAGGCCGCACCACGACCGCGCTACCCGGCCCAGGCCCTCACCGGCGCCCAGGCGCTGTGGCGACACACCCAGGGCGATCCGGGCATCACCATCGGCGTCGTCGACGGCCCGCCTCAGCTGTCCCACCCCAGCCTGACCGGCGCCGACCTGCAATCCCTCCAGCCGTGGCGGTTCCCGCCCGCCGTCACCATGTCGCCGCACATGGCCGAGCACGGCACCTGGACCGCGAGCGTGCTGTTCGGCCAGCCGGGCAGCAACCTGCCCGGCCTGGTCCCGCGCTGCCGCGGGCTGGTCGTCTGCCCGCCCATCGACGACACGATCACCCCCGACCCCCTCTTCGGGGCGCGGGCCGTGGACGAGCTGCTGCAGGCCGGCGCCGACGTCATCCAGTTCACCCCCGCCTTCTACACCGCCTCCGGCGACGCCGACGACCTGTTCAAACGCGCCATCGCCCGCGCCGTCGAGCAAGGGGTGCTCGTCACCGCCCCCGCCGGCAACGACTACGGTCGCAACTCCGCGGCCCCGGCGATCCTGCCCGGCGTGCTGGCCGTGGGCGCCCACCGTACCGACGGCACCATGTTCTCCTTCAGCAACCACGGCCCCCACTACGCCGGTCACGGCCTCACCGCCCTCGGCGAAGCCGTTCTCGGGGCCCACCCCAGCGGCGGGGTCAAAGCCCAGAAGGGCACCTGCGTGGCCGTGGCCCTGGCCACCGGGGCGGCGGCGCTCCTGCTCAGCCTGCAACGCCACCTCGGCCACCGCCCCGACCCCCTGGCCGTACGCGACGCCCTGCTGTCCACCGCCCGGCCCTGCACCCCCGCCCAAACCGACGGACAGCCCGAACGCTGCCTGAACGGCCACCTCGACCTGCCCGCCGCGGCCGCCCACCTCATCGGGTGACCGGCGGCGCGGCCGCGATCCTCCAGCCCTGACCGGGCGGGCCGGTCAGGGCTGGAGGACGTAGCGACCGCGCCCCCCGCCCTTGGCCGCCGCCTGGTGCCCGTCCGCTGCCTGGTCCAGCGGCACGACCGCGTGCACGCGGGCCGGCAACTCGCCGGACGCGGTGCGGGCGGGCCCCTGCTCCTGCGGCCCCGCGACGTCGGCGGCGCCGGTGGCGATGACCCTCCCTGCCAGCTCCCCGCCCAGGTCGGTACGCTCGGATCGGCTGATCAGCCCGATGGCGTGGAAGAAGCCGTACGCGACCGCGAGGTCAACGAGGGTGACCGGCGCGGCGGCGATCTTCACCACGACCTCGCCGGGTCCTGGCGCGGCGACGGTTCAGTGTCCCCAGCCGGAAGCATTCCGGTCGGTCGCCGTGACAGCGGCCCGGCGATGCAACGTCTGCGCCCCTTCGACCGTCTGGGACGTGACTACTGAAGGGACGACCAGTGGATGACGAGCCCGGCTTCGACGGCTTCGTGGCAGAGCAGACGGACGCGCTGCTCCGCTACGGATACGTCCTGACCGGAAACCCTCACGACGCGGCCGACCTGGTCCAGGAAGCCCTGGTGCGGCTGTGCGGTGCCTGGTCGAGGGTGAGACGCAAGGACAGCCCGTACAGCTACGTCCGAACCACGATGGCCCGGTTGCACATCAGCGTCTGGAGGCGGCGCAGGCGTGAACACCTCACCAGGGAGCCGCCGGACCGGGTTCACCACGAAACCTTCCCTCCCGACGAGGAACACGGCCTCTGGGAAGAGCTGGCCGCGCTGCCCCGCCGACAGCGGGCCGTGCTGGTGCTGCGCTATTACGAACAGCTCAGCGACGCCGAGATCGCCAAGGTGCTCGGCATCTCTCCCGGGACGGTGCGCAGCCAGGCCTTCCGGGGCCTGGCCAAGCTGCGTTCCTCTCTCTCCTCCGCACCGATGACCCACAGGAGCATGCGATGAGCGACCTGGAAGACAAGCTGAGCCGCGTCCTCTCCGGGGCGGCGCACCGTGCGCCGCAGGCACCGGACGGGCTGGCCGCGACCGTCAAGTCCCGCCATCGCTGGCGGCGGGCGCGGACGGCAGCCGTGAGCGCGGCCGCGGCGGTGGTCCTGGTGGCCGGTGGAGCGGGCGCGGCCGTGAACGCCATCGGCACGCTGGGCCAGCCGCACCCCGCGGCCCCCGCGACCGGTGAGACCGAGCTGCCGGCGGACAAGATTCCGCCGCCCATCGAGAAGGTGTGGCCGCAGGCCGTACACAAGATCCCGGCCAAGCTGCCCGACGGCCGCGCGTACTACCCGCAGCTGCTCCTCGACGACCACACGTTGCTGGTCATGACCGGCGTCGCCGACGGGAAGCGTCAGTTCCTGTGGAGCTACGACCTCGGCACCGGCAAGGCCAGGAGGGTCGCCGAGATCCCCCCGACGAAGGGATCGGAGATCTTCGCCGACGACGTCGCCGCCGGGGACGGCACCATCGTGTGGTGGGCGTCGTACAAGGAGGCAGGCCGCCCGCGGGCCGCCCGGATCTGGACGGTGCCGGTCACCGGCGGCCGGCCTCGGCCGGTGACCGACGTCCCCCTCGGGAACGTCATGAAGGAGGGCCACATCACCGGGCTGACGGTGACGGGCTCGGACGTGGTCTTCGCCTACGAGAAGGGCGGGGTCCACCGGGTGCCGCTGAGCGGGGGCTCGCCGCAGCCGGTGAAGGGCGCCGAGCGGCACCACATCCTGCAATGGCCGTGGGTGGGCGTCCACCGCGGAAAGTCGACCTTCCGCGAGCTGCTCAACGTCGAGACCGGCGAGCGGCGCGACGCCGTGGTCAACGCCGACGAGGAGGTGAGGTGCGGCCTCGATCGGTGCGCGGGCGTGGCGGTGCGATACCGGAACTTCAAGGTGGAACGCCACTACCGCGCCTCCAGAATGGAGATCAAGTGCGGCACGAGCGGGTGCCCGGGCACGGCACGGGTCATGACCGTCCTGCGTAGCTTCATCCGCGACCGCGACGGCTCCCGGGAGCGCCCACTGCCGAGCGGCTACCATGCGGAGGAGGTCGCCGGCCTGGAGCGCTTCTTCAAGGTCACGTTGAACGGACCGGGAAACCGGCCCGTCGTGGCGCTTTATGACGTCGACAGCGGCAGATCCGCCGACCTCGGCATACGGCCGGACGCGGATGGAAACCTGGCGATACCCGACGGCGGCCTCGACCGCCTCATGACCTATCCGGTCAAGAACGAGATGTACGTCCTGGACCTGGCCGCGATCAAGTAGGGGTGCGCTTTTCCCGCGGGACTGTCGCGGCGGCGGCCGGCAGCACCGGACGCGCGGAAGGATGTCTGCGGTCCATGGTTCGGCCCGGCGCGGCGGGCGGACGTCCCTGCCCAGGTGCCCGGTTCAGAGCCAGTTGCGGCGGGCGGCCTGGGCGCCGGCCTGGAAGCGGGTGGCGGCGTCCAGGCTCGCCAGGATGTGCTCCACGCGGCGGCCCACCGTGCGCATGCTGATCCGCAGGTGGCGGGCTATGGCCTCGTCCTTGAAGCCGGCGGCGAGCATGGCGAGGACCCTGGCCTCGGCCGGGGAGAGCCCGGTCGCGGTCACGCCGCCGCCGATCGGGTGAGCTCGGGCCCAGTACGCCTCGAACAACGCCATCAGCGCGTCGAGCAGGCCCGACGACTGGACGATGGCCACGCTGTGGGTGGCGTACGCGTCGGAGCTCAGCGAGACGCGGGCGGCCCGCCGGTCCACGATGATCAGCTTGAGCGGCAGCTCGGGCAGCGTGCGGGCCAGTTCGCCGTGTCCGGTCAGTGCCCGCACCCGGTCGAACTTCTCCGGCGCCGCGAGGGCTTCCGCGCTGTAGACCACGCGCAGCAGCACCCCGCGCGAGAGGAGCGGCAGTTCGGCGGCCACCTCGTCGAAGTCGGGCGGCACCGCGTACGGGGGCCGCTCGAATGCCATGATCTCGGTCTCCGCGCCCTGGTAGAGCTCCATCGTCCGCCGGTAGATCTCGTCGGTGCCCGTGACCACCTCCACGAGTTGATCCGGGTTGGCGCGTAATCTGCCGACGCGGAAGTCGGCGGCGAGTTCGGCCGCGTCGGCGCGTACCGCGTGCAGTTCGGCAGCGCGCCGGTGCACGAGCGCCGCCAGCGCCGGCTCCGGGTCGTTGGGGCTGTAACGCCCCTGCTCGACCGGGCGGACCAGGCCGAGCCCGGCCAGCCGGACGAGCGCCGCCCCGACCGCGGTCGCGGGTGCGCCGACGATGGACGCCAGTGTGTCCGGCGCGGCGTCCGGATGGCGCAGCAGCGCCCTGTAGACGTGCTCATCGAACTCCTCGACGCCGACCGGGCGCAGCATCACCGTCACCTCCGCGTGGTGGCGAATTCAGGCGATGCCAGAGCTTGCCATCGACCTGCTATGGACGAAAGATCGCCATCCATTTTTCACTCGACTCACGCCGGGTTGCACAAACCCTTCTCCTCTGTGAGGGAGCGGAGTCAACGATGGGAAACCATGAGGTCTACTCGTTACTGATGGCCGCGGTCCTCGCGGCCGGCGCACTTCATGCGGGCGACGGCGACGCACGAGAATCCGCCGCGGCGGCCCGCGACGGCGCGGTCGCGGTGACCCATCGGGTGACGCTGGTGACCGGCGACATCATCGAGTACGCGGACGCGGGCGACGGCAGGCGTGCCGTGGCGGTGACGGCCGCGCCCCGCCCCGGCGGCGCGCAGGTGGTGTTCGAGACCGTGGGCGACCGCGACGACTTCTACGTGATCCCGTCCGACGTCGAGCCCTACCTGGCGGCGGGGGCCGTGGACCGGTCCCTGTTCGACGTGGCGGACCTCGTCCGTGACGGGCTGGACGACGCGCGGTCCGGCACGCTGCCGGTGCTCGTCGACTATCCCGGCCGGCTCGACCGGTCGGCGCTCGCCGGCCGGGCCGCCGCGCTGCCCGGCGTCGCCCGGGTCGTGCCGGTGCCCGCCACCGCCATGGCGGGTGTGCGGGTCGACCGCGACCGGGCAGCCGAGTTCTGGCGCGCGTTCGCGTCGTCCGCCGCCCCCGCGCTCGCCGGCGGCGCCAAGCTCACGCTCGACCGGATCGTCCGCCCGGCACTGGACGAGAGCGTGCCGCTGATCGGCGCGCCGGACGCGTGGGCGGCCGGACTCGACGGCGCCGGGGTGACCGTCGGCGTCGTGGACACCGGCGTCGACCTCGGCCACCCCGACCTGGCCGGCGCGGTGACCGCCTCGGCCAACTTCACCGAGGAACCCGACGTCACCGACGGTTCCGGGCACGGCACCCACGTGGCGTCGGCGATCGCCGGGTCGGGCAGCGCGTCGGGCGGCCGGTACAAGGGCGTGGCCCCCGGCGCGAAGCTGGTCGCGGCCAAGGTGTTCGACGCGTCGGAGACCGCGACGGAGTCGCAGGTGATGGCCGGCATGGAGTGGGCGGCCACGCACGGCGCGCGGATCGTGAACCTCAGCCTGGGCGGCGAGCCGACCGACGGGACCGACCCGCTCAGCACGGCCGTCGACGAGCTCACCGCCAGGACCGGGGCGCTGTTCGTGGTGGCCTCGGGCAACCTCGGCGGCAACCGGTCGGTGAGCGCGCCCGGCACCGCGCGTACCGCGCTGACCGTCGGCGCCGTGGACAAGCAGCAGCGCCTCGCCGACTTCTCCGGCAAGGGTCCCCGTCTCGGCGACGCGGCGGTCAAACCGGAGATCGTGGCGCCCGGCGTGGCCATCACCGCGGCGCGGGCGGCGGGAACCGCCATGGGCAGCCCGGTGGACGCGTACTACACGACCGGGTCCGGCACGTCGATGGCGACGCCGCACGTGGCGGGCGCGGCGGCGATCCTGGCGCAGCGGCACCCGGACTGGACGTCGAGCCGGCTGAAGGACGCGCTCGTCAGCACCGCCCGCGACGTCGGCAGGCAGTGGTACGAGCAGGGCGCGGGCCGGGTCGACCTCACCCGGCTGATCGGCCAGGCGGTCACCGCGACCGGCACGCTCAACGTCGGCTCGCTGCCCGTGGGCGGCGACCCGGTGACCAGGCCCGTGACGTACTCCAACGGCGGCCCGGCCGACGTGACGCTGGAGCTCGACGTCGTGGTGCGGGGCTGGGACGGCGTCGAAGCGCCGGCGGAGGCGGTGCGGCCGGCCGCGACGACGGTGACCGTGCCCGCGGGCGGCGAGGCGACCGTCATGGTCACGGTCGACCCCGGACGCACCGGGGCGGGCGCGTACGGCGGGCAGATCACCGCGACGGCCGCGGACGGCGCGGTCGCGCTGCGCACCCCGCTCAGCTACTACCTGCCCACCCCGACCGGGACGATCAGGGTCGGGATGCTGGACTCCGCGGGCCGGCCGGTGGCGAACCGGTCCGTGGCGGTGCTGGACGAGTCCGCGGGGGCGGGCAACGACCCCCTCGGCCCCGACCCGCTGCGGATCGTGCCGCTGAACACGACGGTCGAGGTGCCGCGCGGCAGCTACTCGGTGTCCGGCACGGTCCGCGAGGAGACGTTGACCAGGCACCGGTGGACGGCACTTTCGGCCACGGAGGTCCCGGTGACCGGCGAGGGCCGCGTGGTCACGCTCGACGCGCGCGCGGCGGTGCGGATCGACGTCAGCACGCCGACCCCGACCGAGCAGCGCGACCGCACCGTCGCGATGCGCAGGCACCTGCCCGGCTACGCGTCGTTCGTCGAGTGGCAGTTCGTCGTCGGCGCGGACGACACCTATGACGTGTACGCCACCCCGGCGTTCCCGGCGCGCCGCGGCACCATCTCGTTCCAGGACTACTGGACGCTCAGCGACCGGCAGTTGACCGTCCGCGTGCGGGGCGGGAGCCACCTGCACCCCGGCTACGACGCGAGCACGATCGGCCGGGCGCTGCCGGGCGCCAGGACGCTGCCGCTGGTGTTCGCCGGCCGGGGCACCCAGGCGGACTTCGCGGCCGCCGACGCCGGCGGCAAGCTGGCGCTGGTCGCCCTGCCCGATCCGGGCGACGTGGCCGACCCGACGGCGGCGACCGTCCTGGCGGCCAGGGCCGCGGCCGCCAACGCGGCGAGCGCGGGTGCCGCGGGCGTGCTCAGCTACGTCGACGTGCCCGGCGCGCTCCCGGTCGCCGGGCTGGCCAACACCCCGGTCGTCCAGCTCGCGCTCAGCCAGGCGGAGGGCGCGGCGCTGCGCGGGGCGGCCGGTCCGGTGCTCGTCGAGCTGACCGGACGGCCCGGGCCGCGGTTCATGTACAACCTGAGCTACTTCGACGGCGACGGCATCCCGGCCGAGCACGTCCGGCGGGTCGACGTCGCCGCGCTGGTGCCCGTCGAGACCAGCTACCACGCGGACAAACCGGGCATCCAGTTCACCAAGCAGTGGACCGCCTACCCGCCGGTGCCGGGCAGCCTCGCCCAGCGCAGGACGAGCTGGACCGGCCCGGCCGCGTGGACGGAGTACGTCGGCCCCGCCGACGAACGGGTGCCCTGGCAGCGCAGGACGACCCAGAGCGCGCTCGACGGGAACGGCCGGCCGGTCGCGGACCTGACCATGTTCGCGGAGAACGTGTTCCGGCCGGGTGAGCCGCGCCGGGCGGGCGAACGCTGGTTCGCCGCGCCGCTGCGCAACGGGGCGCTGACCCTGCAACCGGACCACCCGGTGCTGGGCCACGCGACGACCGGGCCCGACTGGGTGCGGCACTGCGCGTTCTGCCGGGGCGGCGAGAACCCCGACCGGTTCGTCCCGGCCCTGCACTGGATGGACGGCGGTCCGGGACACTTCGTGACCATCTGGCAGAACGGGCGGCAGTACTTCGCGACCACGACCACCCGCCTGTACCGCGACGGCGTGGAGGTTCCCCGCGACGGCACCGATCCGTTCGCCACCTACCCGGTCTACCGGCTGGCGGCGACGCCGGAGCGGTACCGCCTCACCACGGTCGACGACTTCCCCGCGACGCAGAGGGGCGGGCCGAGCCTGGCGCTGTTCCGGTTCGCGCCGCGGACGGAGACGACGTGGGAGTTCACCTCGCGCCGCCCGACCGGGACGGTGCCGGGGGGCTACGGCTGCGCCGCGACGTGCGCCGTCCAGCCCCTGATCCAGCTGGACCTCCGGCTCGGCCTCGACCTGAACAACGAGGCGCCGCCGGACACGTCGTTCCCGTTCCTTCTGGACGCCGGGCACCGGCCTGGCGCGGACGGCGCGGGCGAACTGGTGAACGCGCTCGTCACCTACTCCACGGACGAGGGCGCCACCTGGCGGCCGGCGACGGTGACCAGGGCCGCCGCCGGCCGGTACCTGGTCACCGTCACGAACCCGGCCGCGGGCGGGTACGTGTGGTTGAAGACCCGGGTCTGGGACACCAAGGGGAACTGGGTCGAGCAGACCGTGCGGCGGGCGTACGCGACCAGGCGGTGAGGCGGGGTGTGGGCGGGCTTTCCGTGAGGTGCCGGCCCGCCCACACGATGCGACCGCTGAGCCCGCGACTACTGGTCGGAGAGCACGATGTCGTCGAGGTGGAGCGAGTTGCCGGCGCTGCCGTTGGCGCTCCGCAGTTCCAGCGTGACGGTGGCGGTCGTCGCGGGTGCGGTGAGGTTCGCGGCGAACTGCTGCCAGTTCGTGGTCAGGCCGCTGAGCGGGACCTCGTCGGTCCTGAGAAGCTGCGCGCCGGCGTCGAGCCACAGCACTCTGAGCGTCGCCGCGGAGATTCCGGTCGTGCCCTGCCGGACCCACGCGCTCACGCGCTTGCTGCCGGCCGTCGTCGCGAATCCGGGCCAGTTGCCCAGCTGCGTGCCCCATCCTCCGCCCGCGGTGACATCGATCCGCAAGCCGTAGGAGCCGGAATGGGCGGCGTTCGAGGCGCGTTGGACGGTGCTGCTGTACCAGTCGACCCACTGGCCCACCGAGCCTTCGAGCGTCGCCGTGTCGGCGTCGAGCGCGTTGGGCACGGGAGGCGGATCCGTCGCGCCATTCAGGGTGCTGCCCGCGTCCTGGTTGTACGGCGCTGAGCGCCAGGCGTTCCAGGAGATCGTGTCGCCCCAGCCCTGGGCGAATTTCCAGTCGCCGACATACGTGTTGTCGCGGAAGCTGTTGCCGCTCGTGTGCATGACGGCCTGCTGGATCTCCGACACCGTATAGGGCATCCAGGGCAGGTTGTTGTCGCCCTGGGCGTACAACGCCTGCGCGCCGCAGTAGTCTCCCGCGCACGGAACGTGCGACGCGTCGAACCGGAACTCGTTGCTGAAGACCTTGACGTTCCGCGAGCGCCACCGGCAGTCCGTGCGATAGGGCTCGTTCGCGACGGACGTGTAGCAGGGATGGGTGGCGTTGATCGGATCGAGATAGTCGTAGTCGTACGGCGCCGGGATCACGGTGGGCGTGACGAAGGGGGTGCAGTACGTCTTGCTGGTGTTTCCGTTGGAATTGCAGAAGCGGTTGGTGTTCTCGAAGACCGAGACGCCCGAGAAGTTGTCCTCGAAGTAATTGTTGTTGATGTTCAGGTCGGTGCTGCCGCTCGTGTCGTGGGCGAGCCGGGTGTCACCGCCCGACTCCGAGATGTAGATCGCGGGCGCCGGCGAGCCCAGGTTCTCGTTGCCGCTGACCCAGCCGTTCCGCTTGAAGACGTTCCGGCTTATCGTGGCGTTGTAGCTGATCTCGTACCAGATGCCGATGCTCTCGTTGTGCTCGATCCAGTTGCTGTCGAAAAGGAAGTCGATATTGTTGGTGTCCGCCCAGAGGCCGACGCTCAGGTTGTCGTGCACGTAGTTCTCGGTGATGGCGGCTCCCTCGACGTCCCAGAACTTCACGCCTCCGGTGCAGCCGCACCCATCGATCTCGGTCTCCCAGTCGTCCTGGTTGTTGCCGACGATCTCGTTGTTGTGCACGACGATGTCCTTGATCGCCGAGTCGCCCTCGACCTGCGGCTTGTACATGCTGATGCCGTACTGGCCGTTGTCCTTCAGGCAGCTGTGGCGGATCGTGTTGCTGCTCCCGAGGAACACGGCCGCGCCGTCGTTGTGGTGCGCGTAGAGATACTCCATCAACCAGCCGGTCCCGGAGTCGTGGTTGATCACGCCTTCGTTGTTGTTGTCCATACCGCGACCGAAGTTGCGGATCTCCAGGTAGGCGATGCGGACATTGCTCGCCGTGCCGGAAAAGGCGTATCGATTGGCGTTCTGGCCGTCCAGGACGGCGCCCGGAGCGCCGATGTAAATGCTGTTGCTGCCCGGGACGACCTGGGCGAATTCACCGCTGCCCAGGGTGTGCGTGCCCGGGGCGAACCAGTACGTCTTGCCGGTCTGGCCGAAGTTGAAGCCATTGTTGTTGCCGGCCGGCACCACTATCGCGCCCGTTGGTGCGGTGGCCGGGCCGGTTTGCCATTGACCGCCGTCGCAGACTTTCAACGCGGTGGGTAACTCCGCGTACCAGCCGCCCGGGGTGCGCGCCGCCGGGGCGGCGGCGGTCGCGGAGTGTCCGATCAGGAGATCGGCGAAGATGACGACGGAAAGTAACGCGATAATGACAACAGGACGCCGCATGGAGTCTCCTGTCCGTGGCAAGTTTTCGGTCAGCGTAAGGTGGCGCGGCTTCAGATCGACTTCACACATAAGTGGGCCATGACATCGGCCTTCGACCTGCGTCACCTTTCTGGAAACAACTGTCGGTCGGGTTGTCTTCGGACAATGTTGAGGCTTTTCGGCCGCGGGGTGCCTTTGAAGCGTGGCGTCCTTTTTCGCGTTGTTCGGTGCCGCGTGGGCGACGTCCGCGCGGGTGACGGATGTTCCGTACGCTGGCGGCCAGCGCAGTCGTTCGGTGCAGTCGTCGGGGTGAAGGGAAGGGTCGGCGTGCGTAGTTCGGTTTTCGGCAATCTGGTGGGGGAGCTGCCGGGTGGGTTCGTGCTGGAGAACAGCAAGATGCTGCGGGTGCACCTGCCGCACGAGGTGCTCGCCAAGCAGGGCTCGATGGTCGCGTTCCAGGGGCGGATGGACTTCGACTACGAGGGGTCCGGGGTATCGGGAAGCTGTTCAAGAAGGACGTTCGCGGACGGGCAGTCGGCGGTGTGCTGGAGCACGGGACTCCAGGTCGGGGTCAACCGGACGATGAAGGCGGGGGCGTTGATCGGGCGGGGGAGCGGGGAGGCCATGCAGCTGGCGTTCACGGGTCAGGGGTTCGTGCTGGTGCAGGCCAGTGAGGGCGCGCCGGTCGTCACGGCGTCCCGGGGGTGAGCGACGGTACGGCGGCCCGCCGGTTCACGACCCGGCGCAGCTGGGCGCCGGGGCGGTGTTGGCGCCGTTCCACGAGGCCAGGAAGCCGAACGTGGCCGTCGCGCCGGGGACGAGCGAGCCGTTCCAGCCGACGTTCCGCACGGTCACCTCGGCTCCGGCCGTGGCCGGCGTGCCGTTCCAGAGCTGGCTGATGCGCTGGCCGTCGGCGAACGTCCAGCGCGCCGTCCAGCCGGTGATCGGCGCCGTTCCGGTGTTCCTGACGGTGACCTCGCCCTGGAAGCCGCCCTGCCACTGGCCGACCGTCCGGTAGGTGGCGGCGCACGCCTCGACGGCGGTGGGGGTCACGCTGGGAGTCACCGGCGGCGAAGGGGTGACGCCGGACAGGGCGTCCACCAGCGCCGGGTACCACCTGCCGGAGATCTTCTGGTCGCCGGCCGCGTTCGGGTGCACCCCGTCGTACGTGTCCGTGGCCGTGCTGAACCCGGTCCACTGGTCCACCACCGTGATCGGGGACGGGGCGGTGGAGGTGGCGGCGGCCCAGGCGGGGATGGCGTTGTTCAGGTTCACGGCACGCTGGGCGCATTCCGGGCAGGTCGGCGGGTTCATCGGGATGATCTTGGCGACGAGGATCCGCATGGCGGGGTTGCTCGCCCGCATCTGGCTCACCAGCGTCGTGAACGCCGCCAGGATGGTCGAGGCGGGGATGTCGCTCCACACGTCGTTGGTGCCGAAGTGCATCATGACGATGTCCGGCCTGGTGGCGGCGAGCCGCCGGGCAGCTGGTTCTGGCCGGCCACGTTCGTGGCCAGGAAACCGCCGTGCCCCTCGTTGTCACCGTCGTACGGGACCGAGCAGCCCTGCGGGGGCAGCGTGCCGACGAAGTCGACGTCGGTGTGGCCGGAGCTCTGGAGGCGGTTCCAGAGCAGGGCCCGCCAGCAGTCGGGGGAGCCGGTGATCGAGTCGCCCAGGGGCATGATCCGGACCGCGGCCGCGCCGGCCGGCGCGCTCGTGACGAACAGCACGGCGGCGGCCACCGCCGCCAACGCCGCCAGGATGGCGCTGGTCTTCCGCATGGTCCGCGCTCCCGTCGTCGCCTCGGCCGATCGTAGGAGCGCGATCGGGGAACGGGAAGCCGGGCGGCCATGGAGCACCCGCGACCTGCGGAAACGGATGTAAGTTTCAGCGGCGTACGACCGCCAGGGGGCAGGGGGTGTGGTGGAGCAGGGCCTGGCTGATCGAGCCCATGATCATCCCGGCCAGCTGCCCCCGCCCGCGCCGCCCCACGACCAGCAGGTCGGCCTCGGCCCCGGCCTCCTTCAGCACTTCAACGGGATGCCCGTGGACGATCTCGCTCACCACCTCCACGTCCGGATGCGCGGCCTGCTGCCCGGCCACCAGGGCCCGCAGCGCCCGCGTGGCGTCGCGTTCGCTGTCGCTGTCGGCCGGCTCGAAGCCGCTCGGCTGCGGCCAGACCCAGGCCTGTACGACCCGCAGCCGCGCCTTCCGCATGGCCGCCTCGGCGAGGGCGAAGTCGAGCGCCCGCAGCCCGCCCGGCGAGCCGTCCACCCCGACCACCACCTCCCCGCGCGGTTTCGTGGGCGTCTCGTGGACGAGGACGACGTTCGTGTGGGCGTGCGCGGCCACCCCGTGGGCGACGGAGCCGACCAGCAGCCCCCGCACGCCGCCGATGCCGCGGCTGCCCACGACCAGCAGCTCGGCGTCCTCCGATGCGTTGATCAGCGCGGTACGGGGGTCGCCCGGAAGCAGCTCGGAGGTCACCACGACGCCGGGGTGCTCCCTCCTGACGCGCTCCTCGGCGGCCGTGAGCACGGTCTCGGCCCCCTCGCGCATCCACCGGCCGACCTCGGCGTACGGGCCGCCGCTGTCCTCGTACACCCATTTCGTCACGGTGTGTGCGATGGTCAGCGGCGTGTGGCGCAGGGCCGCCTCCGCGGCGGCCCAGCCGGCGGCCTCCAACCCGGTGCGCGACCCGTCGACCCCGACAATGATCATGTCAGCGCGTAGCACTCCACCTCGGCCCGGCGGAACGACAGCCCCCGCTCCGCCGATTGCCGGAGGCAGGCGCGCTCGGCCCGGTTGAGCTTCAGCGTGCCGCACACGGTGATGCCGGAGAACGTGCGGCAGTCGAGGGAGGTGTCCGTTCGGCCGATGCGGTACATCTGCCTGACCTCCGCACGGCATTCCGCACGGGCCTTCCCCGTGTCGGCGTAGCGGCACTGGGCGAGCAGGGTATGGAACTGCTCCCGGCTCACTTCGTGCTGCTCGAAGCCATCCCCTGCGGCGGCGGTGGTCCCCCCGAACGCGGTCACCACCACCAGTCCTGCGACAGCGGCGATCTTTTTCATGTTCCCCCTGATGGGGACCGTACCGCTGAGGACGATCCTCAAACCTCGCGGCGTCGGTCGCGGCCCCGGCCGTGCCGGACGGGAACGTGGAAGACGGCGGCGGGCCGGGCGGGTCCGTGGCAGGCTGACACCTGCTCCCCGGCCCGGATGAGAGCTTTCTCATCCGGGCTTCAGCATGGTCTCCTTTGGGGGTGTCAGGGTCGGCGACATGAAACATCGGGCGGTGGTGGTGCTCGTGGGGCTGGGCGTGGCGGCGGCCGGCTTCCTGTCGACGGAGCTGGTGCGGGCCGCCGACGAAGGGCCCGACCTGGGCGATCCCGTCGTGATCTCGCCGCTGCCGTCGACGTCGGGCGGGCCGTCGGACGGGCTCCCGGGGTCGCCGACCGCGGAGCCGTCAGCGGGGCCGTCAGCGGGGCCGTCAGCGGGGCCGCCGGGCTCGCCGCCTCCCGGAGCCGCCACGTCCCGGACGCCGGAGGCGGGGGCGAGCGCCACCCCGGCCAGGACGACCGCCGACCGGCCCGCGCCGCGCACGACCAAGGCGGAGCCGGTCAAGCCGTCCCCCAGGCCAGGCGGCGACGACGACGATGACGACGGCGGCGGCGGCGATGACGGCGGAGGCGGCGGCGATGACGGCGGCGGCGATGACGGCGGCGGCGATGACGACTGATCGCCGGTCCGCATGCGGGTGAGCGCCCGGGCCAGGATCGTGGGGTGGATGCTCGCCGTCGTCGGCCTCGCCCTGTCCGTCTCGATCTTCGCGACCTGGACGTTCCTGATCACCGGGCTCGACAACCGGATGGACCTGGAGCTCGAGAACGAGGTGAAGAAGCTGCGGGCGTACGCGACGGCCTCGACGCAGCCCGGCGGGCGCCGGTTCGCCGGCGTCGAGGACCTGTTCGTCAACTACCTGCTGCTCAACTCCCCCGACCAGTTCGAGACGTTCTTCACCATCGTCGACGGCGGCATCCACCGGCGCACCGGTGTCGAGCCGCCGGTCCGCCTCGACACCGACGAGCAGCTCGTCGCCCGGCTGTCCCGCGCCACCGACGTGCGGGACGACCGCTACCAGAGCGCCAAGGGCCTGGTCAGGTACGCCGTCATCCCGGTCAGGGTGCATCCCGACCCGCGCGCCGGCCACTTCGTCGTGGCGATCTTCTACGACCTGCACCGCCAGGAGATCGTGGACGCGGTCCGGGTGATCTCGCTGTCGGCGCTCGCCGGGATGGCGCTGGCGGGCGCCGCCGGGTGGTTCGTGGCCGGGCGGGTGCTCGCGCCGGTGCGGCTGGTCAGCCAGACCGCCGAGCAGATCAGCGACTCCTCCGACCTCACCCGCCGGCTCGACGTGCCGGGCGACGACGACGTGGCCGCGCTGGCCGCCACCTTCAACCACATGCTCGACCGGCTGGAGCGGGCCTTCCTCGTCCAGCGGACCTTCCTGGACGACGCCGGCCACGAGCTGCGCACGCCGATCACCGTCATCCGCGGCCACCTGGAGCTCATGAGCGACGACCCGGCCGACCGCGCCGAGACGCTCGCCCTGGTCACCGACGAGCTCGACCGGATGAACCGCATCGTCGACGACCTCCTCACACTGGCCAAGGCCGAGCAGCCGGGGTTCCTCGCCGTCGACACCGTCGAGCTGGCCGACCTCACGGTCAGCGTGGTCGCCAAGGCCCGCGCGCTGGGCGAGCGGCGGTGGCGGGTGGACGAGGTGGCCGAGGCCCGCGTGCCGGCCGACCGCCAGCGGCTCACGCAGGCGCTCATGCAGCTGGTCGCGAACGCCGTGCGCCACACCGAGGACGGCGACCTGATCGCCGTCGGCTCCGCGGTCCGCGACGGGCGGATCGAGCTGTGGGTACGCGACAGCGGCCCCGGCGTGGCGCCGGCCGACCGGGAGCGGATCTTCGGACGGTTCATGCGCGGCGCGGGCCGCACCGGCGCCCACGACGGCGCCGGGCTCGGCCTGGCCATCGTCAGATCCATCGCCGAGGCCCACCGGGGCCGGGTCAACGTGACCGACGCCCCGGGCGGCGGGGCGTGTTTCGTCATTTCGATTCCGCTGTGGGAGGTGCGGTGAACCGCATTCTGATCGCCGAGGACGAAGCCAGGATCGCCTCCTTCGTGGAGAAGGGGCTGCGGGCCAACGGCTTCGTGACCGCCGTGGTGGGGGACGGGGTGGCGGCGTACGATCTGGCCTGCGCGGGCGGGTTCGACCTGCTCATCCTGGACATCGGGCTGCCGTTGAGCGACGGGTTCACGGTGCTGCGGCGGCTGCGGGAGGCCAAGGTCGCCATCCCGGTGATCATCCTGACCGCCCGCGACAGCGTGAGCGACACCGTGGCGGGGCTGGAGGGCGGGGCGGACGACTACATCGCCAAGCCGTTCGCGTTCGAGGAGCTGCTGGCGCGGGTGCGCCTTCGGCTGCGGGCCGACCGCACGCCCGAGGTGACCGTGCTGCGGGTGTCTGATCTGTCGCTGGACCTGCGGACGAGGCGGGCGTATGTGGGGGATCGGGCGGTCGACCTGTCCACGCGCGAGTTCGCGCTGGCGGAGATCTTCTGCCGGCACCCCGACCAGGTGCTCACTCGGGAGCAGCTGCTCAGCCACGTGTGGGGGTTCGACTTCGACCCCGGCTCCAACGTCGTGGACGTGTACGTCCGCTACCTGCGCCGCAAGATCGGCCCGGAGCGCATCGAGACGGTGCGCGGCGCCGGGTACCGCATGCGGGCCGCCTGACCGTACGAGAGGCGCCGGCCGCATGAGAGGCACCTCATCGGGGCCTCACCGCCGGTTCACCCCCTCCCTCCAGGCTGTTCAGCAAAGAGACAACGGAGGGAGCGAACGTGGTCACCGGACTGGTGATGGATCTCGTGGCGATCATCGTGCTGGCCTACGGCCTGTTCTACCGGCGCCACCACCGGCGGGACCTGCTGTTCGCGTACGTGGCGCTGAACGTCGGGATCTTCGCGGTGGTCTCGCTGCTGCTGGTGCAGCGGGTGGAGCTGGCGGTCGGGTTCGGGCTGTTCGGGGTGCTGTCGATCATCCGGCTGCGTTCCACCGAACTGGACCAGCAGGAGGTGGCGTACTACTTCTGCGCGCTCGCGCTCGGCATCCTCG
>DASUCK010000538.1:0-5165 GCA_036276095.1 Nonomuraea sp. | reverse complement strand
ACGACCCCGTGGGCGTGGGCGTGGGCGAGGCCGCTCAGCAGGTCTTGGACCAGCGTCATCCGCTCGCCCCGGCCGGGCGACAGGTGCAGCGCCTGGCCGTGGACGTCGTCGAGCACCAGCACGAACCGGCTCTCGTCGTCGATGGCGAAGAAGTCGCGCGAGCGCACCACGCACGGGTGCGGCGGGATGCGGGCCAGCGTCGCGTACGCGTTGGCGATGCGCTGCCGCTCGGCCGCCCGCGCCTCGGCGTCGGCCAGCGGATCGGCCTGGTAGACCCGCAGCAGCACGGTCTCGCTGCCGGGCAGCGTGGCGTTGAACGCGCGGTATTCGGTGACCTTGGTGTCGCCGCCGAGCTGCTCCTCGACCTCCCAGTTGCCGAACCTGGGCGGCGCGGTGCTGCGGCGCACGGTCTGGTTGAGCGCGTCGAGGATGGCCGGCATGTACGGGCGCGCGTCGGGGCTGCACCCGCGCCGGACCCGCGACCCGTCGCTGAGCGTGGCCAGCAGCCGCGGCAGGCTGGTGACGTTGACGGCGTCGCGCCCTGCCGGGTCGACCAGTTCGGCGTCGGGCGAGGTGAGCACCACCAGGCTGTCGACGTAGACGCGTTCCAGCTGGGTGGCCCTGGACACCAGCAGCCCCTTGAGCGCCTTGGCCGTGCCCCGCAGCTTGGCCACCGGCGATCCGAACGCCTCCCGGCGCGGCGGGAACCAGCGGGTGCCGGACACCTCGATGCGCCCCCGGGTGCCCTTGACGTCGACGACCACGAGCGAGTGGCCGGTGAGCACGAGCAGGTCGACCTCGAAGACGTCGTTGCCGCGCGGGACCTCGATGTTGTGGAGCAGCAGCCAGTCGGCGGGCGCGTGGTCGCGTAGGTATGCGATGACACGGCGCTCGGCGTCGTTGACCGGACGTCCACCGCCGACGATCTCTGCCATGCGCTCTATCCTCGCACGGGATGGGAATGACCAGGCAGGGCGTGCAGCGGATCGCGGACCTGCTGGTGGAGCGGGGGCTGGCGGGAATACCGTCCCGATCCGGCGCACCGGCGGGCCGAGCTCCTCCGGCCGACACCGGCCGGGCGGGAGGCGATCGCCGAGATCGTGCCGGCGCATCGGGAGTTCGCCGACCGGCTGGTGAGGGAGCTCGGGGTGGAGGAGGCCGGAGCCTGCCTGGTGGCGCTGCGGCGGCTGCCGGCGGCTCTCCGACCGGCTCAATGAAGATCGCTGACAGTCTGGAACCGGGAAAGCCTGACCGATAGGTTGAATAACCCGCGGATCCGACACAACAGGAGAAGCAGTATGACGGGTGAAAACCCTCCGGCCGGTCAGGCGCCTTCGCCCAAAATCGACACGAACGTTCCCCATGCCGCGCGAATGTGGAATTACTGGCTCGGCGGTAAAGACCATTATGACGTGGACCGGGAGGCCGGCGACCAGTTCAGCCGGTTGTTTCCGGACATCGTGGAAATCGCGAAACTGTCGCGGCACCTGCTCGCCCGGATCGTCCGTTTCATGGTTAACGAAGCGGGCGTACGGCAGTTCCTGGACATCGGCACCGGCCTGCCCACCGTGGACAACACCCACGAGGTCGCCCAGCGCGCCGACCCGACCTGCCGGGTCGTGTACGTCGACAACGACCCGCTGGTGCTCGCCCACGCCCGCGCCCTGCTGGTCGGCACCCCCGAAGGCGCGACCGACTACGTCGACGCCGACCTCCGCGACCCCGACAAGATCATCGCCGCGGCCGCCGAGACGCTCGACCTCTCCCGCCCGGTCACGCTCATGCTCATGGGCATCGTCGGATACGTCACCGACGAGGAAGGCGCCTCCTCCATCGTCGCCCGCCTGATGGACGCCCTGCCCCCCGGCAGCCACCTCGCCATGTGGGACGGCGTCAACGTGGTCACCGGCGAGGCGCTCGAACGCGCCCAGCAGGAGCACAACCAGGGGCCGGGGGTGCCGTACACCCTGCGGACGCGGGAGCGGTTCAGCGCGTTCTTCGACGGTATGGAACTGGTCGAGCCCGGCATCGTCTCCCTGCCGTTCTGGCGTCCCGACCCCGACCCGCTCGCCGTGCCGGCCGAGGTCGACGCGCTGTGCGGGGTCGCGCGCAAGCGCTGATACCTACAGGTCGGCGATGAGCCGGCGCAGGAACGCCGGGGTCTCGCGCGGGGGCGGGGCGTGCACGCCGAGCTCGTCGAGCAGATGGCGGTAGTGGCGCACGTCGCCCGCCTTGGTGAGGTATTGAGCGCCGGTGAGGTGTTCGAGGTAGACCACGTCGGGCAGCTCGTCCTGGGTGAAGCGCAGGAGCGTGACGGGGCCGATGCCGCCGATGGGCGTGCCCGAGGCGAACGGGAACACCTGCAGGGTGATGTGCGGCTGCCCGGCCAGGACGATCAGGTGGTCGAGCTGGGCCCGCATGATCTCCGCGCTGCCCACCCGGCGACGCAGCGCGCCCTCGTCCACCACCGCCCAGAACTTGCGGGGCGTGGGCGGGGCCAGGATCTCCTGGCGGCGCAGGCGCAGCCGGACCCGGCGCTCGACGCGGTCGGCGGGCTCGCCGTCGTTGCCCTGCTCGATCACCGCGCGGGCGTAGTCGGCCGTCTGCAGCAGGCCGGGGACGAACTGCAGCTCGTACGTGCGGATCAGCGCGGCGTCGTGTTCCAGGCCGAGGTACGGCTCGAACCAGTCGGGGATCACCTCGCGGAATTCCTGCCACCAGCTGGGTGCGTTGGCCTGCTCGACCATGGCCAGGACGCCGGCGCGCTCGGCGTCGTCGGTGACGCCGTACAGGCTGAGCAGGTCGGCCACGTCGCGGGTCTTGAAGCTGGTGCGGCCGGCCTCCATGCGGCTGATCTTGGAGCCCGAGCCGCGGATGGCGTATCCGGCGTCGTCGCGGCTGATGCCGCAGGCTTCTCGGAGGCGGCGCAATTGCGCGCCGATGAGGATCCGGAGAGCGGTCGGACCGGACTGCAGAGAATCGCTGTCCGATATTCCGGGAATTTCGGTCATGTCTCCCATATCGTGAGCACTCCGCTTCTATGCTCCCCAATCGGCAGTCCACCATGGCTCCGGCCCGTGGGCAATCCTGCCATGCGGGTGGGGGTGTGTGCCCTATTTCCTGACAGAGGGTAAATACTCCTTTTCCGACCAACCCGCTCGGCCATCCGGGTATCCCCCTCCATCGTTACCACCCTCCCACCCCCACGCACCCCAGACCACCCCCACAGGACCACTGTCACCGGACCACCCGCCTGGCTACCCCGCCCGGCTACCCACCCTGATCGCCCGGGCCTGGCCACCCCGCCTCACGCGCGGCTCGCCTCCTGCCGCCGCTCCAGCCCGCGCCGGAGTTTCCAGCGGGGTTTGAACACCGACAACGCCGTCGACACCAGCAGCATGACGATCTGCGTGCCGAGCACCACGACCTGACCCCACTGGCGGGCGCCGTCGGCCTGCCCGCCTTCGATGACGGCCGCCATTCCCGTCGGATCGAACAGGAACATGCCCACGCAAATGACCGCCACCAGCAGGACCAGCTTGATCGTCACCCAGTAATAGCGAAACAGCCCCCAATGACTCCCCAGCCCCAGCACGATGCCGGTGACCAATGCGGTCATGCTCAGCGGTATCCCGCCCGCGAACACCAGCACCGGCATCAGCCGATAGGCGGCGTGCGCCAGCTCCAGGTCCTTAGTCAGCGTGGCCGCCGTATTCAGCGCCACGAGTCCCCACACCTCGCCGACCAGCGCCACCGAGACGACGATGTGGATAACCAAGACGGTCTTGCGGATACGTGGCCCCATCGCTCTCACCTCTCCTCCGGATTCGGAACTCCCCGCCATCGTCGTGACTTTGTCCGCGTCCGGCGTCCTCCCGTGGATGGCGCTCCAGGTACGCCGATCGGCGTACCTGGCTGCTCAAAGTTTGCGGTGATCATTGCTTATGCCGCGGTGAAACAACAGACTTCCGATCTCACCCGTAGTCAAATGAACGTCGTTTGTCCGGTGCTTCGCGCGGGATGAACACCGAGCTCAGTCGACCGCCCGGAAAACCGAGTGCCAAGAAATCGAGGCGCCTCCTTGACCTCGGCGAGGTCTTCCTGGGTTGCGATTCGGCCAGCCTGCCGCGATTGTTATTGGCGGCACCTCACAGCCCTGCACAAACGACTATGGCGCTGGGAAATTCGGCGCCCATCCATGGAGGAAAACAAGCATGATCCGTCGTATTCTGGCGGGCGCGGCAATCGCGGCCGCCGCTCTTGGTCTCTCGGCCACCGGTGCGTCCGCCGGCGTCGGCCCCAACCCGCACAACGGCGGGCAGGCCCTGCTGAGCCAGTTTCAGGTCATCGATGACGCGCTGAATGAAGTGCTCAACCACTCGCTCAACGAGGCCATCAGGGACATCGAGGTCGACATCCTCCAGATCGCGGACATCCACGAGCTCGACCTCGACCTGCTGAACAACAACCAGCCCGAGGTCGGCGACCACAACAACGACAGCGACGCCGGGGTGGGCGGCACCCACTTCTGACGTTTGCCTCGCGGGCGGGCAGGAGGGCGGTTCACGGCCGCCCGCCGGCGGCCGACCGGCCAGAGAGTCTCCCTCCTGGCCGCCTGGCGAAGCGCAAAAGACAGTGGCGTGAGATTCCGCGCCCATCCATGGAGGAAACAAGCATGATCCGTCGTATTCTGGCGGGCGCGGCAATCGCGGCCGCCGCCCTTGGTCTCGCGGCCACCGGCGCGTCCGCCGGCGTCGGCCCCAACCCGAACAACGGGGGGCAGGCGGTCCTGAGCCAGTTCCAGGTCATCGACGACGTCCTGAACGACGTGGCCAACCACACGCTCAACGAGTCGCTCAGGGACATCGAGCTCGACGTCCTGCAGATCCTGGATGTCCACGAGATCGACGTCGACCTGCTGAACAACAACCAGCCCTCGATCGGCAAGTTCAACAAGAACAGCGACGCCGGTGTGGGCGGCACCCACTCCTGACGCCCGTCGTATGACGTAGGCAGGAGGGCGGTTCGCGGTCGCCAAGGGCGGCCGGCTGGCCAGAGAGTCGCCCTCCTGGTGCCAGGTGAACGCAACGGAACTCGTCGTGGGTGCTCGCGAGGCCACGCACGGCCGTTGAGTTCGCCGAAATCGATCCATCGCCGTGGGGGGC
>DASUCK010000537.1:0-11738 GCA_036276095.1 Nonomuraea sp. | reverse complement strand
CCGAAGAGCCGACGACAAGGAGCTCCGCCATGCCCGAGACGAACAGGAACGTCGCCAAGGGGAACGCCCGCGTGGGAGTGCAGCAGGCAGGCATCGTGCACGGCGGCATCCGGATCGCTCCGGAGACGTCCAGGCCGGCGGACTTGCCGGAGGCGTTGGCGGGGTTCCGCTCCCGGCTGTGGCAGGCGTGGGCGGACGGACGCCTGGATGAGGCGACGTACAAGGCGGCCGAAGCGGAGCTTGCCACAGCCGACGAGGTGCTGGAGACGAAGGCGCCGGATCGCAAGAACAGCCTGACGCTGGCGCTGAAGAAGCTGCGCGGGCTCGTTGGCGACGTGGCCGACCTGGCAGCCGAGCTGACCGTCATCATTGCTCTAGCCCAATCCCTGTCATGACCGAGCCAGGGCCCCGCGTCGAGAACGTGGCCAAAGACTCCCACGTGGGAGTACAGGTGGCCGGGACAGTGCATGGCGATGTCGTTTACATGACGGCCCCGCAGGACTCGCCCGAGACCAAGTTCCGGACCGGTGTCGCCTTCCTGGAAGGCCGGATGCCGGGCCCCGCCCGCCAACTCATCAGTGAGGCGATGGCGGGCTACGCCACCAACGAGGTCTACTTCTACTGGCTGCTCGCCATGGTGAGCGGCCGAACACGACACGAGCTGACCAAGGACGAGACGGCCCAGCTCCGGAACCGGCGCACCATCATGCGGCTCTGGGGTGAGGACCCGTGGCGCGACGGTGTCCGCGTCATCGACCGGCTCCTGGAGTCGGCAGGAAAGGCCGAGGAGGACATCCGGGTCGTCGTCAAAGACCTGGACGCGCTCCGCGAACCGCAACGCGGTCTGATTCTGGAGCACTTGGAGCTGTACCTCGACGGCCCGATCGAGAACCGTCTGTGGCACCTGGCACTGACGAAGGCACAGGCGGACCAGATGGCCGCCGATCGGAAGGACCGGATCTGGAAGTTCTTCCACCCGGCACCGGTGAGGCCCCGGCCCCGTATCCCGCGGTCACCTGACACATCTTTGGGAATCTGGACCCAAGCCGTGACCGCCACGACGGTGCTGATCATGGCCGCGGCCTACCTCGGCCACCTGATTCTGCAGAGCGGGCACATTCTTCTCATGCTCGCCTATCTGCTGGCCGTCGCCGGCGCCTGCTTCGGCGCACGGGACACTGCGGAATGGCGCTTCCGAGTCGTACGCCGCCACGCCAAGGACAGGGAGTACCTGGGCTCCGGGACCACGGCCGAGCGCGGCACTTTCGCGAAGAGAACAGAGCACCGGATCAACTACTACTTCGCCAAGTATCTTCCACCAAAGGTGGAGCGTGACGATTGGCTGGCCGAAACGGCGGGAATCCGTCGGAGCCTGCGCGACGAGATCACAGCGGTCTACGCAGAGGCGGGGATCGGAGTCGACAGGATCGCTTGGCTCATCCGGTACCGCGCGAAAGAGGCTGGCGCTCTGCGCAGGAAAGGCGAGCTGTGGAGCTACCGCCAGGAACTCGCCACTCCCGGGTGGACGAAGGCGCGCGCGATACTCGGAATCCTCGCCCTCACGAGTGGTGGCTGCTGGGCGGCGGCTGGCGCCGTGCCGGTCGAGCCCCTGCCTGCGATCGTCGCGCTTCTCCTCATGCTGATCTGTGGCTGGATCAGTGCCCGCGCGTGGCTGCACCTCGTCCTAGAGCACCGTCGGTACGCCGCGGACATGGCCGAGAGCGACCGCACCTTGGAGTCTGACCTGGAGGGCCTGGCCTGGTGGCGCGCCAGGATGGCGGACAAACCCCGCGACGCGGAGATGGCCGGCTGGCTGGACTGCGACAGAAAGGTGCTCCTCGAGGAGGCGTTGCGGCACTACAGACTGACCATGAGCGATGTTATTGCGCACGCTTTCATCGAGGCTCCCGTCCGGTCGACCGATCGCGCGCGGCTGCGTGGCGGTCCGTGGCGCTACAAGAAGTACCACCTCCTGGTCTTCCTCATCACCCAGGAAGGCGTCCGCCAGCTCACCGTCACGCTCGACTTCCTGAAGGGCACCTTCCACGACTGGCACAGGCTCAATTACCGCTTCGAAGCGGTTGCCTCCGTTGGGGTCAGCGAGTCGGACAACGACGAACGCACCTTCCAGCTCACGCTCGTCAACGGCCATGAGATCAGTGTCGAGGTCAGTTCCGGGTTCGAGGACCTGCAACAAGGCGAGAACCCCGGCGCCGTGTCCAAGGTGTCCCTGGACGCCGCGGGCATCCCCCACACCCTCCACGTACTGGAAGGAATCGCTGCGGAGGGCAAGAAATGGGTCGAACAGCAAGAGTTGCGCACGGGAAACCTCTCGGCCGCCTTGAATGATCCCGAATAGACGAGCTCGAGCACTCCTGCGTGTAGCTTCCGCCGACAGCGACCTGGTGCTTATGAGAACTGGAACTCCGCCGATCTCGTGGCTACTCTGCAACAGAGTGTGGTGATCGGTTGCGAAGCGTCACTGGAGGAGCTGGAGGTCCAGTGGAACAGCGTGACGCACAAAGCCTTGCCGACATCCTGTCGGTCGCGCCATGGATGGAGCTCGAACAATACGTCGACCACCTGCGGGATCGGGTCGATGTGGCCGTTCTGGCCTCACACGGGCGGCGGGAGCAGCTCCGTACCGAGATATTGGCGGGAAATCCGAATTTAAGAGCTCAGATTCGCCGCCCATCGCCTGAGAAGATGCAATGGGCCAAGCACCTTCTGCGCACTGGGATCGTCGCCGCTTCCGATGGGACGCTCGCCGCCGTACCCCTCCTGAGCGGTACGAAGGTCCAGGTGGGCGTGGTGATCGTCACCAACACCGGCGAATCCGTCGGTCTGGTGACCAGGGTCTTCGAGCACGAGCTGACCAGCACCGGTGACACGGCCAGGGAGTTCTTCGACAATCTTCGCAAGGTGCACGGCACCTCGAACCTTGCCAGCCGCGCCCTCATGCTCTTCGGCGAACGCAAGCTCCTGCTTCCGGAATCACCGCTCGGCGGGTCACGTCCGACTGGGACCATCTGACCCTGCAGTGGTCCGACCAGCCGTCGGTCACCAACGTGGGCGCGGACAACGAGCCCGGGGCCTACAGTCCCGACTGCGCCGGTTCGATGAATTACGAGCACGACCTCATCCACTCCGTCGACACCATCGTCCAGGCATGGGCAGACGGGGAAACGAACTACGGATTCCAACTCACCGCAGGTGACGAATCCGAACTGCGGAACTGGCGCCGCTACCGCAGCCGCGAGCAGACCAGCGGCTACCCTGCCCACGGCCCCAGGCTCACGGTCGACTTCGAGCCTAAAGTGAAGCCGGCACGAGCGGTGGTGATTCTGGCCCCCGGCGAGCCGACACCGCGCACCGCGGAGGAGTTGGAGGCGTTCGCCGCACAGGGGCGGCTGCAAGCGACGGTTCCGTTGCCGGAGCCGATCACTCCTGCAGCGATGCAGGCGGAGATGGCGAACGCCGCAGACGACAGCGTGACGTCCGCCGATGAGCTCCAATCGCCGCTGCCACCACCCGTCGACGGAGTGGCGGCCCGCTGGTCGTTCACCGAAGGAACCGGCAGCACCGCCGCGGATTCTTCCGGGAACGGGCACGATGCGGCCGTCGGCGACGGCGTCACCTGGACACCTGGCGTGACGAACTCCGCGCTGACGAACACGGGAGCCGGCGACGCAGCGGGCGAGACCACTGCTATCCAGAGCCTGGCGCCGGCGCTGCGATCAGCGGCGCGAAGGGCGGTTGCCGCGGGCAAGCCTGTAGAGGTCGTTGAAGCGACCACTGAGATGAGCGTCACCTACGCACAACCGGACGGAACGCGGTTCACGACCGAAGCCCACGCGAAGCCGGTCCGGGTCAAGCGGGATGGCACGTGGATCCCGATCGACCCGACGCTCGTCGAGCAGGCCGGAAAGCTGAAGCCGAAGGCCTTGGCCCAGGGCGCCGTCGTGGAGATCTCCAATGGCGGCGAGGACGCCTTCGTCAAGATGAAGGCCGACGGGCACTCATACGCGCTGCGCTGGCCGACGCCGTTGCCGAAGCCGACGGTCAAGGGCAGTGTGGCCACCTACACCGACGCCGCGGGCGTTGGGGTTGACCTGGTGGTGGCGGCGTTGCCGACCGGGTTCCGGTATGAGGTGGTGCTGCGGCAGCGGCCCGCCAAGCCCCTGGAGCTGCGGATCGGCGTCGAAGACGAGGGCCTGACCCTGTCCGAGGGCAGGGGCGGCCGACTGCTGCTGAAGGGCAACGACAAGAAGCTGGTCGCCGCGGCGGCGCGGCCGATCATGTCGGATGGCAGCGGCAAGGGCTGGCTCCCGCTGGCCAAGCGCGGCGAGGCCGGCACGGACGTGGTCACCAAGGACGGCCGTACGGAGCTGGTGGTCAAGCCGGACCAGGCGTTCCTCGCCGATGCCGGCACCGCTTACCCAGTGCGCGTGGCCGCGGCGGTCACGCTGCCGCTCGGCGCCGACGTCGATGTCAGCACGAATGACTCCGACGTCTCGCCCGCGCTCCCGGACAACCAGTACATGCTGGCCGGCACCATGACGGGCGGCACCAAGGCACGGGTGCACCTGCAGTTCGACACCACAGGTCTGCAGGGCAGCACGGTGACCGCCGCCACGCTGTCGATGAACACCATCGACAGCCACAACTGCGGCGCCGCGCTCGCCAACGGCATCCAGGTCGCCCGCCTCACCGGCGCGTGGGACCCGGAAAACATGTACTGGGCCAACAAGCCCGCCGTCACCACCGAGGACGCCTCCACCAACTTCAAGGGCGTCAACTCCGATTGCGCCGTCTACCCGGACACCATGGACTGGAACGTCACCGGCATCGCCCAGGACTGGGCCGACGGCGCCGCCAACCACGGCCTGGTGCTCAAGTCGCCCGGCGAGGCGAACATCAACAACTATCGGGTGTTCACCTCCTCCGAAGACACCGACTTCAACCTTCCGCCGAAGGCGACCATCACCACCAGCGGACCGGCCTCGCAACCGGCCGTCTCCGCCCCGGCCATCACACCGGCACAGACGGTGGACGGCACCACGGTGACGACCTCGCTCACCCCGCAGCTCGCCGCGACCGTCGCCGACCCCGCGGGCGGCAACCTCACCGGCGAGTTCGAGGTCGAGCACGATCCGGCCGTCACCGGGCAGGGCAGCGGCCAGATCTGGGCCGACACCTCTCCGGCGGTCACCTCGGGCAGCCAGGCCACAGTCAGCGTTCCCGCGGGCAAGCTGACCGACGGCTGGAAGATCCGCTGGCGGGCCCGCGCGGCCAACCCCACCGCATCCACCACCTCGGCGTGGACGGACTGGCAGGCGGCCACCGTGGATGTGCCGAATCCCAGCGTCGGCTCTTTCGGCGTCACGCCGTCACAGGTTGTCGACGGTCGGACGGTCACGAGCAGCCTGACGCCCACCCTGCATACCATCGTGAGCGACCCGGCGGGGCAACCGGTTCGCGCGGAGTTCGAGGTCGAACACGACCCGGCCTCGGCAGGGCAGGGTACCGGGCAGATCTGGGCCGGTGGCGTCGACAACGTCGCCTCCTGGACCCAGGCCGCGCACACCGTTCCTGCGGGCAAGCTGACCGATGGCTGGAACATCCGATGGCGGGTCCGCGCGATCAACTCCGCCACCACGGTCGGCTCACCGTGGTCCGACTGGCAGAGCCTGAGCATCGACGTTCCGCCGCCCGCTTCCGAGCCCGCGATCGGCGCTCTGCAGATCTCTCCGTCAGAGCAGGTGAACGCCACCACCATCGTCACCACGCTCACTCCGACGCTCCGCGCCGAGGTCGGCAACCCGATCGGTGGAACCCTTCGTGCCGAGTTCGTGGTGGAACACGATCCACAAGCCACGGAGCAAGGCAGCGGCCCGATCTGGGATGGAGCCGTCGACAACGTGGCCTCTGGCGCGCAGGCCACCGTCAATGTCCCCGCCGGGGTGCTGACCGATGGGTGGAAGGTGCGCTGGCGTGCTCGTGCCGTTGCGGGAGAAACGAGTTCTCCCTGGTCTGAGTGGCACTCGGCCACTGTCGCAGTGCCGAAGCCAGCCGTAGCCGATCTCGTCCTCACCCCGTCAACGGTCATAGACGGCCAAACGATCACGAACGTACTGAGCCCGACGCTCAAGGCGACTGTGACCGGGCCCGCCGGGCAAACGGTACGGGCCGAGTTCGAAGTCGAGCACGACCCGGACACCGCCGGGCAAGGCACTGGGCAGATCTGGGCTGGATCCGTCGACGGCCTCACATCGGGTACCCAGGCGAGCATCACGGTGCCCCACGGAGAGCTGTCGGACGGATGGACCGTCCGCTGGCGTGCCAGGGCGATCGCCGGAGAGGTGTCAAGCGACTGGGCCGCGTGGCACCACGTCACGCTCGATCTGGCTCAAGCCGGACCAGGACCGATGGCGCGAACGGCGGGGCCGGTGCTGCGCACCGATCAAAGTTTCACTGTCGCGGCATGGGTGAGGTGGGACGACCAGAACGGCGCGTACACCATTGTTGGACAAGATGGCGCAAATACGGCGCCATTCCGGCTGGGAAACGACCCGGAAGACGGCCTGATCTTCAGCTTGACGTCGTCTGATGCCGCCGACGCGAGATCGGAAGGCGTCGTATCGGGCGTCAAAGCTCCCGCGAACTCCCGGTTCCACATCGCGGCCGTGTACAACAAGGAGAGCAGCACTGCGACTCTCTACCTGAACGGCAACACCATCGGGTTGCCGGTGCTGGACGAGAGCCAAGAAGACACGGAGGTGTCAGCAAGCGCGCCGATCAGTTTCCCGACCTGGAATTCCACCGGGCCACTCACTCTCGGCACCAGCATGAACGGCGCTCTCGACGAGGTGTGGGCCTACGATCGCGCCCTGTCCCACTCGGAGATCGCTGAGCTGGTGGACGGCAGCAGTTCCGAGGAGTTCGCTCCGCTCGCCGGCCAGGGTGACAGACGGTCCACGACGGCCATGGCCGCTCCGCAACCCATGACCTACAAGCGCGTCGACCCGGAAGAGTGCTGGAAGACCTTCGAGGACAGCGACAGATACAAAGCGACCTGGCGGAAGAACCGCTTCAGCGGATGTCAGGTGCACGAAATCAAATTCGCCGGTGACGGCGCGGATACCGGGCAGTTCTACCTGATGCTCGTCGCCAGCACCTTCAACGGTCCGGACGGAGTTCCCCCCGGCGGAACCAGCCGGGACATGTACTTCGACGTCTATGTCAATGAGTTCAGGTTCAGTGACTACGACTTCCTGAACGCGGACTATACGCTCGGCCTGAGCCCGGCACGAGGGCAGACGGCGTGCCGTCACATCACCTCCTGGAACGGGAGCGCACAGCACAACAACATCACCAAAGAAGGCGACGAGCTGCGGGCCCTCAGCAATCCGATCGACGACAAGTGGCCCAAGCTCGCCACCTGGCGGTTCCGCGCCGCTCCCGGAGACACGAGCGGAGCCGATCTCATCTCGAACTGCAACTTCAGCCCATGGGTCAAGACCGACAGCGACGAGTGGCTGGATCCCATCAAGTTCGAATGGGGCCATGGCGCCACGCCGCAGCAGTTCACCTTCCGGTGCGACTCCGCCACATACATCTCGAAGCAGTTTCCGGGAGGGTGTGTGATGCCCGCGGCAGCGTCCATCAAATGGGAGCTCGGGGCTGGTTACGACGAAGCCTACATCCACTACTGGAAGGCCTGTTACGACAAGGGCGACACCTATCCTAAGAGGCCCGACAAGATCATCAAGGGCTGCGCGACCTCGGCTAACGAGAACCCCGGTGCGCAGAACTACCTACATCGGATAGGCCAGCCGGAGATCGATCGGAACCGCGGACGAGCCACCACCAGGTGCAGAAGTCTCTGGCCGAACTACGGCACTCCCGTACCTCCCATGGTCCACATGGAATGCGATGAGTTTCCGCCGGCATCCGCCGTGGAGCGGACACCGGCCGGGGACAAGGCAAGGAACTTGTCGGTGTGCGCCATGCCGGGCACCGCGGCCGGCCCCAACGGTAAAGCCGGCAAGGCCATGACGCGCTTCTACAATCGCGACCGGCTCCTGTACAAGGACGATCCATGGTTCTCGCGGTTCGCCACCAAGCTAGAACCCTATCCGGCCACACCGTCCAACCCGTCGATGGATTCCAATTGCTGGAAACCTGCTGTAGGCGGATACACGACGTGGCCATAATCGGGACGTGACGCGCGTGTCGCAGAATTAGCGTTCACGAGAAGCAGCCTCCGTCGCCGTGCGGCAGCCAGCCTGCCGCACGGCGACGGAGGCGCATATAGGAGGGAACCCGGCTTGAATCCTTCAGATTTCCAAGAGTCAGTGCGGCGCTATCGAAGCTTGTTGAAAGAGGTGGCATGGATGGGCGAAGGGATGGCATGGACGGTGATCGTGCCGGAGTCCGGAAGCCTTTCTCTCGACGAGGTGGGGCGCCGTGTCACCGGTGGCGCGACTCCGCAGTTCCAGGAGTACGAGCCCGGTTACGCCGACCTGACGGCCTTCCGGCGGTCCGGAACGTCGGTGATGCTCTTCCAAGCCGAGGGTTTCACGCCTGTCGGTGAGCAGCCGATGCTGGGGCGCGTCAGCTCGGGCGCGCAGGTCTGGCATGTGCAGTGGAACATCACCGGAGCCCGCAGGCTGCTCTATGCCGCCGACGGCGAGGTCGTGGCCGAGGTCCGCGACTTCGATCCGAAAGGGATTCACGGCACGAACGCCGAGGCTCTCCGGGAAGAGGCGGCTCTGCTCGGTGGCACCCGGGACGCGTTCACTGTCCGGGCGAAGGCCATGGCGATCGTGGAGCAACGGACGAACGTCCGGCTGGACAGGGAGTGGCTTGATCATCCCCAGCCCTCGCTGGAGATCGACTGAGCCTCGCGGGCGCCGGAGCCGCCATGCCCGCCCGCCGGTCAGGGAGATGGTGGCGTGGGCGGCTGGCTTGGTACCGGTGAAGATCGCGGTGCGGCGCGGTGACCGGCGGCGATCATCCTTGCTGACACTTGGGTCGGCTGATTTCCCGGCAGGAGCAGTCGCTATCCGTTCCCGATGACCTGCCGGGCTATCCCGTCAGGTGGCCGTGGTCGATCTGTCGTTCAGTGAGGAGGTCATCCCCATCGGCCTGTGGCATCACGAACCGGAACTCGACTCGCGACTCCGTCTCACGCCGGAGGAGAATTGCCGTGCAATTCTTCTCCGGCTGATGGACGTTCTGATCGAACGTTTCGACCTTGACCTGGCCTTCATCACCCCCGCCGTACGAGCGGCGCACGAGGGACTGCCCATCGCCGCCGGTCTGCTGGAGGAGGTGAGAGCAGAGTGGGAAAACCTCGGCCAACAGTGGTCCGGGACGTTCTGCGCCGTCCGGGAGGAGGACGAGACAGGCTGGCGACGCTGGCTCGCGGCGAACGCGATCCGCCACAGCTTGCGTTCGCTCAACGAGGGCGTCAGCTTCTTCGACGGGCTCACCTATGCCAGATTCGCCTTGTCGGAGGAGTGGCCTGCCACCAGAGACTGGGTTCGCTCCATGACGCGCTCCTGACCAGTCCCGTAGGTGCGACTGCGGCCGTCGTGCTGGGCGACCCCTTCCGCCCTAGGGATGTCGCCGTGGTCTCCGGGCTCAGCCTGGATCGAACCCTGGGGGATCTCCGCCCAGTCGTCCACCTGGACGACCCTCCAAAGAATGGAGGGGTCAACATTCAGCCGTCGCCTGTGGGACAAGCATTCACGCTGTCGTCGACAGTCCAGGGCTAGTACTCCAGCCGCACTTATCGATCTTTGAGCTGTCGTCGCTGGTAGTGGCTTTGTCGGGCGCGGGCTTGATGGCGTCGTCGCCAGTGTGACCAGTGCAGGACGTGGGGGCGGCTGGTAGGTGGCTGGGTCAGCAGGGCGAAGAGGCGGCGAATCTCGTTCGCGGAGATCTCGATGAGCGGGCCGGTGCCGGCTGGTGGGATGGGTCTGGCGCCCAGGGCGGCACGGGTCACGGCCAGGAAGGCCAGGGCGAGCATGGCCAGGGTGATGTAGCGATACCAGGCGGGATAGAGACGCACCTGGTAGTGGTCGAAGGCGGCTTCGTTCTTGCCGGTCTGGAAGCATTCCTCGATCGTCCAGCGGGCTCCGGCCACTTCGACCAGGCGCTGTAACGGCACCGGCCGCGGCGTGTGACACAGGTAGAAGGCCAGGTCGCGGGGGTTGCTGAGGGAGCGGCGGATGAGCAGGCGGTGCGCCGGGCTGTCGGTGGCGACCAGGGCCCAGTCGTAGCGCCGATCGCCCTTGGCTCCAGGGCCACAGGACAGGCGCTGCCATCCGCTTTTGGGCACCTTGCCGGCCATAACGTCGGCGCGGACCTTGCCGGCGCCGGTGGTGATCTGGTGGGCACGGGAGACCGCGAGCACGTAACTGATCTGCTGGGTTTCCAGGTAGCGGCGCAACGGTCCGTTGTCGCCGTAGGCCTCATCGGCGGTCACCCAGCCGAACGGCACGCCGGCCGCGAGCGCCCGTTCGATCATGGCCTGCAGGAGCTGAGGCTTGGTGGCGAACCCGACCTGCTCGGGGACGTGGGCGGCCGCGCAGCGTTCGGGCCGGGCAATCCAGGAGTCTCTGGGCAGGTAGAGCTCGCGATCCAGGACGGCCCGGCCACGGCTGGAGGCGTAGCCGAGGAACACCCCGATCTGGCAGTTGGCGACCTTGCCGAGGGTGCCGGTGTATTGCCGCTGCACTCCTGCCGAGTGGGTGCCTTGTTTGGCGAAGCCGGTGTCGTCGCCGACCAGTACCCCGTCGTGCTCGCCCAAATGCTGGAGCAGGTAGCTGCGGATGTCGTCACGCACGCCGTCGACGTCCCACTTGGCGGCGTTGAACAGCCGCTGCATGCCATCCGGTGTGGCGTCACCGGCGTACTCGGCCAGTGACCAGCCGTTCTTACGCTCCAGCCCGGACAGCAGCCCGCCGACACAGGCACGAGCACGCCGCCGGACTTCGGGGCGTCTGAATCGGTCGGCTACCAGCGCGAACGCGTCATCCAGACCAGCCTGCAGACGAGCGGCGCTGAGATGTTCTACCCTGGCCAACGCGGCCACCGCATGATCTTCAGTTCCATCACACCTGAATGATCACAGCGGTGGCCGTTCCTCGTTCACGCGGGAGTACGCATGGGTACGTATGCGTACCTATAGACCGGCCTGCACCACCGTGCTATAGCGTGCATCAGCTCACCGGCGACGCCTCGGGGCGCACTCTGAAGTGCGGCTGGAGTACTAGATCAGAACCACTGGATCACTTTGGCTCGATCTCGAGTCTCCCCCCATACGGTGAAGCCTGCGGAAGAGTTGGCTGCAGCTCATGCCATATGGGACGCAGCGGCTAAGGAGACGATACGCGTCCCCTTGTCGTCAGCCCATCTAGTCGAGACAGCTCGCGGCGGCAACAGCCGAGGCCGCAAGGATCTCGCTGAGACAATGCTTGAAGCATACCAGGGATGGCACATGCACCATCCTATTGATATCCGCATTTCGGAACTGTTTAGGGCCCTTCGCAACCCAAAGGAGCCCGTTTCCGCGCGCGAAGTTTTCAGCACAGCACCAGGTACACCTTTTCGTATTTCTGAATTTGAACCGTACGTATGCCAACTCCCCGAACTTTCCGCGCACGCCCGCCAGCGGGCAGAGATGATGGTTTGGAGAAAAACGTGGGCGGATACCCTACTTAACGACA
>DASUCK010000536.1:0-5238 GCA_036276095.1 Nonomuraea sp. | reverse complement strand
CGTGGTGCGCGTCTACCTGCCACCCGACGCGAACACGCTCCTGTCCGTGGCCGACCACTGCCTGCGCAGCAGGGACTACGTCAACGTGATCGTCGCCGGCAAGCAGCCGGTGCTGGACCTGTTCACCATGGACGAGGCCGTCGCGCACAACACGCGCGGCCTCGGCATCCTGCCCTGGGCCTCCACCGACGAGGGCGCCGAGCCGGACGTGGTGCTGGCCTGCGCGGGAGACGTGCCCACCATGGAGACGCTGGCGGCGACCGCCATCCTGCGCGAGCAGCTGCCGTCGCTGAAGGTGCGCGTGGTCAACGTCGTGGACCTCATGCGGCTCCAGCCGCCGTCGGAGCACCCCCACGGCATGCCGGACGCCGAGTTCGACACCCTGTTCACGACGGACCGGCCGATCATCTTCGACTTCCACGGCTACCCGTCGCTCATCCACCAGCTCACCTACCGGCGGCACGGGCACGCCAACCTGCACGTGCGCGGCTACAAGGAGGAGGGCACCACGACGACGCCGTTCGACATGGCCATGCTCAACGACATCGACCGCTACCACCTGGTCATGGACGTCATCGACCGCGTGCCCGGGCTCGGCTCGAAGGCGGCGCACCTGCGCCAGCGGATGGCCGACGCCCGGCTGACCGCCCGCGCCCACACGCGCGAGCACGGCGAGGACCCCGCGGAAATAAGCTCGTGGACATGGCCGGCCGCATCCTCGTCCTGAACACCGGCTCGTCGTCGATCAAGTACGAGCTCGTCGACGTCGAGAGCGGCGACCGTCCCGCCCGCGGCCTGGTCGAACGCATCGGCGAGCGGGCCGGACGGCTCACGCACCGGGCCGGCGACGGGCCGCCGTACGTGCGGGAGCGGCCCTACCCCACGCACGGCGACGGGCTGGAGGCGATGCTGGCGGCCTTCGCCGCGGCCGGTCCCGAGCTCGCGCCCGTCGCGGTCGGGCACCGGGTGGTGCACGGCGGCACCCGGTTCGCCGCGGCCGCGCTCGTCGACGACCGGGTGATCGCGGCCATCGAGGAGCTGGCGCCGCTCGCGCCCCTGCACAACCCGGTCAACCTCGCCGGCATCCGGGTGGCGCTGGCCGCCTTCCCCGGGGTGCCGCAGGTGGCGGTGTTCGACACGGCGTTCCAGCTGACGTTGCCGCCGGAGGCGTACACGTACGCGGTGCCCAGGGACTGGCGGGAGCGGCTCGGGGTGCGGCGGTTCGGCTTCCACGGCACCTCGTGCGCGTACGTGTCCGGCCGGGCGGCCGCGTTCCTGGGCCGCGACCTCGCCGCGCTCAACCTGATCGTGCTCCACCTGGGCAACGGCGCGAGCGCCACCGCGATCTCCGGGGGCCGCAGCGTCGACACCTCCATGGGCATGACGCCTCTGGAGGGGCTGATGATGGGCACCCGCTCCGGCGACGTCGACCCCGCGCTCGCCGGCTACCTGGCGCGCGTGGGAGGGCTGGACGCCGAGCAGGTCGAGCACGCGCTCGGCCACGAGGGCGGCCTCCTGGCGCTGGCCGGGACCGGCGACATGCGGGAGGTCCGCGCCCGCGACGACGACGCGGCCGCGCTCGCCCTCGCCGTCTACACCCGCCGCATCCGCAAGTACGTCGGCGCCTACTACGCCCTGCTCGGACGCGTGGACGCGATCGTCTTCACGGGCGGCGTCGGCGAGCACGACGCCGCCACCCGAGCCGCCGCCCTGTCCGGCCTCGACCGCCTCGGCATCACCGTCGACCCGGCCCGCAACACCGCCGCCTCCACCGCGGAACGCCCCGTCTCCCCGCCGGAGGCCGAGGTCCCGGTCCTGGTCATCCCGACCGACGAAGAATGGGAGATAGCTCGCCAGTCCCTCACCCTCATCACCCACCCCTGATCCACCAGCCTGACCCGCCGGAACCGTTAACCGAACCTAAAGAATCTTATTGGTAGGGTTATCCGGACATTGATGGACGAATGGGTGAGGACAGGTGGAGGTCGAGCAGACAGCGCTGCCAGGCATCGGATTGCGGCACGACTTCACCACCCGCTCGGGGCAGCGCGTGGGCGTGGTCTCCCACCGGACCGGACGCCGCGACCTGGTGATCTACGACAAGGACGACCCCGACCGGGCCTGCCAGACCGTCCGGCTGAACGACGAGGAGGCCGACGCCCTGGCCGAGATCCTGGGCGCCCCGCGCATCGTGCAACGGCTCAACAAGCTGCACCAGGAGGTCGCCGGCCTGGTCAGCGTGCAGCTGCCGATCGCCGGCGACTCCCCGTACGCCGGCCGCCCCATGGGCGACGCGCGGGTGCGCACCCGAACCGGGGCGTCGATCGTGGCCGTGGTGCGCGGCGGGCGGGTGTTCGCCAGCCCTGGGCCGGACTTCGTGTTCCAGGCGGGTGACGTCGTGGTCGTCGTGGGCGGCGAGGACAGCACCGCCGAGGTCGCCGACATCCTGGCCGAAGGATAGGGCCGCGGGTGCACGAAACCGCGATCCTCTTCCTCGAATTCGGCGCCGTACTCCTCGGCCTTGGCCTGCTCGGCGCGCTGGCGCTGCGCATCGGCATCTCCCCCATCCCCCTCTACCTCATCGCCGGCCTGGCGTTCGGGACCGGCGGCGTGCTGCCGCTGGCGACCAGCGAGGACTTCATCTCCATCGGGGCCGAGCTGGGCGTGGTGCTGCTGCTCCTGACGCTCGGCCTGGAGTACAACGCCGACGAGCTGGTCACGAGCCTCACCGGCAACGCCCGCGCGGGCATCGTCGACCTCGTGCTCAACGCCGCGCCGGGCGCGATCATCGCGCTGCTGCTGGGCTGGGGGCCGGTCGCGGCCGTGGCCATGGCGGGCGTCACGTACGCGACCTCCTCCGGCATCACCGCCAAGGTGCTGTCCGACCTGGGGTGGATCGGTAACCGGGAGACGCCGACCGTGCTGTCGCTGCTGGTCTTCGAGGACCTCACGATGGCGGTCTACCTGCCGGTGCTGACCACCATGCTGGCCGGGCTGAGCCTGGTGAGCGGGGCGATCTCGGTGGGCATCGCGCTCGCGACCGTGAGCGTGGTGCTGGTCGTGGCGCTGCGGTTCGGGCGGTTCATCGAGGCGTTCGTGTCCAGCCCCAACTCCGAGGTGCTCCTGCTCAAGGTGGTCGGGCTCGCACTGCTGGTGGCCGGTCTGGCGCAGCAGCTGCAGGTGTCGGCCGCGGTGGGCGCGTTCCTGGTGGGGATCGCGCTGTCCGGTGAGCTGGCCGAGGACGCGCAGGCGCTGCTCGCGCCGCTGCGGGACCTGTTCGCGGCGGTGTTCTTCGTCTTCTTCGGCTTCCAGACCGACCCGGCGAAGATCCTGCCGGTGGCCGGCCTGGCCGCGTTGCTGGCCCTGGTCAGCATGGTGACGAAGGTTCTCACCGGCATGTACGCCGCCCGCCGGGCCGGCATCGGCAAGGCCGGCCAGGCGCGGGCGGGCATCGCGCTCATCCCGCGCGGCGAGTTCAACATCGTGATCGCCGGCTTGGCGGTCGGCGCGGGCGCGCACCCGGACCTGGGGGCGCTGGCGGCGGCGTACGTGCTGATCCTGGCCGCGTTCGGCCCGCTGGCGGCCAAGCTGGTGCAGCCGCTCATCCAGGGCATCGCCAAACGGGCCTGACCCGGCGTGCGGCGCGTCCGCCGGCTTGATCAGCACGGAACGGTCGCATCGGGTTCTGCACGGACCGGGTAGGCACGGGTTCAGCACAGGGACATGGCGGTCTGCCACAGGCCGGGGAGGGCGGCGAGGACGCGGTCACCGCGGTGGCGCCGGTCCGCGAACGTGGCCGCCCCGAGGTCGTCGAGCAGGTCGAGGAACTCGTCCTCGTACCCGGTCAGCCCGGCGGCCGCCCGCTTGGCCAGGCACCGCGCGTACGTCGCCACCACCCAGAAGACCGCCTCCCGGTGCAGCCCCCGCCGGACCAGTTCGCGGCTGCCGCCGACGGCCGCCGGCCGGGCGGCCGCGCTGATGTCGGAGGCGAACGGGTAGGACGGCGCCCGGACGCCGGCGGCCGCGTCGAACGCCTTCTCCAGCGCGGCCAGGTGCCGCTCCACCCGCTCCCGGCCGAGGCGGGCGCAGCCGAGCAGGCCGAGCAGCACCTCGTGGTAGTCGTCGCGGCCGTGCTCGGCCAGGAGCTCGCGCACGGCCGCGTACCGGTTGCGGACGGTGGGGTTGCGCAGCCCGGCGACGAGCAGCACGTGGGTGGTCACGCCGGTGCCGAACAGCCACGCGTTGACCTGGTCGGTCAGCGGCGCGGACTCGTCCATGCCGTTGATCCAGCCGCGTACGCGGTCCATGGCGTCGGTGCAGCGGGCCAGGATCCAGGGCCGTTCGGCGAAGTCGCGGGCGACGACGCGGTGCAGCTCGGTGAGCCGCCCGGTCGGGTCGGCCAGCACGCACGGCAGGTGGAAGCTGCCGGCGAGGTGGTAGTCGCTGAGTACCTCGTGGGCGGACCCGAGCGGGGGCGCGGCGGAGATCTCCAGCAGCACCCCCTCGTACGGGATCTTCCCGATCCGGACGGGCGGGTCGGCCACCGCCATGATGTCGACGTCGGACCACGGGGACAGCTCGGCGTCGCCGTCGGCCCACAGCGCGGACCCGGTCAGGAACGCCCCGCCGAACCCGGGCAGCGCCGCCCCCTCCCGGAGCACCCACTGCCGGGCCAGCTTCCTGGCCCGGTCAATCCGCATGCGCGTCAACCTCGTCCGGTCTCCGGCGTGCCGCCCTGACCAGCACAGACGCCCCCGCGACGAGGAGTACGGCCACCCCGGCCCAGATCCAGCCGGGCACGCCCGCCGGCCCCGCCGCGGCCGCGGACGACGGCACGGCGGACGGCACAGCGGACGACACAGCGGACGACACAGCGGACGACGCGGAGGACGGCCCGGCCGGGGCGGCCCCTGCCACGCGGAACGGGATCTCCCCCTCGATCGGGTGCCCGTCGGAGGAGACGACCCGCCAGGCGATCGCGTACGCGCCGGGCGCGAGCGGCCCGGTCACGTCGGCGCGCACGGCCGGCCCGTCCAGCCGCGGTTCGCCCAGGGGGACCTGGTTGCCGGCCGCGTCGCGCAGCACCACGAACGGGAACTTGACGCCCGCGCTGAACTCCAGCTCGATCTGCTCGACGGCGGGCACCTCCGCGTCCTTGGCGGGCGAGCTGCGCTTGAGCGCGTCGTGGGCGTGGGCGGGCGAGGCCGTCAGGGCCAGCAGCACGGCACCGGCCAGCGC
>DASUCK010000535.1:0-3268 GCA_036276095.1 Nonomuraea sp. | reverse complement strand
GCCGTTGGCGGTGTTGGAGAAGGGTTTGCAGCGGCCGTCGGGGGCGAGGCCGCCTTGGCGGCTGAATTCGGTGAAGGTGGTGGGGGTGGACATGATGGTGACGCCGCCGGCGAGGGCGAGGGTGCATTCGCCGGAGCGGAGGGCTTGGGCGGCGAGGTGGAGGGCGACGAGGGAGGAGGAGCAGGCGGTGTCGATGGTGATGGCGGGGCCTTGGAGGCCGAAGGTGTAGGCGATGCGTCCGGTGGCGATGCTGGGGGCGCTGCCGTTGCCGAGGTGGCCGGCGACGTGGTCGGGGATGTGGGGGAAGCGGGCGGCGTAGTCGTTGTACATGATGCCGGCGAAGATGCCGGTGGGGGTGTTGTGGAGGGAGTGGGGGTTGATGCCGGCGCGTTCGAAGGTTTCCCAGGCGGTTTCGAGGAGGAGTCGTTGTTGGGGGTCGATGGTGAGGGCTTCGCGGGGGGAGATGTTGAAGAGGGTGGGGTCGAAGTCGGCTGCGTTGTGGAGGAATCCGCCTTCGTGGCAGGTGGTGTGGGGGGTGTTCCAGCCTCGGTCGGTGGGGAAGGGGGTGATGGCGTCGGTGGCGGTGGTGAGGAGGTTCCATAGGTCTTCGGGTGTGGTGACTCCGCCGGGGAAGCGACACGCCATCGCCACGATGACGACGGGATCGTCCTCCACAGCGCGGATCCTGACCGGTGCGCCCTCCCGCGCGGGCTCGCCGAGCAGTTCCGTACGCAACCGATCGACCAGCGCCCGCGGTGTCGGGTGGTCGAACACGACCGTCGCGGGCAGCCGCAGGCCCGTCGCGGCGTCCACCCGGTTGCGGAACTCGATGGAGGCGAGCGAGTCGAAACCAAGGTCACGGAACGCCTTCTCCGCCGCCACCGCCTCCGGGCCTCCATGCCCGAGCACCGCCGCGGCCTGAGTGCGTACCAGATCGAGCAACGCCGCGTCCCGGTCCTCTGGTCGCATGCCGCGCAACCGTTCGGTGAGCGTCGCCTGGCCCGGTACGCGCGCCGCACGGCGAACCGGGGCCGGGACGAGACCACGCAGCAGCGCGGGCACCGCGCCGGCGGCGTCGGCGACGGCCCGGGCGTCCAGATGCATGGGGAGCACGACGCCGGTGCTCGCGGCCACGCCGGCGTCGAACAGGCGCAGCCCCTCGTCCTCGCGTAGCGGCGGCATGCCCGGGCGCGGCGCCGAGGAGACGGCCATGCCGGTGTCCCACATGCCCCAGGCGAGGCTGACGGCGCGGAGGCCGGCACCGCGACGGTGACGTGCCAGCGCGTCGAGGCAGGCGTTGGCGGCGGCGTAGTTGGCCTGGCCCGGCGAGCCGAGCGTCGCGGCGGCGGAGGAGAACAGGACGAACGCGGAAAGATCGAGATGCCGGGTGAGCTCGTCCAGGTGAAGCGCGGCCGTGACCTTGGGCGCGAACGCCGCGCTCAGGTGCTCGGCTGTCTGACCGGTGAGGACGGCGTCGCGCAGTGCGCCCGCGCAGTGCACGACCGCCCGCGGCGGCCTGGCGGAGATCGCCCGCGCGAGTTGATCGCGGTCGCTGACGTCACAGGCGATGTGCGTGACGCGGGCGCCCGCGCCGGTGAGCTCCGCGCGCAGGTCCGGGCCGATGGCGTTCCGGCTGACCAGCAGCAGGTCGCGAGCCCCGTGGACGCGTACGAGGTGACGGGCGACGAGCGAGCCCAGAGCACCGCTCGCCCCCGTGATCAGGACTGTGCCCTCGCTCCAGTCAGGACCGGACCCACCTGCTTCGGCAGGCGCCAGCCGGGGCACCCAGGTCTGCCCGTTCCGCACCGCGAGCTCGGGCTCATCGGCGTCGTACGCGTCCGTCAGCGCCGGCCCAAGCTCGTCGGCGTCGATCAGCGCGAACCGGTCCGGATGCTCCGACCTGGCGCTCCGGACGAGTCCCCAGACGGCGGCGTTGCCCAGCGCCCGTTCGCGGTCAGCCGGCGCGTCCGCGTCCAGCAGCGAAGAACCGGTGGTGACCAGGACGAGCCGGCTCGTGGCGAACCGTTGCTCGCTCAGCCACCGCTGGGTCAGCGCCAGCGCGTCGACCGCGGCCTCTTCGGCGGACGACGACGGGAACGGCATCAGCACGACATCCGGAACCGGGTCCCCGATGGCCTGCAGTTCCTCCTGCCCCGCGACGATCACATGGCGTCCTGACGGCCTCGAACGGTGACGCAGCGGCACCCAGACCGTGCGGTACAGCGACCCCACACGGGCCGCCGGCACGCCGTCCTTCGCCAGCGACCGGAGCCGCAGGCTCTCCACGGTGAGGACCGGCCGGCCGGTGGCGTCGGCCACCGACACCGACACCGCGTCCCGCCCGGCCGGGGACAGCCGGACCCGCACGTTCCGCGCGCCGACCGCGTGGAGCGACACCTCCCTCCACACGAACGGCACGCCGGTCCGCTGCTCCGCGCGGAACGAGCCGAGCCCGATCGCGTGCAGCGCCGCATCCAGGAGAGCCGGATGCATCCCGAACCGGTCGGCGTCCCCGTGCTGCGCGTCGTCGAGCGAGACCTCGGCGAGAACGTCGCCGCCACGCTCCCAGGCGCGGCCGAGCCCCTGGAACGCCGGACCGTAACCGAGCCCGTCAAGCTTGTCGAGCGTGTCGTAGAAGGCGCCGGTGTCCAGGGCGACGGCGTCGGCCGGAGGCCAGTCGACGAGGTCATCCGCAGGTTCGGCGACGGCGGCCGTCAGGCGTCCCGCCGCGTGTTCGATCCAGGCGTCGTCGGGTGCCGTACGTGCGAACACGGCCACGTCACGACCGTCGTCGCGCCGGTCGCCGATCACCACCTGCAGCTCCACCGCGCCATCGCCGGGAAGGACCAACGGCGTCGCCAAACTCAGCTCGGCCAGGTGCGGGCAGCCCGCCTGCCGTCCCGCGTGGAGAGCCAGCTCGACGAACCCCGCGCCGGGGAACACGACGGAGCCGTGCACTGTGTGGTCGGCCAGCCACGGGTGCGAGGCCGGCGACAGCTTGCCGGTGAGCACCATGCGGTCGTCGTTCGCCAGCGTGATCGCCTCGCCCAGCAAGGGGTGGGACCCGGCGGGGGCAGACGGCTCGGCCTGGTCGAGCCAGTAGCGGGTGCGTTGGAAGGGGTAGGTGGGGAGGGGGGTGGTGCGGGCGCCGGTGTCGGCGTAGTAGCGGTTCCAGTCGGGGGTGGTGCCGTTGACGGTGAGGTGTGCGAGGGCGGTGGTGATGGCTTGTGTGTCGGGTTGGTTGTGGCGGAGGGAGGGGGTTGCTGGG
>DASUCK010000534.1:0-20293 GCA_036276095.1 Nonomuraea sp. | reverse complement strand
AGTCGGTGGTGCGGCGGGCGGTGGCGGCGGCGCTCGACGGCAAGCTCCAGGACGTCGTGGTGACGCTGGTGGGGCCGTGGTCGATGCTGTCCTCCTCGCGCCGGCCGGTGCTGTCCGACCCGTGTTTCGAGCTGCGGCTGATGCGTGACCTGTTCGCGCACGACGAGCGCGTCCGGCTGATCGACGAGGCCGCGCCGACGCCCGCGCCGACGCCGTTCCGCTACCGCGGGCCGGTCGACGTGCCGCTGCACCGGGTGACGCTGGAGCGGATGATCGAGTCGGTGCAGAAGGACCTCGCCGGGGTCCTCGTGGTCGACCTGCCGGACGGGCGGACGGCCCGGCTGGAGCGTACGTCGGCGCTGGGGCGGGCGCTGCTGCTCGCCGAGCCGGGCACGGACCTCGACACCGACCACGACACCGGCCTCGACGCCAACCCCGACGCGGACCTGGACGCGGACTTCCCCACCGGCCTCGACACCGGCCTCGACGCCGTCATCGCGCGTACGCACGGGGTGCGCCACGAGGCGCACGACCGTTACTGGCCCGCTCCGAAGGAGCCGGTCACCGTCCAGGTGCCGCCCGTGAAGCCCGTGAAGCCCGTGAAGCCCGTGAAGCCCGTGCCCATGCAGGCCGTGGAGACGGTCGAGGCTGTGGAGGCTGTGGAGCGGACGCTGCTGCGGCGGCTGAAGTCGGCGCTCCGGCCGAACTAGCCGCGCAGGCGCCTGCCCAGGGCGCGTTTCATGGTGGTGGCCACCAGGGCGCGCAGGCTCTTCTGGGCGCGGGCGGCGGCGGAGAGCTGGCGGCGCAGGGCGCCGACCTCGCGCCGCAGTTCGACGGCCGTCCTGCGCCAGCGGCCCGACTCCTCCTTCCACTTGGCCACCTGGGCGCGCAGCCGCTGGTTCTCCTTGGCCAGGCGGGCGGCCTCGGCCTGCGCCTCCACACGGGCCCGGTACGCGCTGCGCCGCCCGAGCGGCGCCGCCGGCTCCGCCGTGAACCCGTACGTCCCCGCCTCGACCCAGGACACGCCGGACACGGTGTCGACGGCGTCGTCGAGGTCCTCGTCCGGCTCGGCGACGATGCGGGCCCTGGCGAACGCGGACGAGCGCTCCAGGCGGGCCGCCACGACGCCCTCAGGCGACTCGTGGAGCAGCACGTTGACCAGGCCGAGGCCCTCGTCGCGGGCCAGGTCGAGGAGCCTGGCCAGGGTGTCCTCGCCGGGCGCCCAGCCGGCCGGCAGGCGCAGCACGTAGGGGACGGCGGGGTCGAGGTGTTCGGCGGTGGCCAGGCGGACCCGGCCCTCGTGGCGATAGTGGCCGTGGACCAGCGCCAGGTCGAGAGCGGGGTCGCGGAGCGGGGCGCGGCGGTCGCGCCGGAGGGTGTCCCACGGGCCGAGCACCAGCACGGAGACGTCGGGGACCGTACCCGCGAGCAGGGCGTCCACTGTGGCGCGGACCTGGTCGTAGCCGGCCGTGCCGTCCACCACGGCGGTGACGTACGGGACCTTCCACTGCCGGGCGGGGTGGCCGCGCAGCCAGCGGTAGGAGGGGATGCGGTCGGCCACGTACGCGTGGCTGACCCGGTCGATCGGGGCCTTGTCGCGCATCCGCATCGTCGGGCCGAGGTGGTAGGCGCGGGCGTCCGGCTCCGGGACGAACACGGCGCCCGCCTGGGCCAGCCGGTAGCCCAGCTCGGTGTCCTGGCCGAGGATGAGGTCGTCGTCCATCGGCCCGGCCGCCTCGATGAGCCGGGCGTTGACCGAGGTCGCGCCGCCGACGTGGAGGCTGAAGGGGCGCTGGGGGTTGTCGGTGAGCCCGTCGGTGCGCTCGACGAGGTCGACGATCCAGGCGTGCGGCTCGGCGGGCTCGAAGTGCCGTTCCAGGTCGTCGGGCAGGCGCGGGGGCGGCTCGGCGCCGGTGAACCTGAGGTAGCCGGTGACGACGAGGTAGGGGGCGGCGTGGTGCCAGCGCATGTGGGCCTCGATCGCGCCGGGCGTGAGCACCACGTCGGAGTCGAGCCAGTGGATCACGTCGCCGGTGGCCTCGGCGAGACCGGCGTTGCGGGCGGCGGCCCGTCCCGGCTCGGGGCAGACGATCAGCCGGGTGCGGGCGGGGCGCGTGGCGGGGAGCCGGAGCGGCGGCGCGCTGCCGTTGTCGACGACGATGACCTCGGTCAGCTCCGCCGGGTACGTCTGCCTGGCCAGGCCCTCCAGCACCAGGTCCAGTTTGTCCTGGCCGCCGTAGGCGGGGACGACGACGCTGACGGTCAGCTCCGGGGTCAGGGTGTCCTGGAGGGGGAGCACGCGGTAGTCGTTGCCGCGGACCCGCGTGCGGGTGGCCGCGCGGGGTGCGGTCATGCGGCTTCCATGAGCAGGCTCGGGCGGAAGCCGCGCCACTGGTTGGCGGCGACCTTGAGGAAGTGGGCCAGCGGGAGCCGCCACGTGTGCTCGTCGCCGAGGCCGCGGCGCAGGACGTAGCCGAGGCCGTGGGTGCGGTAGACGCGGGCGCCGGCGGCGTGGGCAGCTTTCAGGAATTCGAGGTCGACGGCGCGAGAGACCGCCGGAAAGCCACCAACTTCCCGAAATTTCGACACTGGCACCATGATCGTGCCCCCTGCCACATGATCAGACCATACTTCGCTCGGATAGCCCGCTCCGCTGGCGAACGTCGTCCGCCTGATCGTGGCCTTCAGCGGCTCCAGGTAGAAGAACTCGGCCGTGGTGCCCACCACGTCGGCCCCCGCGTACGTCAGCGCCATGAACAGGTCGGCCAGGTGGTCGGGGCCGTACCAGTCGTCGTCGTCCCACTTGGCCAGCAGGTCGCCGCCGGCGAGGGCCGCCGCGCGGTTGAGCACCTCGCCGAACGGCACGGACGCCTCCGCCTCGACCCACGTCACCGGCAGGGCGCAGCCCTCGACCGCGGCGCGCACCTGGTCGAACGACACCCCGTGCAGCCCGAGCGCCACCTCGGCCGCGACGCCGCGCTGCCGCTCCATCTGGCCGAGCGCCGCGGCCACCAGGGCGGGCCGCTTGGTGGACATCACGATGGTGACCGGCGGGCTCGCCAGCGGCGCGGGCGTGGCGTGGGCCAGGCGGCGCAGGCGCACGCTGTGCTCCTCGCGGCGCAGGTCGGCCAGGCAGCGGGTGGTGCCGTCGGGCGCGTGGTCGAGCCAGGTGCGGTCGGTGAGCAGGTGCGCGAGCGGGCCGGGCACCCACGGCGCGGCGCGTACGGCGGTCAGCGGCACCCCGGCGGCGGCCAGGCCCAGCAGGCCGTCCAGGGGAACGGGCCGCTCGGGCCAGTCGATCTCCAGGCCGCGCAGCGGGCGCAGCTCCGGCACCTCGGGCGGCCGGCCCTCGACGGCCCAGCCGACGTCGGTCCAGTGCAGGCGGGCCAGCCCCTTCTCCGGCGTGCGTGTGAAGCCGCAGGGGGTGACGGACATGGCGGGGCGCTCCTCGACCGCTGGGGATCAGTCCGGCGCCTACCTTACGCCGGTTTTACTCGGCGGCAGGCGGAAGATTCACATTCGGCAGGGCAGGGTTCGCAGGTGGCGGCCATGGGGATTCTCAGTCTTCCTCCAGGAACTTATGGCACCGTAGAGGTGAATGTTGATTAAGGTGTCAATAATCCCGACTTGTCCGTGACGTCTCCTGTACGGAGACATGCGCCCGTAAGGCGTGATCGACGAAAGGTATGCGCGGATGCTCTCGCCCCGCCGTCTGGCAGCGACCGGCGCACTCCTCTCGGCCCTGGTCGCCGGTGTGCTCGTGGTCCTGGTCGTGACCGGTCCGATCACGCTCGGCGCGGCCGCCGCCTCGGCGGCGTTCCTGGTCGCGCTCGCCGCCCTGGCCTTCCTCGTGCTCATCGTGCGCCGCCTCGACGGCAAGGCGCACCGGATGGACCTGCGGATCAAGAAGTACGAGACCGAGCTCGCCCGCACCACCACCGCGCTCAAAAGCATCGACACCCGCCTCGACCTGCTGGTGAAGGCCGTGGAGGAGTCGGCGGCACGGCGGGCCGACGACCTCGGCGCCATCCTGGCCTCGCTCGGCGAGGACCGCGTGAACGCCATGGTGCGGGCGCGAGAGGTGGAGGAGCTGCGCGCGGAGGTCCGCGCGCTGGCCAAGGACCGGGTATGACGCGCGTCAGGCACAACGACTACGGCGTGCTGCGGCCGCCCGCGATCGGCGCGTGGCGGCCCACGCTGACCGTGTCGGTGGTCATCCCGGCCTACAACTGCGCCGACGCGCTGCACCGCACGGTCGCCGCGCTGGAGCGGCAGACGTACCCGGCCGAGCTGGTCGAGGTGGTGGTCGCGGACGACGGGAGCGAGCCGCCGCTGGAGGTGCCGGGCGCCCGGGTCGTCCGCGTGACGGACGGGTGGGGGCGCGGCGCGGCCCGGCAGGCCGGCCGGCTCGCCGCCACCGGCGAGGTGGTCCACTGGCTCGACTCCGACATGCTGCTGGCCGAGGACCACCTCGAAGCGCACATGCGCTGGCACCACCTGATCGACTACGCGGTGGTGATCGGCGAGACCCGGTTCGTGGACGCGCCGGGCGAGGAAGGCGCGGTGTCGGAGTACACCAGGAAGACGCTGGAGTCCACCAGGAGGCTCAAGGACGCGGGGGCGAGCGCGTACCTGCTGCACACGGGCGCGTCCACCTCCGTACGCGCCGAGCTGCTGCGCGCGGCCGGCGGCGTGGACCCCGCGCTCAACATGGCCGAGGACACCGAGCTGGGCTACCGCCTGTCGCAGGCGGGAGCGGTGTTCATCCCCGACGCCGAGGCCAGGGCATGGCACGTCGGTCCCTCCACCGTGATGCTGCGGGAGAAGGAGGTGCACCGGCACAACTGGTCGTACCTGGGCGACCTGATCCCCGAGCTGCGGTGGCTGCGCAACCATCCGCGGCGGCACTGGCTGGTGCCGTACGTGCGGGTGGCGGTCACCGCCACCACGTACGAGGAAACGCGGGCGAGCGTCGACTCCGCGCTGGCCGGGACCCTCGTGGACGCCGCCGTCACGCTCGTCGGCCCCTGGGGCAAGCTGACCGGCGAACGCCGCGCCAACCTTGACGATCCCCTGCTCGACCTGCGCCTCCTGCACAACCTGTACGCGCACGAGCCCCGCGTCACGTTCGCGGAGTGCGTACCGGGCTCGGCCGCGCCCGCCCCCTTCCTGCTGCGCCTGCCCACCGGGTGGGTGCTGGGCGCCGACACCCTAGCCAAGCTGGTCAAGCACGCCGGAAGAGGCGGCGGACAGGGCGACGGACAGGGCGGTCTCGGCCTGGTGAGCGTGGCGCTGGCCGAGGACGGCGGCGTGGTGTCCGCTCGCTTGGAGCGCACGGCCGCCTTCTCCCGCGCCGCCCGCTTCCCCGGCTCTCCCGACGACCTGGTGGACGAGATGTACGGCTCGGAGTGGGTCGGCGGCGACGAGTACGGCTTCGCCCCGGCCGCGGAGGCCGAACCGCTGACCGGCGACCCGGCGAAGTGGCGAGCGCTGGCCGGGCAGCGCCTGAGCGAGATCAAGGAGCTGCGGACCGCGGTGGAACGACTGGAAGCCGAGGTCAAGCGGCTGTCGGCGAGCGCCGGACCGCCCGCGGACCGCGACCAGCGCGCCGGCGTCCGGCGGGGGCCGATCGGCTCGCTGCTGAGGCGCCTGCGGAGCACCGGATGATCGCCGACCTGCTGGCCGAGCTGCGCGGGGCCCAGGTGTTCTTCGCCGGGATCGACGACGCCGCGCCCGTCCGCGAGGCCGCCGCCGGCGCCGTCGACCTCGACCGGGACCTGCTGGAGCCGGCCGAGGAGCCAGGGGAGGCGCGGGAGGTGCTGGTGCTCGCCAGGACGCCGGCCGACCTGCGCAGGATCGCGACCTGGCACAAGCTGCTGCCGCGGGCCGGCCGGGTGGTGGTGGCGGTGCTCGACACGCCGGCCGCCCATCCGGCGCCCGTCCCCACGCCGACGCCCGCGCACCGCTGGCGGTCGCTGACGGACCTGCGCGTGCACCAGCCGGGGAACCGGGCGTGGGTGGTGGACGCCCGCTTCTCGGCGCCCACGCCGGCCGGTCGTACGGTGACGGCCACGGCGCGGGCGTTCGCCGGCCACCGGCTGGACGTGATCACCGCGCCGGCCGCCGCGATCGCCGGCGTCGGCGCCGCCGACTGGCGGCCCGGCGACCCGAACGCGACCCCCGCCGAGGTCACCGGCCCCGTCCCCGAGCGCGTCGGCGCGCCGGGCGGCGACCTGGCCCTCCGCACCATCGCCCCGCCGCGCCCGCCCGCCGAACCCGCCGAGTGGGCCGGCGACGAGCCGCCCATCGAGCGGCCCGCCGTCCGGGCGCTCAGCTGGGAGCGGCTCGGCCGGCCGGGCATGACGGACTCTCCGCTGGCCGACCCCGACGTGCTCGCGGAGCCGTCGATGGTGCCGCCGGTGGACGAGCGGCTGGTCAACCCCATGGGGTTCGTGACCACGCCGTCCCGCGGGATGGCGTCGCTGGCCGAGCGGGACGGCCGCTGGTCGGTGGTGCTCGACGGGAAGGTCGTGACGACGTTCGCGGAGTCGGGCGGCGTCACCGACGCCGACGTGGCCAGGCTGCGCCAGGTCCGCGGCGTCGAGGTGGACTGGCGGCACGCGCACAGCGGGCCGCTCGCGGCCGTGCGGGTACTGGCCGGGCTCGCCGCCGCCGGGGTGCCGCTGGCCGCCGCGCCGGTGCCGCGCTGGGCGGGCGCGCTCGGCCCGGACGTCATCGCGCTCGTCGAAGGCTGCCCCGACCTGTCCGACGACCTGCGGCGCGAGGAGCACAGCATCCGCCTGCGCCGGGCGGCCCTGCGTACGCACGGGGTGGCCGCCAGATGGGAGCAGCTCGGCGCGCCCGCACCCGCTCCCCCGCTCACGTCGGTCCTGCTGGCCACCCGCCGCACCGACATGGTGTCCTTCGCCCTGGAGCAGGTGGCCCGCCAGCGTGAGGCGCGCCTGGAGGTGATCCTCGCCCTGCACGGCGTGCCGAAGGGCCACCCGGACGTGGCCGCCGCGATCGCCGCCTTCCCCGGCGCGCTCACCGTGTACGAGGCCGACCGCCAGGCCGTCTTCGGCGAGGTGCTGAACGAGTCCGCCGCCCGCGCCTCCGGCTCGTTCCTGCTGAAGATGGACGACGACGACTGGTACGGCCCCGACTTCCTGTCCGACCTGCTGCTGGCCCACGCGTACTCGGGGGCGCAGGTGGTCGGCACGGTGCCGGAGTTCGTCTACCTGTCGTCCATCGACGTCACCGTCCACCGCAGCCAGATCACCGAGCAGGTCACCAGCTTCGTCGCGGGCGGCACCATCCTGGTGGAGCGGTCGGCGTTCCAGGCGGTCGGCGGGTTCCGGCCGCTCAGGCGCTCGGTGGACACCCAGTTCCAGGAGGCGCTGCAGGCGGCGGGCGGGCAGATCTACCGCACCCACGGCCTGGGCTACATCCTGCGGCGCGGCCCGGCCGCCAACCACACCTGGCAGGAGCCGATCGGCACGTTCCTGCGGCGCAACCGGCGGCAGTGGCGCGGCTTCCGCCCCAATGCCCTCATGGAGCTGGACGGGAGCCTCCATCGATGACCCCGCGGATCCCTCACAACGACTTCGGCGTGCTCACCCCGCCCGCCCTGGGCGCGTGGGAGCCGTCGCTGGCCGTCACGGTCGTCGTCCCCGTCCACGACCGGCAGGAGACCCTGGACCTGACCCTGGCCGCGCTGTCCGCCCAGAGCTACCCCGAGCACCTGCTCGACGTCATCGTCGTGGACGACGGCAGCGCCGCCCCGATCCAGGTTCCGTGCCTGGCGCCGGCCAGGACCAAGCTGATCTCCAGCCCGCCCGGCGGGTGGGGGCGGGCGTGGGCCGTGCAGGCGGGCCTGGACGCCGCGACCGGCGACGTCGTGTTCGTGCTGGACGCCGACATGGTGCCGCACCGGCGGCACATCGAGGCCCAGCTCCGCTGGCACCACCTGGCGCCGTACGTGGTGGGCCTGGGCTGGATCGACTTCACCGCGCCCGACGTGCTGCCCGAGCCCGAGCGGGTACGGGCGGCCGTGGAGTCCGGCGGCGAGGACGACCTCTTCCCGCTGTCGCCGCACCGCCACGACTGGGCCGAGAAGATGATCCGCGACCACGGCGGCCTGCGTCACGCGCCGAACTCGCTGGCCAACCGGGTGCACGTGGGGGCCACGGTGTCGTACCCGGCGGCGCTGCTGCGCGCGATCGGCGGGCTGGACACCTCGCTCGTGCTGGCCGAGGACACCGAGCTGGGGTACCGGCTCACGCAGGCGGGCGCGGTGTTCGTGCCCGACCCCGAGTCGCGGGCGTGGCACATCGGGCTCCCCACGGCGATGCGGGACTTCTCCGCGCTGAAGCGGTACAACGACCCGTACTGCGCCGACCGGGTCCCGTACCGGCGCTACCTGCGCACGGACCGGGGGCGGCAGTGGCTGGTCCAGTACGTGGACGCCACGGTCCCGGCCGGCGGCTACGAGGACGTGCGGGCCACCGTGGACGGCCTGCTGGCGTCGTCGCTGCCGGACGTCGGTGTCGCCGTCGTCGGGCCGTGGGCGTCGCTGAGCACCGGCCGCCGGTCCCCGCTGTCCGACCCGGAGCTCGACCTGCGGCTGATCGGCGCCACCTTCGAGCACGACCCGCGGGTCCACCTCGGCGCGGGGCCCGCGTACACGGGCGCGCCGTTCCGGCTGTGGACGCCGCCCGGGTGGGTGCCGGCCAAGGACGCGGTGGAGCGGCTGGTCGCGTACATGGAGGAGCGCGACCTCGGCAGCCTGCGCATCGCCCTGGAGGAGACCGCGGAAGGCGTCACGGCCGCCCGCCTGGACCGTACGGCGGCGCTGGCCAGGGCCGACCTCGTGGCCGCGCCCGGCGACGACCGGGACGACGTGATCCACGAGCTGTTCGGCCTGGAGTGGCTGGACGGCGAGACGTGGGGCTTCACCCGCCGCCCCGCCGTCTACCCGCCGCGCAAGCCGCCCGTGGACGAGCTCGCCCTGCTCGTGGCCGGGCACGAGCAGGAGGTCGCCCGATACCGCAGGCGCATCGCCGCCCTGCGGGCCGAGATCGCCCAGCTGAAGCGGGAGGCGGGCAAGAACGCCAGGGACGCGGCCCGCTGGCGCGAGAAAGCGGAGGCGTGGCGGCGCGAGACCGTCCGCCTCGCCCGCGACCGGGACCGCACGGTGCTCAAACGCGCCGTACGCCGTGTCCGCGACCTCGCCTTCCCCGACCGCTGACCGCGCGGAGCGCCGCGACCTCGCCCGTCACGACCGCTGCCCCCCGCGATGCGCCGCCTGGCCCCTCGGGGCCGCTGACCGCGCGGGTCAGTCGTCGCCCTCGACGCGCATCACGCCGGCCACCGCGCGGACGATGTCGAGCTCGCGCAGCCCCTCCATCGTGGCCGACAGCGCGGCGTCGGTGGCGCGGTGGGTCACGATGACGAGCTGGGCGTCGTCGCCGTGGCCCTCCTGGCGCACGGTCTGGATCGACACGTCGTGCTTGGCGAACAGCTCCGCCACCCGCGCCAGCACGCCCGGCTTGTCGGCCACGTCGAGGGCCACGTGGCAGCGCGTGACGGTCTCACCCATGGGGTGGACGGCCAGGTCGGCGTACGTCGACTCGTCGGGGCCCCGCGTGCCGGCCAAGCGGTTGCGGCCGACGGCCACGAGGTCGCCCAGCACGGCCGAGGCCGTGGGGGCCCCGCCGGCGCCCTTGCCGTAGAACATGAGCTGCCCCGCCGACTCCGCCTCCACGAACACCGCGTTGTACGCCTCCCGCACCCCGGCCAGCGGGTGCGTCCGCGGGATCATGGCCGGGTGCACCCGCACGCCGAACGAGCGGCCGTCGTCGGAGCGGGCGCAGATGGCCAGCAGCTTGATCACGTAGCCCATGGCCTTGGCGGAGGCCACGTCGGTGGCGGTGATGTCGGTGATGCCCTCGCGGTGCACGTCGGCGGCCGTGACCCGGCTGTGGAAGGACAGGCCGGCGAGGATGGCGGCCTTGGCGGCGGCGTCGAAGCCCTCGACGTCGGCGGTCGGGTCGGCCTCGGCGTAGCCCAGGGTCTGGGCCTCCTCCAGGGCGTCGGTGAAGGACGCGCCCGTGGTGTCCATCTTGTCGAGGATGTAGTTGGTGGTGCCGTTGACGATGCCGAGCACCCGTTTGACGTGGTCGCCGGCCAGCGACTCGCGCAGCGGCCGCAGCAGCGGGATGGCGCCGGCGACGCTGGCCTCGAAGTAGAGGTCGCCGCGGCCGGTCCTGGCCGCCTCGTGGAGGGCGGCGCCGTCCTCGGCCAGCAGCGCCTTGTTGGCGGTGACCACCGACTTGCCCGCGGACAGGGCCGAGACGATCAGCGTGCGGGCCGGCTCGATGCCGCCGATCACCTCGATGACGACGTCGACGTCGGGGCGGGCGACCAGCGCCTCGGCGTCGGTGGTGAGCAGCGCCGGGTCGACCTCGACGTCGCGCTTGCGGCCGAGCCGGCGCACGGCGACCCCGGCCAGCTCCAGCGGCGCCCCGATGCGGGCGGTCAGGTCGGCGGCGTGCTCGTGCATGAGCCTGATGACCTGCGAGCCGACGACGCCACACCCCAGCAGTGCCACTTTCAGCGGTTTCACAGCTGCCCCCTCAACAGGTCGTCCTCGGTCTCGCCGCGCACGATCACCCGGGCCTGGCCGCCGGAGACGGCGACCACGGCGGGCCTCGGCAGGTAGTTGTAGTTGCTGGCCAGCGAACGGCAGTAGGCGCCCGTCGCGGCCACCGCCACCAGGTCGCCCGGCGCCAGGTCGGCCGGGAAGTAGCAGTCGCGCACGACGATGTCGCCGCTCTCGCAGTGCTTGCCGACCAGGCGGCTGAGCATCGGCTCCGCGGTGCTCTCGCGGCTGGCCAGGACGGCGGTGTAGTCGGCGCCGTAGAGGGCGGTGCGGACGTTGTCGCTCATGCCGCCGTCGACGCTGACGTACGTGCGCAGGCCCTCGACGTCCTTGACCGTGCCGACCTCGTAGAGCGTGAGGCCGCCGGGCCCGACGATGGTGCGGCCAGGCTCGACGGTCAGGCGGGGCACCGGCAGGCCGGCGTCGACGCACACCCTGGTGACGATCTCGCGCAGGCCGTCGGCCAGCTCCTTGATGTCGGGGGCCGCGTCGCCCTCGACGTAGGCGATGCCGTAGCCGCCGCCGAGGTCGAGCTCGGGCAGCACGACGCCGTGCTCGGCCTTGACCTCGACGAGCAGGGCGGCCAGGCGGCGCGCGGCCACCTCGAACCCGGCCGTGTCGACGATCTGGGACCCGATGTGGGAATGGAGGCCGGCCAGCTCCAGCTGCGGGAGGGCGAGGATGCGGCGCACCGCCTCGGCGGCCGCGCCGGCGCCCAGCGACAGGCCGAACTTCTGGTCGTCGTGGGCCGTGGCGATGAACTCGTGGGTGTGGGCCTCCACACCGGTCGTCACCCGGATCATCACCTTGGGGCGCGCGCCCAGCCGCTCGGCGAGGTGGCCGAGCCGGGCGATCTCCTCGAACGAGTCGACCACGATGTGCCCGACGCCGACCTCCAGCGCCCTGGTCAGCTCGGCGACCGACTTGTTGTTGCCGTGCATCGTGATGCGCCCGGGCGGGAAGCCGACGCTGAGCGCGACGGCCAGCTCGCCGCCGCTGGCCACGTCGAGGCCCAGGCCCTCCTCGCGCAGCCAGCGCACGATCTCCTTGCACAGGAACGCCTTGCCGGCGTAGTGGACGTCGGAGCCGGTGAAGGCGGTGGCGTAGTCGCGCATGCGGGACCGGACGTCGTCCTCGTCGAGGACGTAGAGGGGCGTGCCGAAGTCGCGGGCCAGGTCGCGGACGTCCACGCCGCCGACGGTGAGCGCGCCGCCGGTGCGGGTCGACGTTCGGGGCCAGATCGCGGGGTGGATCCGGTTGAGGTCGGCGGGCGCCTGCGGTGGACGCTCGTGGGGCAGCATCTCGGCGTGCCGGTCCCCGGCGGCATGGACGAATCGGCTCACCCGATCGAGGCTATCGGAACCGCACCTCAGCCATGACCCTGTGCCCACGTATCGAGACACGATCAAGGGGTGGCAATGCAGATTTTTACGATTTTTCATAGTTTCGCCGGATATTTTGCGACGCGTCACCGTCATGTGGGGCTGGATCGGTGGGTCGGTCCAGGTCTCGTGGGCCGGAGCCGTTCGGGGTCTCGTGGGGCTAGAGCCGGTCCGGGCCGGTCAGGACGCCGCCGACCGCCTCCGCCAGCCGGAGGCGGGCCGTGTGCACCGGCGTCACCGGCTCGTCGCCGCGGGGCACGGCGGGCGCGTGCTCGTGCGCGTCGTGGTAGGCGAGCGCCAGCCTCAGCAGGTACGTGTCCCACCGCGGATCCCGGCTGACCATCCGCCCCGGCAGCTCGGCCAGCACCCGCAGCACCCGCCGATCGCGGGGGTCGTCGAGCGCCTCCGGCCGGAACCCGGCCGCCGGCACGCCCAACTGCCCGGCCCACCGCCGCACCGCCAGCGCCCGGACGTGGCCGTACCGCACCACGAACCCCGGGTTGGCCCACGTACGCGGGAAATCGGGCCACGCGGGTTCCGGTATCTCCACCGGCTCCACCGACTCCAGCACCGCGCCCGGCACCGGCACCTCGATCCGCAGGAACCCGTTCCGCACGACGGCGACCTCGCCGACCCCCGGCAACTCCCTGACCCGCGCGGCGAGCCGACCGGCGGGCACCCCGCGCCGCAGCGGCGCCGCGGACACGTACGCGGCCTCGCGCTCCCATGTCCCCTCCGGCGTCGGCGGCTCCCCCAGCACCTCGGCCAGCTCGCGCAACGTCATGCGGCCGACCCTACGCCGTGGCCGGTCAGATGAGCGCGTGCGGCTCGGCGGAGCCGTACTCGACCAGCTGGGCGGCGCCCAGGAGCCAGCGGTCCTCGTCGCGGACCTGGACGTAGCCGAAGCGGTCGGCGGAGAAGACCTTGATCCCGTCCGTCCGGCACCGGCGCATCATGACCTCGTCCCAGTCGTCGGTCAGGTCGGCGAAGCCGATCTCGCGCAGGGCGTTGCGGCGGGCCAGGAGGGTGGCTCCGGCGATCTCCGGGAGGTAGGAGTACTCGGCGTCGGGCTGCTTGAGCAGCGTGGCCTGCGGTTTGCGCAGGTGGGCGTAGTAGGCGGCCTTGCCGACGAGGTCGGCGGTGCTGAACAGGAACGCCCGCCGCAGGTCGGACAGGTAGTTCGGGCCGTACACGTCGCGCGGGTCCATGACCGCCACCAGGTCGGCCTCGCACAGGTCGAGCCCGGCGGACAGCATCGCCCCCACGGTCATGGACGGCGCCGGGCGGCGGTGGACGACCGCCATCTCGGGCAGCACGTCGCGGGCGCGCAGCTCGGCCTCGGGCGGGCCGATGACGACCACCTGCGCCACCCCTGACTGCTTGGCGACCTGGGCGAACCCGTGCTCCATCAGGTACGGGTCCACGATCGGCAAGATCACGGACGTGTCGAGCGTGGCCCGGGCGCTGGGCAGGCCGATCGTGTCGAGCAGTTCGTCGATCCGCTCGGTCATGGTGCCCATCTGGTACGCCCGCCGCAGCGCCACGTGCGCCCGCCGCCCGTCCGGCTCGGTGCCGATGGGCGTGCCGCAGGCGGCGATCTCGGCCAGCCGCCACTGCGGGGTGCCGGGCGGGCAGTCGGCCGCGGCCGGCCAGCGGTAGGAGGTCAGCACGTCGGGGTAGGACAGGTGGCCGGGCAGCAGCTGGTCGAGTGTGAGCACCCGGTCGATGCGGCCGCCGGCGAGCGGCAGCGGGTTGTGGATCCGCGGCTGCACGCCGAACTGCAGCCGCGGCCAGGGCACCGCCAGGTCGTTCGTGAACCGGTGCTCGAACAGCTGGGCGGTGGCGGCGTACGCGGCGACGTCCCCCTGGGTGTGCCAGAACACCGTGCGGATGCCGCGCTCGGCGCACCAGCCGAGCAGCGCCCTGATGCCCTCCCCCGGCTCACCGATGATCTCCTCCGCCCACGGGCCCTGGGTGACCGACTCGACGACGAGCAGGTGGGGCACCTCGAGCGGCAGCACGCGGGCGAAGTCGCGCGGGGTGAAGCCGGTGGTCTGCCGCCACTCGTAGCGCAGCAGCGCCTCGGCGTGCGGGTCGGCGATCACCGCGGCGGTCAGGTGGGGGCGGGTGTTGGGGCCGGTCGGCACCCGGAAGGGCTTGAGCTTGAACGAGGCGCCGCCGAGCGTCCTGGTCGAGGTGGTGGCCTGGAACGCGGCTCCGGGGCGGTCGTCCTGGGCGGGCCGGGCGGTGGCGACGGGCTTGCGCTTGGGCGCGCTGGGCCGCTTGACCGGCTTGGCGGCGCCCCGCAGCCCCTTGGCCAGGCGTACGGGGTTGCTCTTGCCGCTCTTGATGGCGTCGCCGAGGCGGTTCCAGCGGGCGACCTTGATGGAGGACAGCTTCCAGTTGGCCACCTCGGCCTGGAACCGCTGCTCGGCCAGCTCCTTGCGCAGCTTCTCGACCGTGGCCTGCTCGGCGGCGAGGCGCTCCTCGGCCTCGCTCAGCCGTTCTGCCAGGGTTTTGGCCTCCTCGACGCTGCGTTCGGCCGCGGCCAGCTTGGCCTGGGCGGCGTCCAGCAGCCTGGCCAGCTCGGCGGCGCGCTCGGCCTGCGCGATCGCGTCCCGCAACGCCTTGCGCGTGCTCTCCAGCTCAGTGCTCAAACCGGTCCTCCGCTCCCTTAGCCCGGCAAAGGATACTCTTTTGCGGAAGCGTCTCGAAGGGATGAGATCCGGTGCAGTTCAACGTGCGACCCTACATCTGCGGCGCTCTCGGCCGGATCGACACCGCCATACTCGGCAAGCTGACGGCCGCCGGGCCGCGGGTCCGTCCGGCGCTCCAGGCGGCCGAGGCGGCGCTGTTCAGCTCCGCGCCCCTGCCGCCCTACCACCGGGACGGGGAGGCGTACGCGTTCGCCTGGGGCGAGCGCAGGCCCGCGGCCGCCGGCGACTGGATCGCGATCGCGGAGACGTACGAGACCCCGGGGCTGATCGGCGACGCGCGCCAGGTCACGCTGCACGCGGGCGCGCTCGGCCTGGTGGACGTCTACTACGTGCGCCACGGCGAGGCCGTCTATTTCTCGTCGCTGATCCAGCCGCTGCTCACCCTGGTGCCGATCGCGATCGACTGGTCGGCGTGGGCCTCGATCATCCAGGTGACGTTCCCGCTGGGCGAGGCGACGCCGTACGCGGAGGTCAGGCGGCTGCCGGGGGCGGGCGCGCTGGTGTGGCGGCACGGCCGGGTGTCCGTGGAGCGACGGCTGCCGCGCTGGCTGCGCACCGAGCCGTACGAGGCGTGGGTCAGCCCGCGGGACATCGTGGACCTGCTGCACCGGGTCTACGCCGACTACGACGGCCGCAGGCTGCTCGTCCCGGTGAGCGGCGGCTACGACTCCCGCCTGCTGGCCGGCGTGGCGGTGGCCAGGGGCGCGGACGTCGAGTCATGGACCACCAGCCCCGACGACGGCACCGACACCGACATCGCGTTCGCCAGGGCGATCACCAAGGAGCTGGGCATCCCGCACCGGGTGATCTCCCAGGACGCCGCCGCCTACCCGGCCGACGCCGCCGAGGTGGCCCGCAGGCTGGAGTACCTGACGCCGCACCACGCCTGGTACGCCCCCTTCGCCAAGGAGGTGCACGGCGCGGGCCGGGTCCTCGTCGACGGGCTGGCCGGCGGCCCGCTGCTGAAGAACTTCATGGTGAGCGGGGCCGCGCTGGAGGCGAGGACGCAGGCCGAGCGGTCGGCGGCCGTGCTGGGCTCGCTGTCGCTGGGGGCGCCGTCGCAGCCGTTCCTGTCCAAGGCGGCGACGCAGTGGATGGAGGAGACGGTGCGGGCGCAGTTCGCCACCGCGACGTCCATGCTCCACGGCCACCGGGCCGAGCTGCCGCTGTCGGTGCTGCACACCAGGACGGTGCGCGCCATCGCGCGTTCGGCGGTCAACCTGGTGGGGCCGGAGGCGTCGTTCGCGGCGCCGTTCATCCATCCGGAGTTCTTCGACGCGGCGCTGTCGGTCGGCGTGGCCCGCAAGGACAAGGGCCGGTTCTACCGGGAGGTGCTGCACGCGGCCAACCCGCGGGTGGCGGCGCTGCCGTCCACGAACGTGATCAAGCAGCCGCTCCGGCGGGTGCCGCTGCGGTCCACCGCCGCGCCCGCCCGAAATTACGCCCACAGCATGCTGGAGACTGTGGCGAACCGGATTCCGGGTCTGCTGTCGGACGAACTGCACGAGGTGGTGGCCGCGGGCCCGGATGCTCTGACCAGGTTCACCGGGTGGAATGACCGCTTCTGGGTACGCGGATTGGTACTCTTCGGACTCTGGCTGAGCGACTTCGACAACGACCTCGGGGACCTGACGCCACCTTTTTGATGAACTCTGGGTAACAGGGCGATTACGTACGGATCTCGCGGGTATTAACCCTCGCACAGCAGAAGCGGGTTCCGGAAAGCCAACGGGCTGGTAGTGTTCGGCCCGTAAGCGCCGCACAAACGGGCACCGGATCACAAATCCGATCCCGTTGTAGGGCATGGGGTTCGCAGGGATGACGACTCCACGCGGCGCGGTCACCAGCAATGAACGCCGGGGCAACCGGTGACTTCGTCCTGCCCACATCTCTTCCTGTGAGCGACATATGATCAACGCATCCCCATTGCCGGAGCCGATCTCCGAGGCCTTCGTCTCGGAGGATCCAGCCTGGTACAAGCGGGCGGTGTTCTACGAGGTTCTCGTCCGGGGGTTCAAGGACTCCAACGGCGACGGCACCGGCGACCTGCGCGGGCTGGTCGAGAAGCTCGGCTACCTCGAGTGGCTCGGCGTCGACTGCCTGTGGCTGCTGCCGCTCTACGAGTCGCCGCTGCGCGACGGCGGCTACGATATTTCGGACTATATGAAGATCCTTCCGGATTTTGGAGATCTGGGGGACTTTGTCCGACTGATCGAGGCCGCTCACGAGCGCGGCATGCGGGTCATCACCGACCTGGTCATGAACCACACCAGCGACAAGCACCCCTGGTTCCAGGCCTCCCGGCACGACCCCGAAGGCCCGTACGGCGACTTCTACGTGTGGTCCGACCATCCCACCGGCTACCCCGACGCGCCCGTGATCTTCATCGGCGCCGAGGAGTCCAACTGGACCTATGACCCCGTGCGCAAGCAGTACTACTGGCACCGCTTCTTCCACCACCAGCCGGACCTCAACTACGACAACCCGGCGGTGCAGGAGGCCATGCTGGAGGTGCTGCGGTTCTGGCTCGACCTGGGCATCGACGGGTTCCGGCTGGACGCCGTCCCCTACCTGTTCGAGCGCGAGGGCACCTCCTGCGCCGGGCTGCCGGAGACGCACGCGTACCTGAAGAAGATCAGGGCCGAGGTCGACCGCCTCTACCCCGACCGGGTGCTGCTCGCCGAGGCCAACGGCTGGCCCGAGGACGTCGTCGAGTACTTCGGCGACCCCACCACCGGCGGCGACGAGTGTCACATGGCCTTCCACTTCCCGCTGATGCCGCGCATCTACATGGCGGTGAAGAAGGAGACCCGCGAGCCGATCTCCGAGATCATGTCGCGCACCCCCAAGCTCCCCGAGAACGCCCAGTGGGGCATCTTCCTGCGCAACCACGACGAGCTGACGCTCGAGACGGTGACCGAGGAAGAGCGCGACTACATGCACAAGGAGTACGCCAAGGACCCGCGCATGCGCGCCTACCTGGGCATCCGCCGGCGCCTGGCCCCGCTGCTCGACAACGACCGGGACCGGATCGAGCTGTTCACCGCGCTGCTGTTCTCGCTGCCCGGCTCGCCGATCATCTACTACGGTGACGAGATCGGCATGGGCGACAACATCTGGCTGGAGGACCGCGACGCCGTCCGCACGCCGATGCAGTGGAGCCCCGACCGCAACGCCGGCTTCTCCTCCGCCGACCCCGGACGGCTCTACCTGCCGGCCGTCATGGACCCCATCTACGGGTTCCAGGCGGTCAACGTCGAGGCCCAGCAGCGCCACGAGGGGTCGCTGCTGCACTTCACCCGCAAGATGCTGGAGATCCGGCGGCGGCACCCGGTGTTCGGCACGGGCGCGTACACGGAAATGTGGTCGTCGAACCCTTCGGTGCTCACGTTCGTGCGGGAGGAGGGCGACGACGTCATGCTGTGCGTGAACAACCTGTCGAAGTTCCCGCAGCCGGTCGAGCTCGACCTGCGCCGCTTCGAGGGGCTCGTCCCGGTCGAGGCGCGGGGCGGGGTGCCGTTCCCGCCGGTCGGCGAGCTGCCGTACCTGCTGACCCTGCCCGGCCACGGCTTCTACTGGTTCGCGCTGAAGCGCAAGGAGCTCGTCAACGGGACGTGACCGGCACCTGGGCACGGGCCGCGCGGCGCGCCGGGATGAGCGCCACCGCGAGGGCCGTGCCCACGGCCGCCACCACGGCGATCGCCAGCGTCATGGCCGAGGGCGCGCGGCCGATGCCGGCGCCCACGCCGCTCGTGTGACCCTGCAGGTCGATCAGCCCCGACACCACCGACATGCCCGCCGCCGCCCCCACGCCGACGCCGAGCACGACCAGCAGGCCGGTGCCGGTCACGAGCGTGGCCATGACCTGGCGCGGGGTGAGCCCCATGGCCTTCAGCACGGCCAGGTCGAAGGCGTGGTCGCGGAGGCCGAGCGCGCTGGCGGTGAGCAGGTTGGCCAGGCCGATCAGGGTCAGCACGGCGATCAGCGCCACGATCACCACGCGGATGACCGCCAGCCGGTCGGCCGGGTTGACCACGGCCTGCACGTCGAGGTTCCCGGCCGACTGAGCCAGCAACCGGCCGCGTACCTCGGCCTGGTCGGCGTCCGGCCTGAGGGCCAGGGCGTAGAACTCGGGCGGCACCGCGTCCTTGTCGGCCAGGCTGTCGAGGCCCACCGACAGCACCTCGCCGTCCAGGTCGGGCTCGACGGTGCGGCCGACGATCCGGACGATCAGCGGAGTGCCGCCCACGGTCAGCCGCACCCGGTCGCCGATCTCGACGCCGAGCAGGTCGAGCAGGCCCTGCCCGGCCACGGCCTCGCCCTGGCGGGCGTACCTGCGGCCCTCGACCACGGGGAACGGGTACGGCTGCGCCGAGCCGCCGATGGCCCGCACCCGCACCGAGCGGGCCTCGCCCGGCGCCAGCGCGTTGACCTCGGTGCCCGGGTAGACGGCGGCGACGTCGCGGTCGCGTTCGGCCAGGCGCCTCGCCGCGGCGGGTTCCAGCTTGCCGGGCCGGACGTACAGGGAGGCGTGCTGGCCCACCTGCTCGGGGTGGTCGGCGAAGTTGTCGAGGGTGGCCCACACGCCGAGCCCGATCGTGATCATCATCATCGGCACGGCCAGCCCGAACGCCGTCAGGAACGCCGGGGTGCGCCGGGTGAAGGCGTCTCTGGTGCCGAGGACGAGGGCGGGCGGGAGGCGTACGAGGAGAGCCAGCCGGGCCAGCCTGGACAGGTGGCCGCGCGGCGGGGCGGCGGGCGCGGCCGGGATCGGCGGCGTACGGCCGCCGCGCCAGGCCGGCAGGCCCACCGCGGCCAGCACCACCAGCGCCGTGCCGCCGGCGATGGCCAGCACCGGCGCCGGCGCGACCGACGTGGCCCCCAGCACCAGCGCCATCACGCCCCAGCCGGCCGGCGCGCCGATCGCGACGCCGAGCAGGCCGAGCGCGCCGTGCTCGACCAGGAGCAGCAGCGCCACCTGGCCCCTGGTGAAGCCCATGGACTTGAGCGTGGCCAGGTCGCGGAGCTGGCCGAGCACCCGCCCGCCGGCCGCGTTGGCCAGCGCCAGGGCCGCCGCCACCAGCCCGACCACGCCGAACAGCGCCAGCAGGGTGCCCAGCAGCCGGTTGTCCAGCTCCATCGCCGCCCTGACCTCGCGCCAGGTGTAGACGCGCTGCAGGCGGTCCTCCAGCATGACCACCACGCGCTGGGAGACGACCTGGGTGGCGGCGGGGTCGGCCAGGCGCAGGCCGGTCACGAACTCGCTGCGGCCCAGCGTGGGCTCGACGCGGTCGAGCATGCCGGGCAGCACGTACGCCAGTCCAGGGGTCCACTGCGGGTAGAAGCCCTGCTCGGCCGAGTCGGCGATGCCGCGGACGTACAGGGTGTGGCGTTCGCCGCTGAGCGCGACGATCGTGAACGGCGCCCCCACGCGCAGCCGAAGCGCCGTCGCGAACGACCGCTCCACCACCACCCCGTCGGGCTGGGCCACGTCGAGCCACCTGCCCTCGGCCACCACCGGGTGCGCCACCCGC
>DASUCK010000533.1:0-6920 GCA_036276095.1 Nonomuraea sp. | reverse complement strand
AGGTCTTCGCGATCACGTCCGCCGGCGGGGTGATCCGGACGAGTGCCGGCGAGATCAAGCAGTCCGGCCGCCAGACCATGGGAGTGCGTTTGATGAACCTCGCGGAAGGCGACAGCGTGGTGGCCCTCGCCCGGAACGCGGAGTCGATGGAGACTTCTGTGGAGACTGAGGAAGACGGGGGAGGAGAGTAGTCCATGAGCGCCCAGGGTGGCTCCGCCAGGACCAAGGCGGCTTCGGGTAACGGACAGCAACCGAACAAGCCTGCCGAAACCGAGGTATTCAACCCGGTCGACGAAGGACAGGACACCACCATGCCCGCCACGGGCAAGCCCGTCCCCGGCAGGGATGACCAGCAGCAGCGGTCCGCCGCGGCTCCTTCCGCCGCGCCCGCGCCCCCGGCCCCGCAGCCGGAGGGCAACGACACCGTACGCCTACGCCCTTCGCTGGCCACGGAGGCTCCGCCGCCCGCGGTGGAGCTGTCGAAAAAGAAGAAGGGCTCCAACGCCGGCGGTGGCCGGCTGCCGCGCAAGGCCCACCTGGTTCTGCGCCGCGTCGAGCCGTGGTCGGCCATGAAGTTCAGCTTCGTGGTCTCCCTCGTCTGCTTCGTCGTGCTGTTCGTGGCGGTGGCCGTCCTGTACGGCGTGCTGTCCGCCCTGGGCGTGTTCGACTCCATCGTCGACCTGGTCAACCAGCTAGGCCAGGGCGAGCAGGGGCAGAGCTCGATCCCCATCGACATCGCCTCCTGGTTCGAGCCGGTCCGCATCCTCGGCTACACAGCGCTGATCGGGGCCGTGAACGTGATCCTGATCACCGCGCTGTCCACGCTGGGGGCGGTCATCTACAACATCTCCTCCGACCTGGTCGGGGGCGTCGAGGTGACCTTCAGCGAGGCCGAGTAAGGGTGACGCGCTCCGAGGCCGCGGTAGGCCGCGTAGGTCCTCGGAGGCGTACGCGCTCGCGCCGTTCCACTCCCGTCCGCGGGCGAGGGGCGGCGCGAGCAGTATGCCGGAGGCTGTAAGCTTTTCTCGTCCGAACAAACCGCTTCGCCTCCACCTTGAGGATGCGGTACGGTTCGGGATGCGCGGGGCTATAGCTCAGTCGGTTAGAGCGCTTCCCTGATAAGGAAGAGGTCCCAGGTTCAAGTCCTGGTAGCCCCACCCAGTCTGACCAGCGAAAATAGCCGCTTTCCGAGCTTCGGAGGGCGGCCTTTCTGATGTCTGGTCTCTATCCGGGAGACTGCCGTTCCCAGTCACGGGCTCACGATGCGCTTGATGCGCATCGAGATGAGGGAACGCTGTTCCAGCGCGTCCGGGTGGCCACCCCGCCCTCTTGGGCATCGACGGCTTCGTGCTGACCGGCCGGCTCGGGGCGCTGCCGAAATGTTGGGGGAGGCGTGTCAAAGGGCGCGTTGCGGGTTCCGACCTACTCCTGACGGCGGCGCCGGACTCGGCGCCGGACACGGGAGGCAGCTGATGAGCAGAGAGATGGGCACGGAGACGGGCACGGAGACGGGCAAGGTCTCGTGCGACATGGCCGTGTCGCTCGACGGGTACGTGGCGGGCCCGCACCAGAGCCTGGACCAGCCGTTCGGGGAAGGGGTGGACGGCCGGCTGCACCGGTGGATGTTCGACGAGCCCGAGCGGCATGCCGCGGTGATCGAGGGCATCACGGAGGCCGGGGCGTTCATCATGGGGCTGGAGTCAGGCTGATCGCCGCTGGGCCGGTCGGCTGGAGGGAGGCATGCTGGAGAGGTGCCTGTCCGGCGTGCCGGCGCCGTACGACCCGGGGCCGGCGGCGGGACGGGCGGTCGATTCGTGGCGAGCGCCCGTGAGGTGACCGAGATGACCGACGACGCCCGGCGGGCGATACCCAAGATGGACGTGCTGCTCGCCCACCCGCGCCTGGTGGGGCTGGCGGAGGCGTGGGGGAGGCCGGTGGTCGTCAACGCGGCGCGGCGGGTCCTCGAACGCACCCGCCGCGACCTGGCCGACGGCCACGTCCTCGAACGCACCCGCCGCGACCTGGCCGACGGCCATGTGTCCGGCCGCGCCGGGCGTGATCCGGCCTGTGACGGCGGGTACGAGGCCGACCGCCATGGCCTGCCGTCGCTTGACGCGTTGGCCGGGGCGGTGGCGGCGGCGGTGGAGGCCGTGTACGCCGGGCGGGCGGCGCCGGTGATCAACGCGACCGGCGTGGTGCTGCACACCAATCTCGGCCGCGCTCCCCTGTCGGCGGCGGCGCGGGCCGCGGTCGCGGACGCGGCGGGGTACTCCACGGTCGAGTTCGACCTCCGCACCGGCCGGCGCGGCCGTCGGGGCGTTTCTGCGCGGGCCATGGTGTGCGAACTGACCGGCGCGCCGGCCGCGCTCGTGGTCAACAACGCCGCCGCGGCCATCCTGCTCGTGCTGTCCGCGCTGGCCAGGGGTCGTGAGGTCGTCGTCTCCCGCGGGCAGCTGATCGAGATCGGCGGCGAGTTCCGCATCCCGGGCATCGTGGAGGCGGCCGGGGTCAGGCTCGTGGAGGTCGGCACGACCAACCGTACGCATGCGAGCGACTTCGAGCGGGCGATCGGAGACCGTACGGCGATGCTGATGGTCGTGCACCCGTCGAACTACCGCATCGAGGGCTTCACCGCGCAGCCGTCGTTGCGCGCGCTCGTGGCGCTGGCGCGGGAGCGCGGGATTCCGCTCCTGCACGATCTCGGCTCTGGGCTGCTGACCGGCGCGCTGGGGGATGAGCCGACGCTGGAGGACAGCCTGCGGGCGGGGGTGGATCTTGCCGTGTTCTCGGGGGACAAGCTGCTCGGCGGGCCGCAGGCGGGGGTGGTCGTGGGGCGCGCGGACCTGGTCGAGCGGGTGAGCCGGCATCCGGTCGCCCGTGCCGTGCGGATCGACAAGCTCAGTCTGGCGGCCATGGAGGCGACGCTGCTCGCGCACCTGAGGGGGCGGCTCGACGAGCTGCCGGTGTGGCGGGCGCTCAGGCTCACCCCCGAGGACATCCGCCCGCGGGCCGAGCGGCTGGCCGCGCTGCTCGGCCCGGCCGCGCGGCTGCGGCGCGGTGTGAGCGTGGTGGGCGGCGGCAGCCTGCCGGGCGAGGGGCTGGAGAGCGTGCTCGTCGACGTGGACCCGGCGCCGGTCGGCGCGGCGCGCGCGATGGCGCGGCTGCGGGCCGCGGATCCGCCGGTCGTCGCCCGTACGGAGCGGGGGTGCGTCGTGATCGACCTGCGCACGGTTCCGCCCGGTCAGGACCGGTTGCTGGGGGAGATCCTGCTGGCCGCGCTGGCGTCCGGGCACGGCGATGCGTCCGCGGATGTTTAAGGATCGGCGTGCCGGTAAGTGCCCGGTCGAGCCCGTGCCGTCTCATTCCTGATCCCGGCCCCGTACGGGCTCGGCGATCATGACTGGCGAGTTTGAGCTGCGCTGTCCCATCAGCCCAGACCTGGGCTACATCCGCGACCTGGTACGCATCCACGGCCGCCACCACGGTCTGTCCGGCGACCGGCTGGAGGACCTGGCCTTAGCGGTCAACGAGGCGGTGATCAACGTTCTTGACCACGGCGGCCAGGCCGGCCTGGTCACCGCCCGCGGTCATGAGCACGGCGTCAGCGTCGAGGTCCTCGACGTCGGCGGCCGGTTGAGCGACGCGCACCTGGCCGACGTGCCGGTGGATCCGAGGGGCGGGCAGGGTTTCGGCCTGTGGGTGATCCGGCATCTGTGCGACGAGGTGACCCTGGAGCAGACCGGCCTGGGGTCGGTGCTCGGCCTGCACTTTCACGGAGACTCCGCTGCGGTGATCCCCATCGGACGATCCGGTGGCCGGCCACATCGGTCCACCCGTACGGCCTGAAGGCGCATACCTCACCGGATGTCGGGGGGTATCGGCATTCATCCCCAAGGTTTAGCGTTGGGCCATGGGAGCCCCCTGGCAACCGCAGCCCGCGCCCCGCCCGGCGAAGGCGCCGTCCCGAGCGCTGACACTGACCCACCAGCACCTCCCCGGCATGAGCGTGGTCGCCGTCGCCGGCGAGCTCGACCGCACCAACAGCGCCAAGCTGGCCGAATACCTCGACCGCGTCCACCGGCCGGGTGACCACGTCGTCTTCGACCTGACCGAGCTGGCGTTCCTGGACAGCTCGGGCCTGCACGTCCTGCTCGCCAGGGCCCGCGCCTGCGCCGCCGAGGGCACCGGCATGCACCTGGCCGGCGCCTCCGGCGCGCCCGCGCGGCTGCTCACCATCACCGGCGTGGACGGCCATCTGCCCGTGTACGCCGCCGTCCAGGAGGCGATCACCACTGTCCTGGCCATCCGCCGGGGTTGAACCCGATCGGCACACCAGCGAGAGGACGATGGCGCGCACCCAGGAATTCGCCCGCTACTGGCGCTACCCCGGCCTGGACGGAGGGGTGGATCTCATGCGAGCCAGGTTCGTCCGCCACCGCTTCGCCCGCCACAGCCACGACACGTACGCGATCGGCATGCTGGAGGCCGGGCAGGAGGAGATCAGGTTCCCCGACGGCACGGAGTACGCGGGGGCGGGCGACCTCGTGCTCATCGAGCCCGGCGTCGTGCACACGGGCGTGCCGCGGACCGGTCACGGGTGGTCGTACCGCGTGCTCTACCCGAGCGCCGAGCAGGTGCGGGCGGTGTCCGGCGGGCTGCCGTCGTTCGGGCGGCGGGTGGTGTCGGACCCGCGGGCGGCCCGGTGGGTGGCCGCGGCGCACCGGGCGGCGGAGTCGGGGGAGTCGCTGGCGGCCGATGTCCGGCTGCACGAGGCGCTGGCGTACGTGGTGCGGGCGTACAGCACGTACGAGGGGCGCCGGGAGCGGGAGGCGGGGAGAGGCGTGGCGGACGTGCGCGAGATGCTGCACCTGTCGCTGGCGCACCCGCCGAGCCTGGGGGAGCTGGCGGCGGTCGCGGGGATGACGCCGTTCGCGGTGCTGCGGGCGTTCCGGCGGGCGTACGGGATGCCGCCGCACGCGTACGTCACCCAGCTGCGCGTGGCCAGGGCCCGCGACCTGCTGCGGAAGGGCGTGGCGCCGGCGGAGGCGGCGGCGGCCGTCGGCTTCTGCGACCAGTCGCACCTGTCGCGGCACTTCAGGAACCTGGTCGGCGTGCCGCCCCGCGCCTACCAGCGAGGGGTGCAATAACGTCCAATCTTCCGCGTACGAGCGCCGATACGGTGCCCGGCGTGAGTGCATTTCCTTTGGAACTCGACCGGTCCGCCATCGAACGGCTGGGCCGGCACACGGTGGACTTCCTGGCCGGCTGGGTGAGCGGGTTCGGCGACGCGCCCGCCAGCGACTACGAGCAGACCGACCGCCTGGTCGCCGAGCTGGGGCGGCCCCCGGGCGACGGGCCCGGCGACTTCGGCGCCCTCCTGGAGACCTTCCGGCAGGCGGCCGAGCAGGGCGTGAACACGGCCGGGCCCGGCTACCTCGCGTACTTCCCCGCCGGCGGGCTGGTCACCGCCGCCCTGGCCGAGCTGCTGGCCGCCGCCGCCAACCGCTACACCGGCGTGGCCCAGATGGCGCCCGCCCTGGTCGCCATGGAGCACGGCGTGCTGACCTGGCTCTGCGCCCGCTTCGGCCTGCCGGCCGGGGCCGGTGGGCTGGTGACGACCGGCGGGTCGATGGCCACGTTGTCGGCGTTGCTGGCCGCGCGCCAGACCCACGGCGACGGGACGGTCTACGTCACCGAGCACACCCACTACTGCGTGGCCAAGGCCGCCCGCATCATCGGCCTGCCCGCCGACCGGATCCGCGCCGTGCCCACCACCCCAGGGCTGAGCATGGACGTACGGGCCGCGGCCGCCATGATCGTCGCCGACCGGGCCGCCGGGCTGCGGCCGTTCCTTCTCGTGGGCACCGCGGGGACCACCAGCTCGGGCACCGTCGACCCGCTGCCGGAGCTGGGTGCGCTGGCCCGCCGCGAGGGCCTGTGGTTCCATGTGGACGCCGCCTACGGCGGTGGGTTCCAGCTCACCGCGCGCGGGCGGGCCAGGCTCGCCGGGATCGAGGCGGCCGACTCGATCGTGCTCGATCCGCACAAGAGCCTCTTCCTGCCCTACGGGACCGGCGTGCTGCTGGTTCGCGACCCCGCCGCGCTGCACGCCGCGCACGCCGCCGGCGGCCGGTACCTGCAGGACCTGAGCCCGGCGGACGACCTTCCCGACTACGGGCATCTCGGGGTGGAGCTGACCAGGGAGTTCCGCGGCCTGCGGCTGTGGTTGCCGCTGCACCTGCACGGCGTCGGAGCCTTCGAACGGGAGCTGGACGAGAAGCTGGACCTGGCCGCGAACGCCTACGCCGAGCTCAGCCGCGACCCGCGCCTCGACCTGCCCTGGGAGCCGGACCTGACGGTGATCCTGTTCCGCCTGCGCGACGCCGCGGACGAGCGGAACCGGCGCCTCCTGGCCGACGTCAACGCCAGCCGCCGCGTCTTCCTCAGCAGCACCACCATCGACGGCCGCTTCTACCTCCGCCTGTGCGTCCTCAGCTGCCGTACCCACGCCGACCGCGTCCGCGAGGCCGTCGCCATCATCAGAACGGCGGCCGCGGCCGTGCCGGAACTGGAATCCCCGACCGGATCGTCTGGCTGAACGGCACGTCGGGGGTGGCGAACGGCTTCGCGACCAGCGTGGGGTGCGCTTGTCCACAGGCTGCGGATAACCGGGCCGCGCGTCGCGCCGACCTTCGGGTTTCACCCTCCGCAATCCCGCAGATCTGGTCTGTACTGCGAAGATGCTCCATTTGATGCCGGTGCGTGCGGACCTGTGAAGAGGGCGGAGACGTGAGGCTTTGTCCACAGAAAGGGGTGGTTATCCACAGGTGGCCGCGCCGGCGCTCGCCAGTGCGCCGATCGGGGGTCAAGCGCGTGGCCCCAGCGACGGCCACGTACTGAGACGGCTGTTGTTGTCGTCG
>DASUCK010000532.1:0-4995 GCA_036276095.1 Nonomuraea sp. | reverse complement strand
CTTCGGCGATACCCAGCAGGCGCGCTACATGACGGGGAGCCGACACGCGCCCCGCCTCCAGGACCGCATCAGCACTCTCGCCCTGCTCGGTTGTGCTCAGACTGGGGCGTACGCTCCCGGCCGGGCTCTGCGGGCGACCTTTGACGAACGACCCGCGGCCGTGCTCACGTTCGATCCACCCCTGCATGGCCAGGGTCTGAAGGGCGCGCACGACAGTGGTCCGACCGACACCGAGTTCGCGCACGAGCTGGGTCTCAGACGGCAGTATGTCACCCGGGGCGTACTCGCCCGACTCGATCCGCTCTTGGATCGTTCGCATGACCTGCGCGTATTTGGGTGGGGCGAAATCCATGCCCATCTCAACCGCCCGTTCACTCTTCCACTTGTGCGCATAAGCACAGTACCGGCTGAGGCATCGTCTGTCAGTGGCCCTGGACCAAAGGCCAGCAGTATGTAACCGGCTCAAGAGCCCTTCACCAGGGCGACACACCTCGGGCACGCTCTGGACGCGGTCACCGAGAAGGGCACGGACCAACCGCACATCGGCAGCGGCCGGGAAAGTGATGAGCACGCCGCCAACTTGGCGCCCGGTTCCACGGCGTGTAGCTCAATCGACCGCCCCGTCTTCCTCCACCCGGTCACGTATGTCGGCAGGGCAATCACCCTGACAGGCTCCTTCAGGTCGAGGTCGTCCCACCGCACTGGCCAGCGACGTACACCGTCGGGCAGGTCCCAGGCGTCGCCGTCGAGCTGCACCAGAGCCGTCGTGCCGTTGGTCAGCACCGCCACCACCACACCCTCACGCCCGACCAAGGCCGAATGATAAGCAGCCGTGCGCGCATGACTGTGGAAGGTGTCCACGATCGTCGCCCTCCAGCCGACGCGCGAACCCGAGCGCGTCACGACGGCTCCGAGATCTGCCGAGAGCGGAGTTCGGAATAACGCATCGTGATCCGGCGGGCTGCCCCACGAGGATCAGTCGCCGGATGCCACGCATAAATGACGCGACGGCGATCGGCATTCCACCCGGTCCGCCACCAGAACCGTTCGCCATCGCACCAGACGACCAGGCCGACCCAGACCGAAACCAACGCCAGACCGTAACCAGTATGGACATCGGCGCTGATTCCGCCGTGGCGCAATTCCTGATGAAGGAGCCCGGCCGACCGACATACCGCGCTGCTGGACAGCATGGGCGGCCGGATCACTTGGCGATCCGCTCAAAAAGGACGGAACCTGCCGGATCGAGATATGCGCGGAAGATATGACGGCTTGACGAAGCGTCAGGACCCGCGCCGAAATCAAAGACCTTGTGAACGATGCTGCCTCGGACAAGGACGTCACCCGACATGCTCCGCATCGCCTTGCGTAGCTCGTCCATCGCGGTGGCTTGGAACGCGGAGGAGCCGCACGGCCCCAGGGCCTCGCCCTGCTTGGAGGGGATGCGAACCTCCCACTCGAACCGCTCCTGCGGCGCCTCAGCCGACCCCGGGCAGTGCAGGCAGTCCTCCTGAGCGGAGGCCGCCAGGCCCAATCCGGCGGCCGCCACATGGCCGCGCCGAGTGACGATCTTCCAGCCTCGTCCGTCGCATTCTGTGCATCTGACTGGCGTTGTCATGCCGGACAGCATGATCGCCGATACTTTTCAGACCTATCTCACGCCGATATACGACCTTGGGATATAGGCTCCGCCGCGCGAGGGAAATCATCATCCGGACGCGAAAAGCCGGAGGTCAGCAATGCAGAATGGCGCGTTCGATCGCATCGAACTACCCGTTGCTGTCTGGGAACAGGAACAGACACGCGACATTCTCAGAAAGCGCGACATCGCCGGACTTTTCGGTATCGCAGCGAAATACGGTGCCAGCCAGGTTCGCATCGGCACCGCTACCGGCCTCGGCCAGCCCCGCGTCAACGCCATCATGCGCGGCACCACGACGATCAAAGAACTCGCAGTCATCGAGCGCATCGCCGCCGGCCTACGCCTGCCCGATCACGCCCGCATGCTCCTCGGCCTGGCCCCGCTCGACACCGCCTCACCCACCGGCGACCACGACGACGCACACGAAGAACAAACCACCGAACTCATCAACCGCCTGGACGCCGCCTCCGCTGTGGATGCCACCACGGTCATGATCCTCCGCACCGACACCAACAACCTGCGCCTGCTGGACCGCCGCCTCGGAGGACCCGCCATCGCCGACAAGATGCACGCCCAGATGACCCAGATCCAGCGCGCACACCGCCACGCCATCCGCCCCACCATCCGTGCCCAACTGGCCCACCTCCTCGCGGAGACCGCCTCATTGGCTGGCTGGCAGGCCATCAACACCCTGGCACTCAACGACGCCTGGACCCACTACGAGCGCGCCAAAGCCGCCGCCTACGAGGCTGACGACACCGCTCTACTGGCCTACGTCGCGGGCGAGCAGGCATACGTCCTCATGGAACTCGGCCGTCCCGCCGAAGCCACCGAACTCCTTCAGTACGTCCACCAGCAGCACCGGGGCCACGTACCCGCACGCCTCCGCACCTGGCTCTCGGCCGCCGAAGCAGAAGCCGCCGCCATCCTCGGCGACGAGACCACCTGCCGCGCAGCCCTCGACCAGGCCAACGCCCTTCTTCCCGAAGGCGACAGCGACCCGGACATGCCCTACCTGTCCATCAACGCCCACCACGTAGCCCGCTGGCGCGGCAACTGCCTCGTCCGCTTCGGCGATCCCGACACTGCCGAAGACCTTCGCTCAGCCCTCGCCGGCATGGACGGCACCTACAACAGAGCCGAATCCGGCGTCCGCTGCGACCTCGGCCATGCCCTCCTGGCCGCTGGCGACCCGGAAGCCGCCCAACCCCACATCCAACGCGCACAGCAACTGGCCACCATGACCGGCAGCCGCCGACAACGCCGCCGCATCGACGACCTGTCGAAAGCCGTCAACCGCGCCCTCGGCCGTTGAGCCACACCTGAGCCTGAAGCAACCCGATCAACGTCCCCGACGTCCAGATGTCCCCGCGGGCAATCATGCCCGGGATCTCACTCATAGGGACCCACTCGAGCCGATCGGCCTCCACCTCACCCTCAGGCTTGCCCACCAGCTCAGCCCCGCGCCCCACGAACAGGATGTGCTCGGAGTCGACCATCCCGGCCATCGGCTGATACGAGACCAGATGCTCAAGGCCCGCCGGCCGATACCCGGTCTCCTCCTCCACCTCCCGCAGAGCCGTGACCACCGGATCTTCGCCGGCCTCGATCAGCCCGCCGGGAAGCTCCCACCCCCACCGATCGAACACGAACCGATGCCGCCACATCAGCAAGACCCGATCCTGCTCATCCACGACCACGGCGATCGCAGCCCGATCTAGATGCACTACGTGATGCTCGAACCGCTCCCCACCCGGGATCTCCACGTCGGCCAGCCCTAGCCGAATCCAGCGGTTGTCGTAGATCAGTCGTTCGCCGTGCACGACCCAGCGTGTCAGCTCAGCGTTATCACTCACATCATGACGCTATCGCCTTGGGCATCGGGGCTACACGGGTTCTGGATCGGTGGACAGTAACAGCCTGTGGCTGGCTAGCCATGCTGTCCGCCGACGCGCGGATAGGTGGGGCTACCAGGGACCAATCGAGTGCCTCGAGCTGGCCCGCCTGAGCGAGGTATTGAGAGACCACACATACCCTACGAGAAAGGCAGCAAGCTGCACCGCTCGACGCGGTAGCATCTATGCGCTATAACGAGTGTCTGGGCTCTAACTGCGTAGGTGCGCATCGGGAGCTGCCCCATGGGCGTGTAAGTGCTCTCGACGTGCGTCTAAACGTCCGCCGCAGGAATATGCAGCTCTCCTGGCAAGTGAAAGGTTCGCACGTGAGCACAAGCCCCAGGAGATCCTTGCGTCGGCGGCCGTGGCCTCTGGAGGCTAGTCGAGATAAACCTGAGCCTCTGTCTGACCCTAGCTTCTTCGAGCAGTCGGTCGTGAGTCCACTTCGTTACCCAGGAGCCAAGAGGCAGTTGGTTCCCGTGATTCGCGATATCGTCACCGCTAACGTGCCACCTCCGCGACTGCTCATCGAACCTTTCTGCGGCGGTGCTACTACGTCTCTAAGGCTCGCAGGTACTGGTCAGGTAGATCACGTAATACTTGCTGATGCAGATCCTCTACTCGCCGCTTTCTGGTATACGGCTGCGTTCGACTCTAAGTGGCTGATAGCGGCTATGTGGGAAGAGCCAATCACGGTAGAACGCTGGGATTGGTGGCGCCTTGCTACTCCTCGCGGCCGCCGAGAGACCGCTCTTAAGTGTCTCTTTTTGAATCGCACCACATTCTCTGGGATTCTACATGGGCGAGCAGGGCCTATTGGAGGCAGGGCGCAAACATCTCCCTACAAAATTGATTGCCGCTTCGGAAAGCCAGGTCTTGAACGTAGGATAGCGGGAGTTGCAGATCTCGCAACTAGTGGCCGCCTTCTGGATGTTTGGCATCTTGATTGGCGGGCGACGCTGGATCGTGCGCGAAATCACCTCGATATGCTGACTCCTGACGAAGTTCTAATATATCTAGACCCTCCTTATGTGGAAAAGGCTCCCTACCTCTATGAATGGTCCTTTGAGAGTCGTGAGCATGAAGATCTCGCGCGGTCGCTGACTGGGGCAACCTGCTTCAGGTGGTTGCTGTCCTACGACGACAACGAACTAGCGCGATCTCTCTATTTGGGGCATAGCGGACAAACAAGTCTATTGGTGGGTAACACGTACACTGCTGCCGGCTCCGAGAGTCGCAAGAAGCGAGATGAGCTCCTTGTCACCAACTATCCGACAGTACCGACATCGTCGCGCTATCGACTGTTAGGGTCTTCCAACACGCCAGGCGTACGTGATACCTCTTGTAAGTCGTGATACGTGTTCCGATCAAGTGGAGGCTGTTCTCATGGCCGATCTTACGAGTGTTCCTCTGATGGGGACGTCCCTGCTCCACGATCGGCTACTCAATGACGCACGA
>DASUCK010000531.1:0-36445 GCA_036276095.1 Nonomuraea sp. | reverse complement strand
CGGCCCGGTGCTGACCGGGTCGGCCGGCCATCCCCAGCTCCCCTACCTGGCCGAAGCCGGCGTCGAGGTCGAGGTCGTCGAGCCCGACCCGCGGGCGCTGACCGCGCGGGCGGTCGCCGGGACCGTGGTGTGGCTCGCCCGGTCGGCCTCCGAAGGCGACGACGAGGAGTTCATGCGCGCGGTGGGGCACGCGGCGATCGCGCTGGAGGAGCCGCCGGTGATCGAGGTCGTGCCCGGCTCCTACGACCTGCCGGGCGCGCGGGTGCTCGACCTCGTGGCGGTGATGGACCGGCTCCGTACGGAGTGCCCGTGGGATCGCAAGCAGACGCACGAGTCGCTGGTCCCGTACCTGCTCGAAGAGGCGTACGAGGTGCTGGAGACCATCGAGCAGGGCGACTACGCCGCGCTCCGCGAGGAGCTGGGCGACCTGCTGCTCCAGGTGGTCTTCCACGCCCGCGTGGCCGACGACTTCGACGTCGACGACGTGGCCGCCGGCATCGTGGAGAAGCTGGTGCGCCGCCACCCCCACGTGTTCGGCTCGGTGCGGGCCGAGAGCGCCGACGAGGTCAACGTCAACTGGGAGGCGATCAAGGCGGCCGAGCGGGCGGCCAAGGGGCGCGAGTCGGCGCTCGACGGCGTGCCCATGGGCCAGCCGGCGTTGTCGCTGGCCGCGCAGCTGCTGCGCAGGGCCGAGGGCGCGGGGGCGCCCGAGTCGCTGGCCGCGGGTGTCGGCCAGGGCGTGGCCAGGGAGCTGTTCGACCTCGTACGCCGGGCCAAGCAGGCGGGGGTCGACGCGGAGGCGGAGCTGCGCGCCGCCGCACGTGCCTACCGCGAGCGCGTACGAGCCTGGGAGTCCCGGTAGCGGGCGCGGGTCCCGGGAGCGGCGGTGCCGCGAGAGGCGGGGCCGGGCGGACCGATAGGCTCTGAAGGCATATTGCCTTTCGATTGAGGAGCAGATCCCGTGGCTACCATCGAGGTCGTTTACGCTCGCGAGATCCTCGACTCCCGGGGCAACCCGACGGTCGAGGTCGAGGTGGTGCTCGACGACGGCAGCACCGGCCGCGCGGCCGTGCCGAGCGGGGCGTCCACCGGCCGGTTCGAGGCGGTCGAGCTGCGCGACGGCGGCGAGCGGTATGGCGGCAAGGGCGTCGAGAAGGCCGTGCTGGCCGTGACCGACCAGATCTTCGAGGAGATCAACGGGGTAGAGGCGGAGGACCAGCGCATCATCGACCAGATCATGATCGATCTGGATCGCACGCCCAACAAGTCGAAGCTCGGCGCCAACGCCATCCTGGGCGTCTCGCTGGCCGTCGCCAAGGCCGCCGCCGACAGCGCCGACCTGCCGCTCTTCCGCTACCTCGGCGGGCCCAACGCCCACGTGCTGCCCGTCCCGATGATGAACATCCTCAACGGCGGCGCCCACGCCGACACCAACGTCGACATCCAGGAGTTCATGATCGCGCCGATCGGCGCCGGCACCTTCCGCGAGGCCGTGCGCATGGGCACCGAGGTCTACCACGCGCTCAAGAGCGTGCTCAAGGAGAAGGGCTACGCCACGGGGCTCGGCGACGAGGGCGGCTTCGCGCCCAACCTGCCCTCCAACCGCGACGCCCTCGACCTCATCCTGGTCGCGATCGAGCGGGCCGGCTACACGCCCGGCGAGGACGTCGCGCTGGCGCTCGACGTGGCCGCCTCCGAGTTCCACAAGGACGGCGTCTACACGATCGACGGCAAGGGCCTGTCGGCGCAGGAGCTCATCGCCTTCTACGAAGACCTGGTCGCCAGTTACCCGCTGGTCTCCATCGAAGACCCGCTCGACGAGGAGGACTGGGCGGGCTGGAAGGCCATCACCGCCGCGCTCGGCGACAAGGTGCAGCTCGTCGGCGACGACCTGTTCGTCACCAACCCCGAGCGGCTGGAGCGCGGCATCGGGGAGGGCGCGGCCAACGCCCTGCTGGTCAAGGTCAACCAGATCGGCACGCTGTCGGAGACCCTCGACGCCGTCGACCTGGCCCACCGCAGCGGCTACACGTGCATGATGAGCCACCGCTCCGGCGAGACCGAGGACACCACGATCGCCGACCTCGCGGTCGCGGTCAACTGCGGCCAGATCAAGACCGGCGCGCCCGCCCGCTCCGACCGGGTGGCGAAGTACAACCAGCTGCTGCGCATCGAGGAGCTCCTCGACGACGCCGCCCGCTACGCGGGTCGCGCGGCTTTCCCGCGTTTCCGGCGCTAAGTTCGGGTACGGCCCGAGGTTCCCCACGACGCGAGGGAGCGGTCGATCCGTGACCGAGCCGCCGCCGCGAGACGCCGCGCGGCGCGCGACGAACGACCGCGGGCCGTACATCTAGGGGGTGCACGTGGCGAAAAGACCGCAGCTGACCGGGCGGGCCGCCATTCTGGCCGTGGTGGTCTGCGCGATCGCGATGAGCTTGGCCTACCCTGTGCGCGAGTACATCAGCCTGCGCCGTAGCATTGCCGAGTTGCGGGCCGAGAAGGCCAGGGTCGAGGCGGAGCGGCAGGCGCTGCTGGCCCGCGACCGGCAGGCCGACGACCCCAACTGGATCAAGAAGACGGCCAAGGAGCGGCTCCATTACTGCGGGCCCGGCGAGAAGTGCTTCGTGGTGATGGAGCCGGAGCCCGACAAACGGCAGGCGGCCGTGCAGCAGGCCCCCACGGTGCCGCCGTGGTACGAGACGTTGTGGGAGTCGGTGGAGGCGGTCGACAAGGGCACCGGCCGCCGGGCCGTCACCGGGAAGGAAGGTAGTGAACAGTAGGGGTGAACGTGGACAGTAAGGACGCCGAGGTCGTCCGGCGGCAGCTCGGCCGGCCGCCCAGAGGGCTGCGCGGGGTGGCACACCGCTGCCCGTGCGGCAACCCCGACGTGGTGGAGACCGCGCCCCGGCTGCCCGACGGCTCGCCGTTCCCGACCCTCTACTACCTCACCTGCCCTCGGGCGGCCTCGGCCATCGGCACGCTGGAGGGCTCCGGCCTGATGCGCGAGATGCAGGCCAGGCTGGCCGCCGACCCCGAGCTGGCGGCCGCCTACCAGGCCGCCCACGACGACTACGTCTCAAGGCGCGACCGCGCGGCCGAGGAGGAGGGCCTCGCCCCGCTCCCGCGCGACACGCAGAGCACCGGCGGCATGCCGGCCCGGGTCAAGTGCCTGCACGCGCTCGTCGCGCACGAGCTGGCGGCCCCGGGGACCAACCCGTTCGGCAGGGAGGCGCTCGACGCCCTCCCCGACTGGTGGAGTGACGGACCATGCGTGTAGCCGCCGTCGACTGCGGCACCAACTCCGTACGCCTGCTCGTCGCCGACGTCGGCGACGAGCTGATCCACGACGTCGAGCGGCGGATGGAGATCGTACGCCTCGGGCAGGGCGTCGACCGCACCGGCCGGCTCGCGCCCGACGCGCTGGAGCGCACGTTCAAGGCCATGCGGGCCTACCGGGAGCTCATCGACCGGCACGGCGCGGCCAAGACGCGCGTGGTGGCCACGAGCGCGACGAGAGACGCCGCCAACCGCGCGGAGTTCGCGGCCGGCGTGCGCGAGATCTTCGGGGTGGAGCCGGAGGTCATCACGGGGAGCGAGGAGGCCGAGCTGTCCTTCGTCGGTGCCACGAAGGGGCTGGTGCGGCTGTCGCCGGAGACCGAGGTGCCGCAGGGCCCGCCGCCCCCCTACCTGGTGGTCGACATCGGCGGCGGGTCCACGGAGTTCGTGGTCGGCTCCGAGCACGCCGAGGCGGCGCTGTCGGTCGACATCGGCTGCGTGCGCCTGACCGAGCGCCACCTGCGCGACGCCGGCGACCCGCCGTCCGCGCCCGCGCTGGAGGCCGTGGTGGCCGACGTCGAGACGGCGCTCGACGACGTCGAGGAGCACGTGCCCGTCGAGCGGGCCCACACGCTCGTGGGCCTGGCCGGGTCGGTGACGACGGTCGCCGGGGTGGCGCTCGACCTGCCCGCCTACGATCCGGCCCGCATCCATCACGCGCGCATTTCCGCGCAGCAGGTGCACGAGGTGACGCGGCGGCTGCTGGCGATGACGCATGGTGAGCGGGCGGCCGTTCCGGTGATGCATCCGGGAAGGGTCGACGTCATTGGCGCGGGGGCGCTCATTCTCGACCGGATCGTCCGCCGTTTCGCGTTCTCGCAGGTCGTTGTCAGCGAACACGACATCCTGGACGGTATTGCCTGGTCGCTGGCCCGTTAGCCGTCGCCAAATCCGGACATTTAGCCCTGCTTCCTGTGTTGAGTGTGCAATCATTATTGTGCTTAGGTAAAGAAGCTTTACGGGGGCTTTGCCATATCGCTGTGTACGGAAGGTGCCGGCGTGGCGACCGTTCCCGAGCGCGTCTTTTCCCTCACGGAATGGAGCACTCTCACATGAAGTTCTCTGGGTTAGCAGCCCGCAGGGCGGCGGCCTTCGGGGCCGCCGCCGCGATGCTGGCCACCCTGGCGGCGGGTCTGGTCGCCGGTCCGGCTCAGGCGGCGAGCGGCAAGGCGCCCAAGGTGGCGGCGTCCGCGCCCAAGGCCAAGCCGAGCGCGTACGAAGGCGACTGCCCGGTCAAGGTCACCTTCTCGGCCAAGATCAAGGTGCCCGTCAAGGGCAAGACCAAGCTGGCCTACCGCTGGCTCCACGGTGACGGGTCCAAGAGCAAGGTCAGCGTGATCAAGCTCAAGGGCAAGGGCACCAAGACGGTGACGGTCAGGCAGACGATCACCTTCAAGAGCGACGTCAAGGGCTGGGAGGCCGTTCAGGTACTCGGCCCCAAGAAGTACACCTCGAAGAAGGGCTACTTCTCCGTCGACTGCCAGGAGAAGGTCTACCACGAGCCCGCCTACCCGAACGTGTGGGCCCGCGCCTGGGCCAGCCCCGACGAGTACGTCGGCGTCTGCACCCCGGGCGACAAGATCGGCTTCACCGGCCTGATCAAGGTCGACCGGCCGTCCTGGGTCCGGTACCGCTGGATCCTCAACGGTGACGTGGTCGACTACGGCAAGGTCAAGGTGTACGACGCCCGCAAGGTGGGCTTCGGCATCTCCCCCCGGCACAGCCAGCGCGGCTGGGCCCAGCTGGAGGTCCTGAGCCCCGACCACACGTACTCCAACCGGGCCTACTACAAGGTCTGGTGCAAGGAGCCGGCTCCCGCTCCCAAGGTGAAGGTCTGGGCCTCCAACCTGGTGACCGCGACCAACCACGACGGGTGCAAGCTCGGCGCGCACGCCACGATCAACACCACCGGCCCGGCCAGGGTCAAGTGGGTCTGGTCCGTGAACGGCCAGTCCGTGCTCAAGGGCGAGGCCTACTTCGGCGGCTCCGGCGCCAAGACGGTCAACCTGGACGAGCGCGCGCTGTCCGGCGACGCCGCCAAGGGCGGCACCGTGACGCTGTCGGTCTTCGGCCCGAACAACGGCGACCGGATCTCGCAGACGTACGCCGCCTGCCGGGTGACCATCCCGGCGACGCCGTCCGAGCCCGAGACCTCGAAGGACACGCCGGCCGACGCTCCCGCGGCCGCCTGACCCCGAGGGTCCGACCGGACACCGAGTAAGGGAAACCGGGCGGCGCCTTCACCGGCACCGCCCGGTTTTCGCGTGCGGCGGCGCGCGTGCGCCGGGTTTCACCTGGCGTTATTGGCGCGGCTTTCTCGGCGTGGTGTTCTCGGTGACGCGTTCTCCGCGCGGCGTTCCCGGTGTCGCGTTCTCGGTGTCGCGTTCGCGGTGTCGCGTTTTCCGGGTGGTGTTCTGCGGGTCGCGTTCTCGGCGTGGTGCTTTTCGCGCGAGCTTTTGCGGTGGCGCTCTCTGTGACGTCTTTGGTGGGTGCTTTCATGGCCGCGCTGCCCGTGGGGCCGGGAAGCCTGGCGTGCCCACGGCAGGTGATCGGGCACCATCGGTGTCATGAGCTTCGTACCGCCCGGGACCGGCTGGCCCGACGATCCCGCGACCGCTGACACCCCCGTCGCCCTCGACGCCGCCGACGTGCGCCGGCTGGCCGCCGGCAGCGGCACCCTCGCGGAGCTCACCGCCCGGCAGTCGGTATGCCGGGCCTGTCCCCGTCTGGTGGAGTGGCGGGAGAAGGTCGCCACGGAGCGGCGGCGCGCGTTCGCCCAGGAGACGTACTGGGGCCGTCCGGTGCCGGGCTGGGGCGACGAGCGGCCGCGCATCGTGCTGGTGGGCCTCGCGCCCGCCGCCCACGGCGGCAACAGGACCGGCCGGATCTTCACCGGCGACCGCAGCGGCGACTGGCTGTTCGCGGCGCTCCACCGCTGCGGCCTGGCCGCCCAGGAGACCAGTACGCACGCCGGCGACGGCCAGCGCCTGCTCCGTACGCGGGTCCTGGCCTCGGTGCGCTGCGCGCCGCCCGCGAACAAGCCGACCCCGTCGGAGAAGAGCACCTGCTTCCCGTGGATGGCCCGCGAGCTGGCGCTGGTCGCGCCGTTCGCGCGGGTCGTGGTGGCGCTCGGCGGGTACGCCTGGCAGGCCATGTGGCCGGCGCTGAAGGACGCGGGCTACGCGGTGCCGCGCAGCCGGCCGCCGTTCGGGCACGGCGTCGAGGCCGAGGCGGCGTACGGCGACCGCCCGGTGACGTTGATCGGTTGCTACCACCCCAGCCAGCAGAACACGTTCACCGGTCGCGTCACCGCCCGGATGCTGGACGACGTCTTCACCAGGGCCAGGTCACTGGCTGTGTGACGCGTTCCACCACCCCTGGGTTGGATTCGTCGAGAGCGCTTGACGTAAGCTTGTGAATGCTTTCACAAGCATTCCACGAGGGATGGGGCCTCAGGATGAACAAGCACATACTGATCGTCGGCGGCGGATACGTCGGTCTGTACACAGCGCTCCGGCTGCAGCGCAAGCTCCATCGGGAGTTGCGGGATGGCGAGGTGCGCATCACGGTCATCGACCCCCAGTCCTACATGACCTACCAGCCCTTCTTGCCGGAGGCGGCGGCGGGTAACCTCTCGCCGCGGCACCTGGTGGCCCCGCTGCGCCGGATCCTCCCCAAGGTGCGCATACTCAACGGCACCGTCACGCGGGTGAACCACGCCGAGCGCGTCGTCACCTTCCAGCCGGCCGAGGGCGGCCCGCGTGAGGTGGCCTACGACCTGATCGTGATGGCCGCCGGATCGATCTCCCGTACGCTGCCCATCCCCGGGCTGACCGACATCGGCATCGGCTTCAAGACCGTGGGCGAGGCCATCGCGCTGCGCAACCGCGTGCTCCACCTGCTCGACGTGGCCGAGTCGACCGACGACCCCGAGGTGCGGCGCAGGGCGCTCACATTCGTCGTGGTCGGCGCGGGCTTCGCCGGCGTGGAGGCGCTGGCCGAGCTCGAGGACATGGCGAAGGACTCCGTACGCTACTACCGCAACCTCAAGCCCTCCGACCTGCGGTGGGTGCTCGTCGAGGCGACCGACCGGGTGTTGCCCGAGGTCGGCCCCGAGATGGGCAGGTGGACCCTTGAACAGCTGCGCGAGCGCGGCATCGACGTCAAGCTGGAGACCCGGCTGGAGTCGTGCGTCGGCGGGCGCGTGGTGCTCTCCGACGGCTCGGAGTTCGAGGCCGAGACCCTCGTGTGGACCGCGGGCGTCAAGCCCAGCCCGGTGGTGAAGGACAGCGACCTGCCGCTCGACGAGCGCGGCCGGATCAAGACCACGACCCTGCTGACCGTGGCCGGCACCCGCGACGCCTTCAGCGCCGGCGACGCGGCCGGCGTGCCCGACGTGACCAACCCGGGCCAGTACTGCGCGCCGAACGCCCAGCACGCCGTCCGGCAGGCGAAGGTGCTGGCCGACAACGTCGTCCGTCGGCTACGTGGCCGCGACCTCGTCGAATATCGGCACAAGTATGTCGGATCGGTCGCCGGTCTGGGGCTCCATCGGGGCGTCGCGAATGTCTATGGCCTCAAGCTTCGCGGATTCCCTGCGTGGTTCATGCACCGCACCTACCATCTGTCGCGGGTGCCGACGCTGAACCGCAAGGTCCGTGTCGTCGTCGACTGGACCCTGGCCCTGTTCTTCAAGCGAGAGACCATCTCGCTGGGTGAGATGGAGCACCCGCGCGAGGGCTTCAGGGCCGCCGTGGCGACGACGCGCCGCTAGCCCGGGTACGGCAGGCGCCCCGGTGTGCATCGCCGGGGCGTCTTCGGCGCCCCCGGTAGTAAGCGGAAGGGGTACCACGGGTGGGTCTCTCAGCGGTGACCGTGCTCGGCGTGGACCGTCCAGGAGTGATCGCCGCGGTCACCGGTTCCCTCGCCGACTGCGGGGCGAACATCCAGGACTCGACCATGACGCTGCTCGGCGGGCACGTGGCGATGATGTTGCTGGTGTCGGGCGATCTCGATTCGGAGGAGCTGCTCAAACGGCTGCGCGCGCCCGACCTGGTCGTCACCGCCTCGGCCATCGAGGCGAGGCGCCACTTCTGCGAGGACGGAGGCGGCCTCGGCTACGTGCTCACCGTGCACGGCCCCGACCGGCCCGGCATCATCTCGGCGATCAGCGCCGTGCTGGCCGCGGACGGCGGGAACATCACCGGCATGAGCACCAGGCTCACCGGCCGGCTCTACGTGCTCATCGCCGACGTCGAGCTGCCCAAGGAGGTGGACGTGGCCGCGCTCATGCGCAGGCTGGCGGCCGTCGGCGCCAGCCTCGACTCCGAGATCACCTTCCGCCCCGTCGAACCGGACCTGCTGTGAACGGGTCGCGGGGCAGCGCGCGCGAGGGCCCGCCGGCCGAGGCCCCGCGCGAAGGGCGGGCGGCGGGAACTCCGCGCGAAGAGCGGGCGGCGGGGACTCCGCGCGAAGAGCGGGCGCCCGCCGAGGCGCAGCGGGAAGGGGAGATGCCCGCCGGCACCCCCCGGGACGTGCTCGTCGCCCCCCATCCGCTGCTGTCCGCCGTGGCCGAGCCGGTCGATCCCACCGATCCCGGCGTCGTGGCCGCGGCCGCCGATCTCCTGGCGACCCTCCGCTGGGAACCGCGCACGATAGGGCTGGCGGCCCCTCAGATAGGGCTGAGCCTGCGTCTCATCGCCTTTGACACCGGAGTCCACCCCCGCAGCCGTTCGCGGGCCGGAGAGCTCGTCGTGGCCAATCCGCGGCTCGCCGGCGCGTCCCACTGGGGCCGCGGGCGCGAGGGGTGCGCGTCGGTCGAGGGGCTCGCGGCCGACGTCCTCCGTGCGACACGTATCACCGTACGTGGGCATTTGCCAGGCAGCGGCGAGGCAGTCACCATCGAAGCGGATGCCTTGGAAGCCCGCTGCATTCAGCACCAACTGGACCATCTAGACGGTCTACTCTTCTTGGACAGAGTACCGGGAGCGCTATCACTTCACCGCAGACTTCACACTTGTGGCGCCTGATGCGAAGTTGTGCTCCTCGGAAGCATGGTCCGTTTCGTATGATTGCGGCGCCCCCGTAGCCCAATGGCAGAGGCAAACCCCTTAAAAGGGTTGACGTGCGGGTTCGAATCCCGCCGGGGGCACGTGCCTCTACCATTGGGAATGCCTTTTTCCACGGCGCGATGACGTCGGGAACTCTCCGGTGGAGACGTTCGTTGTCAACGCTGCCCGAAGTCCCAATAGAACATCGATCTGAGCGCGAGTTGACCAAGGTGGCGCCCCGCGCCGTAGGCTCGGCGTCACAGGAGGCAGCGATGGAGAGCAAGAACCCCGTATTCAGCAGGTCACGTCAGCAGGCGGGGGCATGGGCCGGTCCCACCCCGACTCCCGGCCAGCTGCAGAACATGTACGACGCCCCGTCGTACGCGGCCGCTGCCCGGCCGGCGTACCGGGCCATGACCCTCGACGACGTAGTGGTGCGCGGCTTCCTCACCCTCGGCACGCTCGTCGTGGCCGCCGCGGCGGCGTGGGTCCTCGACGTCCCGCCCATGATCGCGATCGGCGCCGCCATCGTCGCCCTGATCCTCGGTCTGATCGCCTCCTTCCGGATGAGCACCAACCCGGCGCTCATCCTGGGCTACGCCGTGTTCCAGGGCGTGTTCATGGGCAAGATCAGCCAGGTGTTCGAGGGCGCGATCAGCGGCATCGTCATGCAGGCGGTGCTCGGCACGGCCTTCGCCTTCGGCGCCGTCCTCGCGGTCTACTCGCTGCGGATCATCCGCGTCACCCCCAAACTGGTGAAGTTCGGCCTGGCCGCGGCCATCGCGGCGCTCGGGCTGGTGCTGGTCAACCTGCTCGTCGGCGTCTTCAACGGCGTCGGGCTCGGCCTGCGCACCGACAGCCCCATCGGCTGGGCCTTCAGCCTGGTCATGATCCTGATCGGCTGCTTCTTCCTGCTGCTCGACTTCGACTCGATCGAGCAGGGGGTCAAGCAGGGCGCCCCGGAGAAGTTCGCCTGGCAGTGCGCGTTCGGCCTGACGCTGAGCCTGGTCTGGATCTACCTTGAGGTGCTGCGCTTCATCAGCTATTTCAGCAGCAGTGATTGATCATTTACACCCCGCGTCACGCCTGAGGGGGCCTCGCCACGGCGGCGGGGCCCTCTCTTTGCGCGACCGAAAATCTACGTGCCGTCACGAAATGATGCCTGGCTGGGGGCTTGCCATTCGCCGGATGGTGTTGCAGTGTCTAGCAAAGGACCTTATTCCGCGGAGGTGCCCATGTCCTTGAACCACTCACCGGAGACGCAGACGAAGCTCATCGCAAGAGTCCCGGCCATCACGGGACGCGAACTCCCAGAGTGGTTCCAAGCCATCGACAACGGCCCGGCTTTCCTGAGGTGTGACGAGCGGGCCAACTGGCTTGCCGACGAGCACGGGCTGACCCACGGCTACGCCGCAGCGATCGTACACGAGCACGAGCGGCACCGCCGTAACCGCATGGGCTTGATCTAGAGCCCATCCGCCCCCGCGCCCGTGCTCGACGCGCGGGCGCGTCATCATGAAAGCATGGATCTCGACCAGGCTCTCAGGTTCCTCCGCGCCCACCACCACGCCGTCCTGCTGACGCGGCACAGCGACGGCCGCCCGCAGATGTCGCCGGTGACGGTGGGGGTCGAGGGCGATCGCGTCGTCATCAGCAGCCGGGAAACCGCGATCAAGGTCCGCAACGCCCGCCGCGACTCCCACGTCTCCCTGTGCGCGTTCACCGACGCCTTCTACGGCGAGTGGATCCAGGTGGACGGCACCGCCGAGATCATCTCCCTGCCCGAGGCCATGGACCACCTGGTCGACTACTACCGGAACATCTCCGGCGAACACCCCGACTGGGACGACTACCGCGCCGCCATGGTCCGCGACCGCCGCGTCATCCTCCGCATCACGCCCACCCGCACCGGCCCCACCTTCCACGGTTGACCGCCTCGGCAGGGGGCGCCCGGGGTGAGCGGGCGCCCCGGGAGGCGTCAGCTGAGGCGTTCGAGGAGCATGGCCATGCCCTGGCCGCCGCCGACGCACATGGTCTCCAGGCCGATGGCCTTGTCGTGGTGCTGGAGACTGTTGATCAGGGTGGACGTGATGCGGGCGCCGGTCATGCCGAACGGGTGGCCCACGGCGATGGCGCCGCCGTTCACGTTGAGGCGGTCGAGGTCGATGCCGAGCTCCCGATACGACGGGATCACCTGGGCGGCGAAGGCCTCGTTGATCTCGACCAGGTCAACGTCGTCGATGGCCATGCCGGCGCGGGCGAGAGCCTGGCGGGTGGCGCCGACGGGGCCGAGGCCCATGATCTCGGGGGAGAGGCCGGAGACGCCGGTGGAGACGATGCGGGCCAGCGGGGTGATGCCGAGCTCGGCGGCCTTGACGTCGCTCATGATGATCACCGCGGCGGCGCCGTCGTTGAGCGGGCAGCAGTTGCCGGCCGTGACGGTGCCGTCGGGGCGGAAGGCGGGCTGGAGGGAGGCGACCTTCTCGTACGTGGTGCCCGGCCGCGGCCCGTCGTCGTGGCTCACCACGGTGCCGTCGGGCAGGGTGGCGGGCGTGATGTCCTTGGCCCAGAAGCCGTTGGCCAGCCCCTTCTCGGCGAGGTTCTGCGACCGTACGCCGAACTCGTCCTGCTCCTGGCGGGTGATGCCCTTGAGCTGGGCGAGGTTTTCCGCGGTCTGACCCATCGCGATGTAGATGTCGGGGATCTCGCCGTCCTCGCGCGGGTCGCGCCACGTCTGGCCGCCCTCGGCGAACGTCTTGGTGCGCGCGAGCGCGGGCAGGAACGACGGGTTGTGGGTGTCGGGCAGCGAGTCGGAGTTGCCCTTGGTGAAGCGCGAGACCATCTCGACGCCGGCCGACACGAAGACGTCGCCCTCGCCCGCCTTGATCGCGTGGAAGGCCATGCGCGTGGTCTGCAGGGACGACGAGCAGTAGCGGGTCACGGTGGTGCCGGGCACGTCGTCCAGGCCGAGCAGCACGGCCACCACGCGGGCCATGTTGAAGCCCTGCTCGCCGCCCGGCAGGCCGCACCCGAGCATGATGTCGTCGATCGCGTGCGGGTCGAGCTGGGGCACCTTGGCCAGCGCCGCCTGGATCATCTGCACGGTCAGGTCGTCGGGCCGGATCTCCTTGAGTGACCCTTTGAACGCTCGTCCGATGGGGGAACGCGCGGTTGCGACGATGACTGCCTCGGGCATGGCCCCTCCTCTGTCGGCGCTAGTAGTAGAACTATATTCCAGTTCTACCGGCCGTCCTCGCCTACCCGTACATACCCGGCGCGCTGGCGGTGTGGTCGTTGACGGCGTGCAGGGCGCCCTTCTCGTCGCGCCACAGCCGCCAGCCGTCCTGGCTGCCGGTGTACCAGGGCGGCGGCGCGGCGGCCGGGGAGACACGCTTGCCCGTGCCCAGGTCGTATTCGCACAGGGCGGCCGTGGAGTAGAAGCCGGGAGGCTGGCCGCGGAGTGGAAGCGGCTTGGGGTCGGTGACGCAGAAGGACCAGCCGCGCCGGCCGTCCACGGGCGCGGGCTTGCCCGAGGCGAGGTTGAAGGCGCTGCCCTTGGCGTTGTGGAGGAGGAAGCCGAGGTGGTCCATACGGTCGGGGAAGGCCAGCCACCAGCCCGAGCCCGGTACGGCGGCCGCGGTGATCTGCCCGAGCACCCGCCCGGAGGCGGGGTCGAGCTTGGCGAAGCCGCCGTAGGAGCCGCCCCGGTCGACCGGCCGCACGACGGGGGCGTGGCCGGGGTTGCCGCTGGGATAGACGCGGACGACCGAGGGCCGGATCCAGTTGATCGTGCCGTCCTGGACCTTGACGGAGAACAGCCCGAACGTGGAGACCCTCTTGGTGCGGGGGTCGGTGTAGGGGGCGACGTAGCCGACCAGGTCAGGGCCCGCCGCGCCGAACGCCCACCCGCCCGACAGGTCGACGCCGGGCCCGAGGGCCTGCTCGATCGGCTGCTGCCACTGGAGCTTGCCGGTCCTGATGTCGTACGACTCGACCGTGGGGTCGTCGGAGAGCCGCAGCAGCAGCACCCGGGTCGCGTCGGACCACTCGACCTCGGAGATCCCGGGCAGCTGCCACAGCTGCTTGCCGGTGGCCGGGTCGAGCACCACCATGCGGGCCTTGGCCAGCGCGGTGTGCTCGGACAGGCAGACGTAGGGGCCGCAGCGCTGCGGGCCGAACGTGGAGTGCACCGGCCTGGTCCACTTGCGCGCCCCCGAGCGGGCGTCGCGGGCGACGAGGGTGGCGTTCCAGCGGCCGCCCCCGGCCTGGCCGCGCGCCGGGTCGAGCGCGACGACCACCGCCTGGCCCCGGCCGGTCTCGGCGATCGCGGGGGCGGAGACGCCCATGCCGGGCAGGCGGCCGGCCATGGTGGCGGGGTAGGCCCACAGCCGCCGCCCGTCGTTCAGGCCGATCGCGACGGTCTCCAGCGTGCCGTCGGGCTTCATGGAGGTGGCGGCGACGACCCCGCCGGCCACCGACGTGCGGCTGACCGCGTTGACCTGGGTGTTGTGCCAGGTCGGGAAGGTGGAGGTGGTGGCCGCGTCGCTGCCGGAGCAGCCGGCGACCGCGAGGGTCGTGATGAGGGTTCCGGCGAGGGCGAGGGACGCTGTGCACAGGGGCCGGAGCACGGGCAATTCACTCCAATGGGACGAGGAGTGACGGGTTCGGTGCGGAGGGTGACCGGGTCAGGCGTCGCCGGGCTGCTCCCCGAGCCGCCGGCGGAACAACGCCGCCCACTTCCCGTGCGGGCCCGTCGCCCGCCCGGCGACCCGGGTCGCGGTGACCTCGGTGCCGGGCTCCTCCGCGGCCGTCGCCGCCGCAAGGTAGATCGGTTGCAGTGCTTCGCCGCGTGCGGGACGCGGCTCAGGCCACAGCCCCAACGCAGCGCACACCGACGGTAGCACCGCGTAAGCGGCCTGCGCGTAACCTCGGGCAGATGGATGGAAACGATCCGGTCCGAACATTTCTGCCGGATTTGTCGCGAACTCGGGGCCGAGGACGTCGGCGAACGCCACCGTCCGCCCGCCCGCGTCCACCACGGCCACCGTCTGCGCCGCCGCCAGCTGCCGGCTCCACCGCCGGGCCACCCAGCGCAGCGGCTGCGCGATCGGCCGCACGGTGCCGAGGTCGGGGCAGGTGCCCACGACCACCTCGATCCCGGCGTCCCGCAGCCGCCGCACCGCCTTGGTGAGATGGCGTACGGCCACCGCGGGCGGCGTCTGCGTGATGATGTCGTTGGCCCCCACGAAGATCACGGCCACGTCGGGCTCCATGGCGAGGGCCTGGTCGACCTGCTCGCCCAGCTCGGCCGAGGCCGCCCCCGACCGGCCGGCCACCAGCAGCCGCACCGGCCGCTCGGCCACCGCCGCCAGGCCGTGGGCCAGCAACACGCCCGGGGTCTTCGCCGGGTCCTCCATGCCGAGGCCGACGGAGGTGGAGTCGCCGAGCATGGCCAGCCGGAGCGGCTCGCCGGGGAAATCGCCGTAGTCGCCGTCGGCCTGGGGGCCGTCGAGCCCGTGGGGGCGGCCGATGACCCTGCGGGCCAGCAGGCCCTGGGCGATCAGCAGCGCGTACGCGGTGGCGCCGAGCGCGGTCAGCCCGCCTCCGCCGAGCGCCGCCGCCGTGGCGATCCTGCGTGCCGCGCGTGCCATTCCGGCTGGCCAGACCACGTACGTCCCTCCCCGGTCCAACTCGGCGGTAGCGTTTGCTTGAAAAACTAGCCGAGGGCCTGACACCCCCACTGGATCTCGGCCACGGGCAAGCTGATCAAGCTTTGGCAAAGAAGGTGAACACCTCGGTGCGCGTTTACGATTCCCTGGTCGACCTGATGGGGAACACCCCGCTCGTCCGCCTGCAGAAAGTCACCGCCGGGCTGCAGGCACAGGTGCTCGCCAAGGTCGAATACTTCAACCCGGGCGGCTCGGTGAAAGACCGCATCGCCGTCCGCATGATCGAGGCCGCGGAGAAGTCCGGCGAGCTGCGGCCCGGCGGCGTCATCGTCGAGCCGACGTCCGGCAACACCGGCGTGGGGCTGGCCATCGTGGCGCAGCAGAAGGGCTACCGGTGCCTGTTCGTGGTGCCGGACAAGGTGGCCCAGGACAAGATCTCGGTGCTGCGCGCGTACGGGGCCGAGGTGGTGGTCTGCCCGACCGCCGTCTCGCCCGACCATCCCGACTCCTACTACTCGGTCTCCGACCGGCTGGCCCGCGAGGTGCCCAACGCCTGGAAGCCGAACCAGTACGCCAACGTCAACAACCCCGACTCCCACTACCACTCGACGGGTCCGGAGGTGTGGGCCGACACCGAGGGCCGCGTCACGCACTTCGTGGCCGGCATCGGCACCGGCGGCACGATCAGCGGGGCCGGGCGCTACCTGAAGGACGTCTCCGACGGCCGGGTGAAGGTCATCGGGGCCGACCCCGAGGGGTCGGTGTACTCCGGCGGGTCCGGGCGGCCGTACCTGGTGGAGGGGGTCGGCGAGGACATCTGGCCCGACACGTACGACACCACGATCTGCGACGAGATCATCGCGGTCTCCGACAAGGACTCCTTCACCATGACCCGCCGGCTCGCCCGCGAGGAGGGTCTGCTGGTCGGCGGCTCGTGCGGGATGGCGGTCGTGGCCGCGCTGCGGGTCGCCGCGCGGGCGGGCAAGGACGACGTCGTGGTCGTGCTGCTGCCCGACGGCGGCCGCGGCTACCTGTCGAAGATCTTCAACGACGACTGGATGGCCGACTACGGCTTCCTGACCTCCACGTCGGAGGAGGGGCTGGTCGGCGACGTGCTCGCGCGCAAGGGGCGGGCGATGCCCGAGTTCGTGCACGCCCACCCGCACGAGTCGGTGAAGACCGCGATCGCGATCATGCGCGAGTACTCGGTGTCGCAGCTGCCGGTCATGAAGGAGGAGCCGCCGGTCATGGCGGCCGAGGTGGTCGGCTCCATCGTCGAACGCGACCTCCTCGAAGCGCTCTACCACGGCAGGCTCTCCTCCGAAGACCCGATCGCCGATCACATGTCGGCTCCGCTACCCACGATCGGCAGTGGTGAACCTGTGTCCCGTGCGGTGGAAGCGCTGGAGAAGGCCGATGCGGCGGTTGTGCTGGAAGACGGCAAGCCCGCCGGGCTCCTCACCCGCCAGGACCTCCTCGCCTTCCTGGCCAACCACTAGGCGTCCGGCCGGCGGGCGCTTTCACGGCAGGGGGAACTCGGCGACCACCTCCCAGGCGCCCTCGGGGGACGGGCCGGCGTGCAGCCGCCCGCCCAGCGCCTCCACCCGCTCGGCCATGCCGACCAGCCCGAACCCGCCGCCCAGGCGGGCCACCAGCGGGTCCGACGCCGCCCCGAGGTTCCGCACCCGCAACACCACCGCCCCCTCGCGCCGCCGCAGGTCCGCCTCGACCCAGGCGGCGCGGGAGGCGTGCTTGCGCACGTTCGTCAGCGACTCCTGGAGCACCCGGTGCAGGGTGGTCATGACCTCCGGCGGCAGCGTGCGGTCGTCCAGGCCGGGGCCGACCTCGAAGGCCACCCTGGGGCCGTCGGCGGAGCAGCGGTCGGCCAGCATCCGCAGGTCGGCCAGCGTCGTGCCGGGCCTGCGGGCGGGGTCGTCCTCCGTACGCAGCACCGCCACCATCCGGCGCATCGACGTCAGGGCCTCCGACCCGGCCGTGGCGATCGCGTCCAGCGCGGGCGCCACCGCGTCCGGTCTGGTCTCGGCCACCGTACGGGCGGCCTGCGCCTGGACGACGATGCCGGTGATGTGGTGGGCGACCAGGTCGTGCAGCTCCCTGGCCAGCTCCAGCCGCTCGGCGCGCCGTACGGAGTGGACGGCCTCCGTCCGGCGTTCCTGCTGGAAGCGGAGGTAGCCGCCCGCCCCGGCGGCCGTCGACCACCCGGCGAACAGCAGGAACGAGAACACCAGCCCCGCGTTGTCGTAGTCACGCCCCACCGCCTCGGACATCAGCACGACCAGCCCCGCGCAGGCCAGTCCGGCGGCCCGGCGCACCGGCTCGACGTGCCGCAGCACGCCGATGGTCAGGATCAGCAGCGCCCCGGTCTCGGCCATGCCGGGCACGCCGGGCACGTTGGTGCCCCCGATGAGCGCGGACGTGCCGAACGACAGGGCCAGCAGGACGCAGTAGCCGCCGACGCGGAGCCCGCGCCGCAGCACCACGGCCGCGATGCCGCCCGCGCCGCACAGCGGCACCAGCCACTGGAAGCCGCCGACGTTGCCGGCGACCAGGAGGTCGATCAGCAGCATCAGGCCCAGCCAGCCGAGCATCGCGATCTCACTCAGCCGCCGGATCCAGTACACGAGGCGCTTGCTGTCTGCCACGGCCCCGAGCCTAGGCCGGAAGTCGGACAGGTCATATCAACCGATCGGCCGAGACGGCGTGCCGGAGACCGGCCGTTCAGCGGAGGTGGAGGCCGAGGGGCGTCGCCGATGCTGGAGAGGTCGGAAAGGGGACGGACATGGTTGCCATCGGGTTCGCGTTGCTAGGGGTCGGTCTGGTCGTCGCGGTGTTGCTGGCGGTGGCCGATCCGGTGCTGCTCTCCCGCGTCAACGGGGAGCCCGCCGAAGGCGGTCGCGGCCGCCTCGTCGAGGCCGACGTCGTCCGGCTCAGGCCCGGCCCGGGCGGCGGTGACCGGCGCGGGGCCGAGGCGGCCTGAAGGAGCCCCCGGAAGGAGCCCCCGGAAGGAGCCGGCCTGAAGAAGCCCGCGTTAAGGAGCCGGCCCGTGCGGGGCCGGAGCCGTGGACGGGCCGGGGGCCGGAGTCCGTTAACGTGGCCTTTATGAGCAACGGTTTTGAGACCCTGGCCATCCACGCAGGCCAGGAGCCCGACCCGGTGACCGGCGCGGTCGTGCCGCCGATCTACGCCACGTCCACCTACAAGCAGGACGGCGTGGGCGGCCTGCGTTCCGGATACGAGTACAGCCGGTCGGCCAACCCCACCAGGACCGCGCTTGAACAGGCGCTGGCGGCCGTGGAGGGCGGGGCGCGGGGGCTCGCGTTCGCGTCGGGGCTCGCCGCCGAGGACACCCTCCTGCGCACGGTCTGCAAGCCGCAGGACCACGTGATCATCCCCAACGACGCGTACGGCGGCACCTACCGCCTCTTCGCCAAGGTTCACGAACGGTGGGGCCTCCACTACGACCCGGTTCCGCTGCACGACCTCGACGCCGTGGCCGCGGCCATGACGCAGAAGACCAAGGTCGTCTGGGTCGAGACGCCCACCAACCCGCTGCTCGGCGTCGCCGACATCGCCGCCCTCGCCCAGCTCGCCCACGACACCGGGGCGCTGCTCGTCGTGGACAACACGTTCGCCTCTCCCTACCTGCAGCAGCCCCTCTCGCTGGGGGCCGACGTCGTCGTCCACTCCACCACGAAATACGTGGGCGGCCACTCCGACGTCGTCGGCGGGGCGCTGGTCGCGGCCGACGCCGGGCTCGGCGAGGAACTGGCCTACCACCAGAACGCGATCGGGGCCGTGGCCGGGCCGTTCGACGCCTGGCTGACGCTGCGCGGGCTCAAGACCCTCGGCGTCCGCATGGACCGCCACTGCGACAACGCCGAACGCGTCGTCGACCTGCTGCTCGCCCACCGGCGCGTGACCGAGGTGCTCTACCCGGGGCTGGCCGAGCACCCGGGGCACGAGGTGGCCGCCAAGCAGATGAGGCGGTTCGGCGGCATGGTGTCGTTCCGCGTCGCCGGCGGCGAGGCGGAGGCCGTGAAGGTGTGCGACCGGGCGAAGCTGTTCACGCTGGGCGAGTCGCTCGGCGGGGTCGAGTCGCTCATCGAGCACCCCGGCCGGATGACGCACGCGTCCGCGGCCGGGTCGCCGCTGGAGGTGCCCGCCGACCTGGTGCGGCTCTCGGTCGGCATCGAGACGGTCGACGACCTCCTCGCCGACCTCAGCCAGGCGCTCGGCTGAGCCCCCGCCGGACGGGGGCTCAGCCCTGTGGCACGACCATGAGGAAGAGGATCACCAGCCAGATCACCGACAGCAGCCCGCTGATCGCCGCGATCCGGCCCGTCTGGGCCTTGGCGTCCTGGCCGTCGTCCTCGCTGGTCAGCGCCCGCTGGGCGCTGCGCAGGTCACGGTCGATGATGACGAGCAGCACGGCGGCCACGATGAACAACGTCATCGAGGCCGTCATGTACCACCGGCCGAGCACCCCGCCGGGCAGCACCATGCCCAGCACGAGCCCGAACAGGAAGACGCCGATCGAGCCGAGGCTGTAGATCCGCGTCAGGCGCTGGATGAACTGCAGCGCGGGCACGTTGTTGGTGCGGATGGCGCGGGGCGCGGCCATCGTGGCGGCCGTGACCGGGCCGATGGTGAAGATCGCGAAGCCGATGTGCAGCCACAGAAGCAGGTCCGACATGCCGGAGAGACTAGTCCCCAACGATCTCGCTGGGTGACTCGACACTCTCTTTGCCCGGCGTGGAACAGTGCATGATGAGCTCCATGACCGCGATCGTGACGATCATGAGCACGATGAGGAGGATCGTGGCAACCATGGGCTCACCTTCTTCCCCCGGTGGGACCTGAATATCGTCCTTAATGACTAGACGGTGGCGCAACGGAATAAGTTCGTCGCGGGTATGGTTGCTTACCGTCTGCTTTTTCTTACTGTCAGGGCACAAGGGGGTGCCGTCCGTGGCCATCAGGCATGTCGAGCCGTACAGCGACGAGTGGCTGCAGCAGCCGATCAGCTACGTGCGCCAGGTCGTCGACCAGCTCGGAGCCGAGGTGGCCGACTGGTGGGAGGGGCCCTGCGAGCCGCGTGCCGCCACGCTCCGGCTGGCCGACGGCGGCGCCCTGGTGTGGGACGAAGAGAGTGGCTGGCGCCTGGGCACGTTCGTGGCCGGCGGCCGCGGCCGCCACACCGAGCTGACCGGAGTCCGCTACCTCGGCCACGGCCTGCTCCCCAAACCCGAACGCGTCCCCGAGGCGCTGGGAGACGCCCGCGCCGGCGTGGGCGCGAGCACGGCCTGGCGCCCCTGCTACCGCTCCCACCGCAACTGCCGCGACGGCTTCGACCTCGCCCTCGCCTTCTACACCCGCCTCATCGACGCCTGACATCCGGCCCGGTCCTGCGACCAGTTTCCCCGCTCGTGATTGTCTGTATGACGAGCATCGAGAGGAAGCGACACATGACCGAGCCGAAGACCCACACCCTTGACGTCCCCGGCGCCGTCCTCCACTACGACGTGCGCGCGGCCGAGCCGAGCACCGAGCCGATCCTGCTGCTGATCGGGTCGCCGATGGACGCCACCGGCTTCACCACCCTGGCCGGGCACTTCCGGGACCGTACGGTGGTGACGTACGACCCGCGCGGGGTCGGGCGGAGCGAGCGCACCGGTCGCGGGGAATCCACCCCCGACCTCCACGCCGACGACCTCCACCGGCTGATCACCGCGCTGGGCGGCGGGCCGGTCGACATCTTCGCCAGCAGCGGCGGGGCCGTCAACGCGCTGGCGCTGGTCGCCCGCCATCCCGAGCAGGTGCGCACCCTCGTGGCCCACGAGCCGCCGGCCGCGCAGGCCCTTCCCGACCGGGAGGAGGCGCTGGCCGCGGTCGTGGACATGCGGCGCACGTACGACCGGGACGGCTTCGGCCCGGCGATGGCGAAGTTCATCGCGCTCACCAGCCTGCGTGGCCCGATCCCGGCCGACTTCGCCGACCAGCCCACGCCGGACCCGGCCCAGCTCGGCTTCCCCGCCGAGGACGACGGCTCCCGCGACGACCCGCTGTTCGCCCAGAACCTCATGACCTGCACCCACTACGAGCACGACTTCGGCGCGTTGCGCAAGGCCTCGACCCGCATCGTCGTCGGCGTGGGCGCCGAGTCGGAGGGCGAGATGGCCCATCGCTCCGGCGTGGCGGTGGCCGAGCGGCTGGGCCTGACGCCCGTCACCTTCCCCAGCCACCACGGGGGTTTCCTGGGCGGCGAGTACGGCATGCCGGGCGACCCGGACAACTTCGCCGCAACCCTCCGCCAGGTCCTCGCCGACCGGGCGTGAACCGTCGGTGGAAGTCCCGCCAGGGCCTGGCCGAGCCGGGCTTGAGCCGATCGTTGGTCCGCCGCCGCAGCCGACGGACCAACGACCGTCACCGGTCGTGGAGGATGAGCAGGAGGTGCTCGTCGTCGCCGTGCCGGATCGTGCCGGACCGCTGGAAGCCGTGCCGTTCGAGGAGGCGGACGGAGGCGGTGTTGCCGTGGAAGGGGTCGGCGTGGAGCGGGCGGGCCTGCTCCTCGGCCAGGAAGAGGGCCAGCGCGCGGGTGCCGATGCCGCGGCCCCAGAAGTCGCGGCCGAGCCAGTAGCCGATGAACCGGCGATCGCCCTCCCACCAGGCCACGACGTTGCCGGCCACGTCACCGTCGGCCAGCACCGCCCGCACTCGGACGGTCGGGTCGCCGAGCACCTGAGAGCGCCAGTGGGTGAGGAACCGCTCGCGGGGCCGCGCGGGGAACCGCGACCTCCGCTGCGCCTCCGGATCCTGCTCCTGCGCCAGGAACACCTTCAGGTCGGCCGCCACGACCTCCCGCAACCGCACGTCCACGTCCATGCCGGCGAGTCTGGCAGACGCCACCGACAGTGCGGCCGGCCGGTCAGCGGGCCCGGCGCAGCCGGAGGAAGTCGCTGACGACGTACTCGCCCAGGCGTTCGGCGCTCGGGGAGAACACCCGGCCGCCGTTCCTGCGAGCCACCTCGTCCACGAACTCCTTCAGCCGGTCGTCGGCCGCCAGCATGAAGACGTTGAGCGTGGCCCGCCGCCGGGTCATCTTGTCCACCTCGGCCAGCGTGAGCTCCAGCGTCTCGTGCGACGGCGGCCACTCGAACGCCGATCGGCCGTTCCGCATGAGGTGCGCGGTCGGCTCGCCGTCGGTGACCACCAGCACCACCGGCTCGAAGTCGGGGTGGCGGTCGAGGTGGCGGCCGGCGATCAGGAGCGCGTGGTGCAGGTTGGTGCCCTGCACCATGTCCCAGTCGAGCCCGGCCAGCTCGTCCGGCTGCAGCACCCTGGCGTAGTTGGAGAAGCCGATGATCTGCACCGCGTCCTGCGGGAACTTCGAGGCCACCAGCGCCTGCAGGGCCAGCGCGGTCTGCTTGGCCGCCGCCCAGGTGCCGCGCAGGGCCATCGAGTACGACAGGTCGACCAGCAGGCACACGGCCGCCGCGCTGCGCCGCTCCGTCTCGGCCACCTCGAAGTCGTCGACCGACAGCCGCACGCCCCCGCCTCGCACGCCCTCGCCCCGTACGCCGCCCCCCGCCCGTACGCCGCCGTTGCGTACGCCGTTGACCAGCGTGCGCACGACGTCGATCGGCTGCTCGTCGCCGAACCGCCACGGCCGCGACGAGCCGGTCAGCTCCCCGGCCGCGCCCGCGTCGTGCTGGTCGTGGTCGCCGCGCCGGCCCGCGTCGAGGGACGAGAACACCCGCCTCAGCGCCGTCTCGCCCAGCCGGCGCACCGCCTTGGGGGTCAGCTCCAGCTTGCCGCGCCGGCGCAGCAGGTAGCCCTGCTGCTCCAGCTCGCGTTCGATGCGCTTGAGCGCCTCCAGGTCGTCGACGGCCGAGCGGCCGAGCGCCCGGCGTACGGCGGCCTCGTCGATGTCGTCGAGCCGCGCGCCCGGGTAGTCCTGGCGCAGGGCGGTCTCCAGCTGGGTGAGGTCGGCCAGCTCCTCCAGCGCGGTCACGGCGTCGCCCATGCCGAGCGGTTCCTCGCCGGTGAGGCGTTCGGGGGCGTTCCAGGCCAGGTCGGGACGGCGGGCGTGGAGGGCGTCGCCGAGGCGGCGCATCTGTTCGGCGAGCCCGGCCTGGTCGAGGGTGTGGTTGATCAGGCCGGCCAGCTCCTCCCGCTGGCGCGGGGTCATCGAGGCCAGCATGCGCTGCGTGGCGGCGGCGCGGCGGGCCAGGATGTCGACCAGTTCCTCCAGGTTGCGCGGTTTCTCGGGGAACAGGTCTCCGTGTTTCTCCATGAAGGAGTCGAAGTCGGCCTGGGTGTGCTGGCCGCGGGAATCCTTGTCCAGCATGTCGTTCAAATCCGACATCATCTGGCGGATGCGTTCCATGGCCTCCGGGTCCGGGTTGGCCAGCGCGTCCCGCAGGCCCCTGAACTGGCTGTCCAGGACCTCCCGGCGCAGCAGGTCACGCAGCTCCTCGAAGGTCTGCCGGGCCGCGGCCGAGCGCCAGTCGTACGCGCTCAGCTCCTGGATGGCGCCCGCGGTGTCGTCCGGCAGTGCGTCGAGCGCCGCCTCCCGAAGCCGCGCGTCGTCGGACGGATCGGGGAACAGCTCCGCCCGCTCCTGCCCGATGGCCTTGTCGAGCAGCGCCCGCGCCTTCTCCAACGTGCCGTCGAGCCGGCCCCGCTCGCGCAGGTCGCGGCGGCGGCGCCGGACCTCCCTGAGCATGTCGTCCAGGCCGCGCCGGTCGGCGGCGCCGGGCAGGCCGCGTTTGAGCAGGTCACGCAGGGCATGGACCGGGGTGGAGCCGGACAGGATGGCGTCGCCCATCTCGTCGAGCGCCGCCCGCACGTCGTAGGGCGGGGCGAGGGGGTCGGGGCCGTCGTGGTATTCGCCGTAGCGGAAGGCCATCACCACACCACGCTAACCCGGAATATCCGCCTACGCGTCGCCGTAGACCTCCCAGACCTCGTCGATCCCGCCGACCTCGGCGGAGTACCGCAGCTTCGCCAGCACGGGATACTTGACCGGCTTGAGAACCTTGGTGAGGTCGGCGTGGGTGCACGCCTTCCGGCCGAGCCCGTTCCGGTCGGCATTGACGGGGCGGCCGGACAGCCAGACGTCCCGGCAGCCCCGGGTGACGCGGTGGAAGGTCGTGACGTACGAGTAGCCCAGCTTGATCGTCTTTCCGCCGGTCGCGAACAGCACGGTCGTGTCGTCGATCCGCTTGATCGTGCCCTCGGCCGTCCGCGCGTTCGGCCGGGTGCCGACCAGGAACTCCTCGACCGCGACCGCCTCGCCCCCCTGGTACGCGATCCGCAACGGCGTGGCGCCCCGGGCCAGCTGGTCGGCCAGGTGGCGCGGCTCGCACACCGTACGGCCGAGGCCCCTGGCGTCGAGCGCGACCCGGCCCTCGGTCTCCTTCAGGTCGCAGGCCACGGTCACCCGCCGGTACGCCGCCCCCGTGTAGTCGAGCCGCAGCTCCTCGGCCCCCGGGATCGCCTTCAGGTCGTAGCCGCGGAAGCCCTCACGCCGCACCGGCCTGGCCGACTTCGGCACGATCCGCAGGTGCCCCTTGCCGTCGGCCCAGGCGTACCCGTACACGACCGTGGCGGCCTGCGCAGGGACGGCGACGGAGCCCAGGGCCGCCGCGGTGGCGGCGCAGGCGAGAAGCAGACGCATGGACGGTCCCCCCGTCAAAAGCGAACGGTTACGACACCTATGACGCGGGAGACGGCCCGGATGTTCACGTACGGTAGACCGCGACTCCGTCAAGGTCTTCCTTGGACAGGCGCCGCATGAGGTAAAGCCCCTCCAGCGCGAACTCCAGGGCCGCCGCGGCGTGCCCCGGCGACTCCTCGCCCGCGCCCATCCCCAGCCTCGACATGATCTTGGCGAGGCCGGCCACCGGACCCATCCGGTGCAGCAGCTCGCCGGCCGGGACCAGCTCGCCCGACTCCACCTGGTTACCCTCGGCGAACTTGTCGGTCACCGCCGACAGATCCATGCCGCCGAGCCGGCTCCTGAACGTCTCCGCCGTCGCCCGCCGCAGCAGGTGGGAAAGGATCTCGGTCTCCCTGCCCTCCTCGCTGACCTCGAACTCCACCTTGCCCCGCAGGCTGTGGACCACGCAGGCCAGGTCGACCACCCGCGTGACGGCCGGCTCCTCGCCCGCGAGCGCCGCCCGCCGGACGGCCGAGGCCGTCGCCGTCTCGGCGGCCGCGATCGAGAACCGCGCCGACACGCCCGACCGGGCGTCGACGGCGGTCGACTCGCGGACCAACCGGGTGAACCGGGCGATCACCTCGATCAGGTGCTCGGGGAGGTCGGCCCCGATGTCGGGCATGGACTCCTGGCGGATGAGGGTGAGCTCGTCCTCGACGGACAGCGGGTAATGGGTGCGGATCTCGGCCCCGAACCGGTCTTTCAGCGGCGTGATGATCCGGCCCCGGTTGGTGTAGTCCTCGGGGTTGGCGCTGGCGATGAGCAGGAGGTCGAGCGGCAGGCGCAGGTTGTAGCCGCGCACCTGGATGTCGCGCTCCTCCAGCACGTTGAGCAGCGACACCTGGATGCGCTCGGCCAGGTCGGGAAGCTCGTTGACGGAGAACACGCCCCGGTTCGTCCGCGGCACGAGACCGTAGTGGACCGTCTCCGGGTCGCCGAGCGTGCGCCCCTCGGCGATCTTGATGGGGTCGACGTCGCCGATCAGGTCGCCGACGGAGGTGTCGGGGGTGGCCAGCTTCTCGCCGTACCGCTCGTCGCGGTGCTTCCACGCCACCGGCAACTCGTCGCCCAGCTCCCGCGCCAGCGTCTGGCAGCGCGTGCAGACCGGCGCGTACGGATGGTCGTTGATCTCGCACCCCTCCACCACCGGCGTGTACTCGTCGAGCAGGCCGGTGACGGTGCGGATGAGCCGGGTCTTGCCCTGGCCGCGCTCGCCGAGGAGGACCAGGTCGTGGCCGGCGAGGAGGGCCCGCTCCAGATGCGGCAGGACCGTCTCGTCGAACCCGACGATGCCGGGGAATCTCGGCTCGCCCGACCGCAGCCTGGCCAGGAGGTTCTCGCGGACCTCGGCCTTGACGGTGCGATGAACGTGGCCGCTCTCTCGCAACTCGCGGAGAATACGTGGCTGATGCACGGGATCGAGACTACGTCCCCCGCGAAGAATGTGGCAGAGCCTTTCGCATCTGGCCCAGATTTCGGATCTTGACTATTGCGTGACGGTTCGTGGGCGTGCTTGTCCTTTTAGTGGGGAGAAACGGGGCTAGGGAACTTGGACATGTCGAGGGAGGCGAGACGCGTGGCCTTGCTGACAAGCCGCTTCGCCGACGGCCTCGCCGTGGGTTCCGACCTGGTGGAGGCCGCGCAGAACGCCGTCGGCCAGGCACTGTCGAGGCTCAGCGGCCAAGCCGACCTGGTCTGCTTCTTCATCTGCGGCGACGACCCCGAGGACGTGGCGAAGGCCGGCCAGGCCGCGATGAAGCTCGCGCCCGGAGCGCACGTGATCGGCTGCAGCGGCACCGGAGTGATCGGCGACGGGCAGGGAGTCGAGCTGACGCCCGCCGTCAGCGCGTGGGCGGCGACCCTGGAAGGGGCCAGGCTGACCACGTTCGCGCTGGAGACGCTGGCGGCCGAGGACAAGTTCGTGGTCGTGGGGCTGCCCGAGCGCGGGCCCGACGACCACGTGGCCATCCTGCTCGCCGACCCGTACACCTTCCCCGCCGACGCGTTCGTCGAGCGTTCCGTGGACGTGCTCGGCGACCTGCCGCTGGTCGGCGGCCTCGCCAACGGGCTGCAGGGGCGCGGCTCCGTACGGCTGTTCGCCGACGGCGAGATCTACACCGAGGGAGCCATCGGCGTGCTGCTCAGCGGCCCGCTCAACGTCACCACCGTGGTCAGCCAGGGCTGCCGGCCCATCGGGCCGAGCATGGTCGTCACGGCGTCGGAGGAGAACCTGTTGCTGGAGCTGGCCGGCCAGCCCGCCCTCGCCCGCCTGGAGGACATCGTCAGCGAGCTGGACGAGGACGACCGCGAGCTCGTGGCCGCCGGACTCCAGATCGGCGTGGCCATGGACGAGTACGCCGAACGCCACGAACGCGGCGACTTCCTCATCCGGGGCGTCATCGGCATCGACCCCGAACGCGAGGCCGTGGCCATCGGCGACATCGTCGAGATCGGCCGTACGGTGCGCTTCCAGGTCCGCGACGCTGCCACCGCCGACGAGGACCTCTACGACACCCTCGACGCCCACCGCGAACAGCTCGGCAAGGTGGACGGGGCGCTGCTGTTCTCGTGCAACGGCCGCGGCTCGGCCATGTTCGGCACCGCCGACCACGACCCCGTCGCGCTCCGCGACACGCTCGGGCCCATCGGCGTGGCCGGGTTCTTCGCCGCCGGCGAGGTCGGGCCCGTGGCCGGCCACAACCACGTGCACGGGTTCACCGCCTCAGTCCTGGTCTTCTCCAGCACCGCGGACCGCCAGTGATTCTCGCCATCGACGTCGGCGGCACCAAACTGGCCGCCGGCCTGGTGTCTCCCGACGGCACGGTGACGCGGAGCGGCCGCGTCCCCACCCCGCAGAACGCCGACGCCCACACCCTGTGGCAAACCCTGCTCACCCTCATCGAACCCCTGTCGGGTGGCATGGAGGGTGTGGACGGCGTGGGCGTGGGCTGCGGCGGGCCGATGACCTGGCCCGACGGCGAGGTCTCGCCCCTGAACATCCCCGGCTGGCGCGCCTTCCCCCTGCGCGCCCGCCTGGCCCGGCTCTTCCCCGGCGTCCCGGTACGCCTCCACAACGACGCCGTCTGCCTGGCCGTCGCCGAACACTGGAAGGGCGCCGGGCAGGGCGCCGCCGACATGCTCGGCATGGTGGTGTCGACCGGCGTGGGCGGCGGCCTGATCCTCGGCGGCCGCCTGGTCGACGGCCGCACCGGCAACGCCGGCCACATCGGCCACATGGTGGTCGAACCGGAAGGCGGCCCCAGCTGCAGCTGTGGCGGCCACGGCTGCCTGGAAGCGGTGGCCCGCGGCCCCGCCCTGGTCACCTGGGCCCTCTCCCAAGGCTGGACCCCGACCACCGTCCCCGAACCCGCCTCCCGCCCTGTCCCCGGACGCGCTTCCCGCGCCGGCCCTGGCGTTACGCCCCCACCCGGCCCTGAGCCGGCCGGCACGTCGGCGAGGACAGGAACGACGGCCGCCGCCGTGCGGGCGACGGGCGAGGCGGTCGCGCTGGACGCCACGCCGTACCGGGAGGAGGGGGTCGCCACGGCACGGATGCTGGCCGCCGACGCGCGAGCCGGCGACCCCGTGGCCGTACGGGCCATGCGCCGCGCCGGACGAGCGCTCGGCATCGCCATCGCCAACGCCACCCACCTGTGCGACCTCGACCTGGTCACCATCGGCGGCGGCCTGTCCCAGGCAGGAGAGCCGCTGTTCGGCCCCTTGGACCAGGCGCTGCGAGCACACGCCCGGATGAGCTTCGCCCGCCGCGTCAAGGTCCTGCCCGCCGCCCTGGGCCAGGAAGCCGGCCTGATCGGCGCCGCCGCCCTGATCCTCGCCGAAACGACCTACTGGCCCACCCCCGGCCAACCCACACCCACCCCCAGCTAACCCCCGGCTGCGCGGGCCTGCGCGGCTCCGGCTCCGGCGCCGGCTACGCCGGCTTGCGCGGCTGGAAGAGCCAGGCGTCGAAGAGGTCGTCGAGCTGCTTGCCGGACATGCGCTCGGCCAGCTCGATGAACTGGTCGGTCGTGACGTGACCGTAGCGGTGGTCGGCGACCCAGGCGCGCAGCAGGGCGAAGAACGTCTGGTCGCCGACGGCCCTGCGCAGCGCGTGGAGCGTCATGGCGCCGCGGGAGTAGACCGACTGGTTGAACAGGTCGTCGGGCCGGGCCCGCCCCGGCGGGTAGGACCAGATGGGGTCGTCGGCCGGGCGGCTGTGGAACTCCTGGAACGCCGCCTCGGCGGTCTTGCGGCCCTTGTGCTCGGCCCACAGCCACTCCGCGTAGGTGGCGAAGCCCTCGTTGAGCCAGAGGTCCTTCCACCGGGCGATGCTCAGGCTGTTGCCGAACCACTGGTGGGCCAGCTCGTGGGCGATGATCGTCTCGTCGGGGCCGAAGCCGCCGTAGAGGGGTTTGGTCTGGTTTTCCAGGGCGTAGCCGGCGGCGTAGTCGTCGACCACGCCTCCGGTCGAGCCGAACGGGTAGGGGCCGAACACCGTGGCCCAGTGGTCGGTCACCTCGGCGGAGGTGGTGAAGAGCCCGTCGAGCGCGCCCTTGAAGCGGGGGTCGGCGGCGGCCAGGTTGGGGATGCCGCCGGGAGTGTGCCCTTCGCGCAGGATGAACGTGCCGAGCGTGGCCGTGGCGAGGTAGGTCACCATCGGGTGCCGCTCGCGCCAGCGGTAGGTGGTCTTGCCGGCGGCGGTGGTGGGCCGGGCGGCCATCTCGCCGTTGGCCAGGGCCGTCACCCCGGCGGGCACGGTGATCGTGAAGTCGAAGGTGGCCTTGTCGGCGGGGTGGTCGTTGCCGGGGAACCAGGTCTTCGCGCCGTTGGGCTCGGCGGCCACGAACGCGCCGTCTTTGGTCGGCATGAAGCCGTAGGTGCCGAGATTGACGCCCGCGCGGGTGGGCTCGGGAACGCCGGAGTAGGACACCTTGACCGAGAAGCGGGAGTCGTCGGCGATCGGCGCGGCCGGCCGCACGGTCAGCTCGTCGCCCTGGCGGGTGAAGGCGGCGGGGGAGCCGTCGACGGTGACCTCGCGGACGTCGAGCCCGGCCAGGTCGAGGTTGAAAGCCGAGAGGTCTTGGGTGGCGGAGGCGGAGATGGTGGTGGTGGCCGCCAGGCGCCGGCTGGCCGGGGTGTAGTCGAGGACCACGTCGTAGTGGCGGACGTCGTAGCCGCCGTTGCCGTCATGGGGGAAGTCGGGGTCGCCGATGCCGGCCGCGCCGACTCGCCGGTCGGTGAGCGGCGGCTTGGCGGCCGGTGCGCAGGCCAGCACGCTGACCAGCGCCGCCACCAGCGCGACCGCGCGCTTGTCGAACCGCATTGGCGTACTGAACCCCCTTCAGGACGTGACCAGAATATTACGCTGAGTCATGCGGTCGCGACACCACGTCAAGAGGGTGAGACGGCGGGACGCCGGTCCGCGGCCGGCGTCCCGCCCGGTTTGGTGGCGGCGATCCCATGTTGTCCTGATCGCCCCCACTAAGTCGGGACAAACTAAAGGTTGCCCCTGCGTTCCTGCTCGCGCTCGATGGCCTCGAACAGGGCCTTGAAGTTGCCCTTGCCGAACCCGAGCGACCCGTGCCGCTCGATCAGCTCGAAGAACACCGTGGGCCGGTCCTGCACCGGCTGGGTGAAGATCTGCAGAAGGTAGCCGTCCTCGTCGCGGTCGACCAGGATCCTGCGCTTCTTCAGCTCCTCGATCGGCACCCGCACCTGCCCGATGCGCTCGCGCAGCTCGGCGTCGTCGTAGTACGAGTCCGGCGTGTCCAGGAACTGGACCCCGGCCGCCCGCATGTGGTCGACCGTGGTGAGGATGTCGTTGGTGGCCAGCGCGATGTGCTGGACGCCCGGCCCGCGGTGGAACTCGAGATACTCGTCGATCTGCGACTTGCGCCTGCTCACGGCCGGCTCGTTGAGCGGGAACTTGACCTTCCGGGTCCCGTCGGCGACGACCTTGGACATGAGCGCGGAGTACTCGGTCGCGATGTCGTCCCCGATGAACTCGGCCATGTTGGTGAAGCCCATGACCTTGCGGTAGAACTCCACCCATTCGTCCATCTTGCCCAGCTCGACGTTGCCGACGCAGTGGTCGACGGCCTGGAACAGCCGGCCCGTCCTGGTGGCGGGCGGCGCGACCAGCGGCTCGGCGGGCGCGTACCCGGGCAGGTAGGGGCCGCCGTAGTTGGCCCTGTCGACGAGCGTGTGGCGCGTCTCGCCGTACGTGGCGATGGCCGCGAGCTGCACCTTCCCGTGCTCGTCCTCCATCGTGTACGGCTCCGCGAGCCCCCTGGCCCCGTTGGCGACCGCGTGGGCGTAGGCGGCCTCCACGTCGGGCACCTGGATGGCCAGGTCGATCACTCCGTCGCCGTGCTCGGCCACGTGCCGGGCCAGTTCCGTGCCGGGCCGGAGCGAGGCGCGGAACTCGAACGTGGCGCTGCCGGAGGTGAGCACGTACGCGGCCGCGTCGCGGCTGCCGTTCTCCGGCCCTCGGTAGGCCACCAGTCGCATGCCGAAGGCGGTCGAGTAGTAGTGGGCGGCCTGTCTGGCGTTGCCGACGGCGAACACCACGGCGTCCATGCCGTTAACCGGAAAAACATCACTCATACCATCAACTCTCGATTTCTCTGGACGAGTTGCGCAAGAGTTACCTCTATGAGTAGACAATCTGCCTAGCGTTCTGGGGCAGCCTGGGGTATTTCTGTACAGCATGACGATCGACGACCTCGACGCCCGGTTGATCTCCCTGCTGACCGCCGAGCCCCGGCTCGGGGTGCTGGAGTGCTCCCGCCGGCTCGGCGTGGCGCGCGGCACCGTGCAGGCCAGGCTCGACCGCCTGATCGCCCGGGGCGTGATCACCGGCTTCGGGCCGGACGTGTCGCCGGCGGCGCTCGGCTACGACGTGACCGCGTTCGTCTCCCTGGAGATCAGGCAGGTGGCCGGGCACGACCCGGTGGCGCACCGGCTGGCCGGCATCCCAGAGGTGCTGGAGGTGCACACGATCACCGGCGGCAGCGACCTGCTCTGCCGCGTGGTGGCCCGGACGAACGCGGACCTGCAAAGGGTCATTGACCGGATCGTCGATCTCCAGGGAGTGCTCAGGACGCATTCGATCATCGCCCTTGACACCCCGGTTCCGTACCGGGTGTTGCCCTTGGTCTCCCATGTCCCCCGCCGGGACGAACGGCCGCCGCCGTAGTATCGCAGGGGGACGAGGCACCGATGGCGATCGTTTAACCTTGACGTTTGCCCAGCTTGCGGGAAATGCGCGGCGCTTGACAGGGGGGTCGAGGGTGCGGAGCGGCGGTGGAAAAGGAATGAGAAAACGGCGGATACTCCGGATTCTCTTGATCGGTTTCGGCGCGGGAATCCTCGTACTCGCCGGGCTTTTCGCCATTGCGTGGGCGATGACGCCCATTCCCGATTCGACCCAGAAGCAGGCGACCGCGCAGGGTTCGGTGATCTATTACCGCGACGGCAAGACCGTCCTGGCCCGCAAGGGCGTCGACCGCAAGGTGATCCCGCTGTCCGCGGTGCCCCCGCACGTACGCCAGGCCGTCATCGCCGCCGAGAACCGCTCCTTCTACCAGGACGCCGGCGTCTCGCTCAAGGGCACCGCGCGGGCCGTCTGGTCCACCGTCACCGGGCAGCAGCTCCAGGGCGGCTCCACCATCACCCAGCAGCTCGTCCGCAACTACTACAGCGGCCTCAGCCAGGAACGCTCCGTCACCCGCAAGTTCAAAGAGATCCTCATCGCGATGAAGGTCGACCAGTCCAAGCCGAAAGACTGGGTGCTGGAGCAGTACCTCAACACGATCTACTTCGGCCGCGGCGCCAACGGCATCCAGTCGGCCGCCCGCGCCTACTTCGGCAAGGACGCCGGCGAGCTGACCGTGGCCGAGGGCGCCTACCTCGCCGCCGTCATCCAGCAGCCCAGCCGCTTCGCCGACCCCCAGGGCGCCGATCTGACCGCGGCGCAGCAGCGCTGGCGATGGGTGATCAACGCGATGGGCCAGACCGGCGCGCTCACGCCCGAGCAGGTGGCCGTCCAGCGCTTCCCCGAGCCGGTCGAGCCGAAGCGGCCGTTCGAGCTCAAGGGCCAGGCCCGCTACATGCTGGAGCAGGTCACCGCCGAGCTCAACCGCCGCGGCCACACCGACGAGGACATCAACGGCGGCGGCCTGCGCGTCGTCACCACCTTCGACAAGAAGCTCATGGCGGCGGCCGAGCGAGCGGTCAAGGACGTGCTGCCGGACGACACGCCGAAGAAGGTCCGCACCGGGCTGGCCGCCGTCGCCCCCGACACCGGCGAGGTGGTCGCCTTCTACGGCGGCAACCCCAACCGGTACGAGTACGACAACGCCTTCTCGGCCAAGGTGATGGCCGGGTCGACGTTCAAGCCGTACACCCTGGCCGCCGCGCTCGACAACGGCTTCGACCTGACCACCCGGGTCAACGGCAACTCGCCGCTGCGGGTCGCCTCCGCCGACAAACCCATCCCCAACGACAGCGGGCGCTCGTACGGGCAGATCGACCTCGTACGCGCCACCCAGAACTCCGTGAACACCGCGTTCGTCGACCTCGGGCAGAAGGTCGGGCTGGACAAGGTGGCCGAGCTCGCCGAGGCCGCGGGCATCCCGGCCGCGCAGCTCACCCAGCGGACGGCCGCCTCGTTCCCGCTCGGCGTGTCGTCCGTCAGCGCCGTCCAGAACGCCTCGGGTTTCTCCACGTTCGCCAACAAGGGCGTGCACATGGAGGCCCACGTGATCAAGTCGGTCACCGACGTCCAGGGTCGCAAGCAGGTCGTCGAGCCGGTCGCCACGCGGGTGGTCGGCGAGCAGGCCGCCGCCGACACCGCGTACGCGATGCAGCAGGTCGTCAAGTACGGCACCGGCGCCGCCGCCCGCCTCTACGACCGCCCCGTCGCCGGCAAGACGGGCACCACCGACGACTCCCGCTCCGTCTGGTTCAACGGGTTCACGCCGCAGCTCGCGGTCGCGGTCGACATGTTCCGCGACGACAACGAGACGGTCACCGTCCCCGGCTACGGCCCCCAGTTCGGCGGCCAGCTCCCCGCCCAGATCTGGCGGGCCTTCATGACCGAGGCCATGGCCGGCAAGCCCGTCGAGGAGTTCCCCAAGCCCTCCGAGTACGGCTACTCCTACGACAACTCGCTCCCCGACCACGACGGGGGCGTGCCGCAGCAGGAGTACAGCCCGCCCCCGAACGACCAGGACGAGTGGAACACCCCCGACCCCGGATTCAGCGACCCTCCCGTCACCGACCCGCCGAACTCCGACAACCCGGACGACACGCCGCCTCCCGGCGACGACCCGGAGCACACCGCCCCACCTCCCACCCAGGGCGACCCCGACCAGCCCACCCCTGACGACGGCGGCCACGGCCCCGACGGGGGCCGGGGCGGCGACAGACGCGACGACCCCACCGGCTGACGCCCTCCCGCCGCCCTGAGCGGGCGGGCGGGGGCGCTGCTCACCGTGGCGGTCACGGATGGCGGTCAGGGGGTGGGTGCTCCGGGGGCGGTGGTCAGGGGCGGTGGTCAGGGGGAGGCGAGCTCCGCTCTGAGGGCCTCCGGCGTCGTCACCGGCATGCGGCAGGCGAAGCCCCTGCACACGTACGCGGCCGGGGCGTCGCCGACCGTCGTGCGACCCTCCAGCAGCGCAGGGAACACCTCGCCGCCGGAGGTCACCGGCTCGCCGGACCCGAGGGCGATCACTGGACCGGGTAGGTCGGCCAGCACCGCCGCCCGGTGCAGCGCACCCGTACGCGGGTCGTCGGCCGGGCCGACCACGGCGATCTCGACGGGCCCGGCCAGGGCGGCGCGGGCGACCGCCAGGCCCCAGCCGGCGAACCGGGCATGCCCCCTGGCCAGCACGGACACGGTGCCGAGCGCGGCGTGGGCGGCCTCACGGTGCCGGGTCGAGCCGGTCAGCGCGCCGTAGGAGAGCAGGGCGCCCGCGGCGGCGTACTGGCCGGAGGGCGTGGCGTTGTCGGTCGGGTCCTGAGGGCGCTGGAAGAGGCGTTCGGCGTCGTCGGCCGTGTCGTAGAAGCCGCCCGCGCCGTCGGCGAAGCGGTCGAGCACGACGTCGAGCAGCGACCCGGCCAGGCGCAGCCGGCGGGTGTCGCCGGTGACGCCGTACAGGGCGATCAGGCCCTCGGCCAGGTTGGCGTAGTCGTCGAGGACGCCGGCGTTCGGCCCGGCGCGGCCGTCCCGCGACGTGCGCAGCAGCCGGCCGCCGACCAGGTGTGTCCGCTCCAGCAGGTCGGCGGCGTCGCAGGCGGCGGCCACCAGGTCGGGACGGTCGAACACGGCGCCGGTCTCGGCCAGGGCGGCGATGGCCAGGCCGGTCCACGAGGCCACCACCTTGTCGTCGCGGCCGGGGCGGACCCGCCGCTCGCGGGCCGCCAGCAGCCGCTCCCGCACGCTGGCGTACCGTGCCGGATCCTCGGGGTCGCGGGGCAGCCGCAGCACCGACGTGCCGTGCTCGAACGTGCCGGTGACGTCGAAGAGGCCGGTCGCCCAGCGGCCGTCGTCGTCGCCGAGCACCTCGCGCAGCTCCTCGGGCGTCCAGACGTAGAACTTGCCCTCCACGCCCTCGCTGTCGGCGTCGAGCGCCGAGGCGAACCCGCCCTCGGGGGTGCGCATCTCGCGCAGCAGCCAGCCGGCCGTCTCCAGCGCGACCCGCCGGGCCGGTTCGCCGCCGCCCGCCTTCCACCAGTGCGTGTAGACGCGAAGCAGCAGCGCGTTGTCGTACAGCATCTTCTCGAAGTGCGGCACGACCCACCGGGCGTCCACGCTGTAGCGGGCGAAGCCGCCGCCGAGCTGGTCGTACATGCCGCCGCGGGCCATCGCCTCCAGGGTCTGCCCGCTCATCTCCCGCTCGCCGGACCGCAGCAGGAACTCCAGCACCATCGACGGCGGGAACTTCGGCGCCTCGCCGAACCCTCCGTTGACCGGGTCGAACGACTCCCGCAGGTTCCGTACGGCCTGCGCCAGCGCCTCCCCGCCCGGCACGCCCCCGCTGGGCAGCGCGGTGTGCGCGTTGAGCGCCTCGACGACCTTGGCGCCCTGCCGCAGCACGCTCTCCCGGTCGCCCGTCCACACGTTGTGGACCTCCGTGAGCAGCCGCTGGAAGGTGGGCCGCGGGAAGTAGGTGCCGCAGTAGAACGGATGCCCTTCGGGGGTGGCGAACACCGTCATCGGCCAGCCGCCCTGGTGGGTCATGGCCTGCGTGGCGCTCATGTAGACGGCGTCGACGTCGGGGCGTTCCTCGCGGTCGACCTTGATGTTGACGAAGTGCTCGTTCATGAGGCGCGCGGTCTCGGCGTCCTCGAAGCTCTCGTGGGCCATGACATGGCACCAGTGGAGGTCAAGAAGCGAGTAACCAATGGCAGGATGAATACCCCACACTGATCAACAGGGGTACGTCCCGCCTACTCGCTTCTTGCATCGCCTCCTCTCCCCAAGGCCACCAATCAACCGGGTTGTCGGCGTGCTGGAGGAGGTAGGGAGAAGTCTCACTACCAAGCCTGTTCATAAGATCAGGCTCTCACATGACCCAGAAGAGGACGACGCGGGTGGACCACGTGCCGGCCACCGTGAATCGGCTGAGCGCTCATGACACCGC
>DASUCK010000530.1:0-6672 GCA_036276095.1 Nonomuraea sp. | reverse complement strand
CGGCGCCTTCGAGCAGGCTGGTGACGTACTGGACGACCGCGGCGGTGAGCTGGTCGCCGCCCTGCCGGGGGACGGACAGGACCAGCGCGACGGCGTTGGTGCGGCGGGTGACGAGGCTGCGGGCGGCGGCGTTGGGGACGTACCCGAGCTCCTTGACCGCGCGCAGCACCGTCTCGCGGACCTCGGGGCTGACCGACGACTCGCCGTTGACCACGCGGGAGACGGTGGCACGGGAGACGCCGGCGCGGGCGGCCACGGTCTCCAGGGTGGGGCGTCTCGGTCGGGTCTCGGGGAGGCCGTTGCGCTTGATGACGTCGCGGTACCAGAGCGCGCTGTCCTTCAGGCGGCGCCTCTGGGTGGCGAAGTCGACGTGGACGAGGCCGAACTTGCGCTGGTAGCCGTCGGCCCATTCGAGGTTGTCGAGCAGCGTCCAGACGAGGTAGCCCCTGACCTTGGCGCCGTCGTGGACGGCCGCGCGCACGGCCCTCAGGTGCTCTTCCAGGAAGCTGACGCGCTCGACGTCGTGGATGCCGTCGCCGGTCACGACGTCGACGAAGTCGGCGCCGTTCTCGGTGACCATCAGCTCGGTGTCGGGGAACTCCGCGGCCAGGCGGCGCAGCAGCAGCGACAGGCAGGAGGGCACGATGGGCCAGCCCATGGCGGTGACCGCGGTCGGCACGGTGCAGAACAGCACACCCTCGCTGCCGGGGAAGGCGGGGTCGGCGGGCTCGCTGGGCTGGGCCTGGACGACGATGGGCGTGTAGTAGTTGACGCCGAGCAGGTCGACGGGCTGGGCGATGGCGGGCAGGTCGCCGTCGTGGATGTGGCCGAGGCCGGCCGTGCGCTCGACGATCGGCAGCAGGTCGGACGGGTAGGCGCCGCGCAGCAACGGCTCCAGGAACTGCCGGTTGGCCAGGGCGTCGATGCGGGCCACGGCGTCGGCGTCCTCCTCCGACATCGGCCTGCTCATGTCGCTCACCCGGGCGGGCGTCAGGACGGGCGAGACGTTGAGCACCGCGCCCACCCGCCGCGCGCCTCCCGCGCGCAGCGCCTGGGCGGCGAGACCGTGCGCGAGCAGCAAATGGTGGGCGCTTCTGAACGCGTCGGCCGCCGATTTCCGGCCGGGCGCGTGAATGCCGGAGCCGTAACCCAGAAAGGCCGCCACCCAGGGCTCGTTGATCGTGAACCAGGTGTGCACGCGGTCGCCCAGCCGGTCGCCGGCGGCGGCGGCGTAGTCGGCGAAACGGCGGGCGGTGTCGCGGACCGGCCAGCCGCCGGCGTCCTCCAATGCCTGCGGCAGATCCCAGTGGTAAAGCGTGGCGTACGGCGTGATTCCGGCGGCGAGCAGCTCGTCGAGCAGCCGGTCGTAGAAGTCGAGCCCGGCCGGGTTGAGCTTGCCCGCGCCGTCGGGGAAAATCCGGGGCCAGCTCACCGAGAATCGGTAGGCGGCCATTCCGAGGTCTTTCATCAGCCGCACGTCGTCGGGATATCGGTGGTAATGGTCACACGCCTCGGCGCGGTCGGCGGAAAAGGTGTCCCAAATGGAGGGGCCGCGGCCGTCGGCGGCGGTGGCCCCCTCGATCTGGAAGGCCGAGGTCGAAACTCCCCAGACGAAGCCGTCGGGAAAGGGCGCGGTGTTCATCGTGGAATTGTCCTTCGGGGCGCGGCGTCAGAACGACCCAGTTTCCCGCGCGGTGCTCGTCGCGCGCCACCCTGGCCAGGCGGTATACAGAGCCCGTGGAACTCGACCGGCTCGATCGTGACATCATCGCGGCGCTCGTGGACGACGCCCGCGCCACCTACGCCGAGATCGGCCACCGGGTGGGGCTGAGCGCCTCGGCGGTCAAGCGGCGGGTCGACCGGCTGCTCGACAGCGGCGCCATCACCGGGTTCAGCGCGCGGGTGGCGCCGCAGGCGCTCGGCTGGACGACGGAGGCGTACGTCGAGCTGTTCTGCCAGGGCAAGACCAAGCCGTCGGACATCGCGCTGGCGGTGGCGAAGTTCCCCGAGGTGGTCGCGGCGGCCACGATCACCGGCGAGGCGGACGCGCTGCTGCACATCAGGGCGACCGACGTGCGCCACGTGGAGCGGGTGATCGAGCGCATCGCGGCGGAGTCGTTCGTGGTGCGGACCAAGAGCTCCATCGTGCTGTCGCGGCTGGTGGACACGCAACCGGGCGCCGTTCGCAACGGATCGCCGGTCGCCGGCTGAAAGACGCAACAAACGCGCGCGAAGACGCAATGCCAGCTGCTTGGCCTGCATAAACATACATTCTTAGGCTGTCTGCGTCCCGCAGAAGCGGACATCCCTCACCAGTCCCACGGAGATGTTGCATGCCCAAACACTTCCTCATGTGCCGTCCGGACTACTTCACGGTCGAGTACGCCATCAATCCGTGGATGCGTCCCGAGGCCGGCGCGGACCGCGACACGGCGGTCCGGCAGTGGGAGGGCCTGAAGGCGGCGTACGAGGAGCTCGGGCACCGGGTGAGCCTCATCGACCCGATCGACGGGCTGCCCGACATGGTGTTCGCCGCCAACGGAGCGCTGGTCGTCGGCGGGCGCGTCTACGGCGCCCGGTTCGCCTACCCGCAGCGCGGCGCCGAGGGCCCGGCCTACCTGCGCTGGTTCGCCGAGCGCGGCTACCCGGTGCTGTCGCCGACGCACGTCAACGAGGGCGAGGGCGACTTCCTCACGCTCGACGAGGTCATCCTGGCCGGCACCGGTTTCCGCACCGACGTGGTCGCCCACCGGGAGGCGCAGGAGTTCCTCGGCCGCCCGGTGGTCTCCCTGACGCTCGTCGATCCCCGCTTCTACCACCTGGACACGGCGCTGTTCCCGCTGGACGGCCACAACGTCGCCTACTACCCGGAGGCGTTCTCGCCGGGCAGCCGGGAGGTGCTGGGCCGGATGTTCCCCGACGCGGTGCTCGCCACCGCCGAGGACGCCGGGGTGCTCGGGCTGAACGCGGTCAGCGACGGCCACCACGTGGTGATCAACGCCGAGGCGTCCGCCCTCCAGTTGGAGCTCAAGCGGCGCGGGTACGAGGTCATCCCGGTCGACCTGTCGGAGCTGCGCAAGGCGGGCGGCGGCCCCAAGTGCTGCACACTGGAGATCAGGGGGGATGAGTGACATGACCAGCAGCGCAGAGCTGATCGAGCAGAGCGAGCGCCGCAGCGCGCACAACTACCATCCGCTGCCGGTGGTGATCCACGAGGCCGACGGCGCCTGGGTCACCGACGTGGACGGCCGCCGGTATCTGGACTGCCTGTCCGGCTACTCCTCGCTCAACTTCGGCCACCGCAACCCGAAGATCATCGAGGCCGCCCGGGAGCAGCTGGAACGGCTGACCCTGACCAGCCGCGCCTTCTACCACGACCAGTTCGCCCGGTTCTGCGCCGGGCTCGGCGACCTCACCGGCAAAGACCTGATCCTGCCGATGAACACCGGCGCCGAAGCCGTCGAGACCGCCATCAAGGTGGCCCGCAAGTGGGGCTACGACGTCAAGGGCGTCGAACCGGACCAGGCGACCATCATCGTGATGGAGAACAACTTCCACGGCCGCACCACCACGATCGTCAGCTTCTCCACCGACCCGGACGCGCACGACAACTTCGGCCCGTACACGCCGGGGTTCAGGATCGTGCCGTACGGGTCGATCGAGGCGATCAGGGAGGCCGTGGACGCCGACACGGTGGCCGTGCTGGTCGAGCCGATCCAGGGAGAGGCCGGGGTGCTGGTGCCGCCGGACGGCTACCTGACCGCCATCAGGGAGCTGTGCACGGCCGAGGGCATCCTGATGGTCGCCGACGAGATCCAGTCCGGCCTCGCCCGGACCGGCGAGACGTTCGCCTGCGACCACGAGCAGGTCGTCCCCGACGTCTACGTCCTCGGCAAGGCCCTCGGCGGCGGCGTCGTGCCGGTGTCGGCCGTCGCCGCGAACCGGGACGTGCTCGGCGTCATCCACCCCGGCCAGCACGGGTCCACGTTCGGCGGCAACCCGCTCGCCTGCGCGGTCGGCATCGCCGTCATCGACCTGCTCAACACGGGCGAATACCAGGCCAGGGCCGCGAAGCTGGGCGAGGTCCTGCACGCCCGGCTGCGCGAGCTCCTCGGCAGGGGCGTGGTCGAGGTGCGGGGGCGCGGCCTGTGGGCCGGCGTCGACATCGACCCCGAGCTCGCGACCGGGCGGGAGGTGTCGAAGGCGCTGATGAGGCGCGGCGTGCTCGCCAAGGACACGCACGGCTCGACGATCCGCCTGGCCCCGCCGATCGTGGTCTCCGAGGACGACCTGATCTGGGCGATCGACCAGCTCGCCGACGCGCTCTACGAACTCAGGACGAAGTAGTCCCGCGCGCCGGGCCGGGGCCGCCGCCTCCCCTGCGGAGGCGGCCCCGCCAGGCCGTCACGACGTGGTCGTGGTCAGCGGAGCAGCTCGTCGTGCGCGGGTCATCGCAGGCGCGCGGAGTCGATCCGCCTGAGGCGCTCGCCTGTGGAGTCGTACCAGGTGACCTGGTCGGGGAGGGTGAGCGTGGCGAGGGCGTTCTGGAACCAGGGGCCCTTGGTGACGCGCCAGCGGAACGGCGGCCGCGGCACGCCGGCCAGGCGGGCGAGCACGCTGCCGACCAGCGTGGCGATCGTGAACTGGGTGAACACGTTGGCCCAGCGCAGCACCCGGCTGAGCGGGTTGCGGATCGGCGAGCAGACCACCTGGTAGAGGGCGCCGGTGCGGGCCTCGGCCAGGTAGGAGTAGTGGACGTCGCCCGAGAGGATCATCACCGGCTTGCCGAGCCCGACGAGCTGCCGGGCCAGGTCGTCGAACGAGCGCCGGAACGCCGCCCAGTGCTCCAGGTCGATGGCCTGCCGGAACGCCTCCGACCACCGCCGCACCAGGCCGCCCCACTTGCCGTCGCACAGGGCCTCGTTCCAGTTCTGCACGCCGTGGACGCCCTCGGGCAGCAGGAACGGGATGGACGAGCCGATGATCAGGCGCTCGGCCGGGGCGGCGATCTGCTCCTCCAGCCACGCCTGCTCGGCCGGGTCGAGCATGCGGCGGTCGCCGGGGGTGAGCTGCCTGGCGCAGCGGGTGTCGACCATGATCAGGCGGGTTCCGCCGAGGTCGCGGGCGTAGCTCCAGCGGTTGCTCGACGGCTCGGCGTCGGCCTTCTCGGCGAACGCGTCGAGCACGTCACCCCCGTCGCGCCCCGCGCCTCCCTCGCGCCCGGCCCCGTGGCCGTCGTCGCCGGCGTCGCGCCCGCCGCGGTCGAGCAGGGTGCGCAGCAGCGGGTCGGCGGCGCGCTCGGCCGGGGAGAGGTTGCCGAGGTGCTGGTAGACCCAGTACGCCCCCAGTCCGGACACCACCCGGCGCCGCCACCAGCTCGTCGCGGCCATCCGCTCGCGCCACGGCTGGGAGGTGTTCCAGTCGTCGCGGACGTCGTGGTCATCGAAGATCATCGCGGTCGGCACGGTGGACAGCAGCCAGCGGATGTCCGGTTCGGTCCAGGCCAGGCGGTAGAGCTCGGCGTACTCCTCGAAGTCGGCGATCTCGTCCTGGGGCGGCGTGGAGCGGCGGGCGCGGATGTAGGCCAGCATCTCGGGGGCCGGGTTGTCGGCGTAGACCTGGTCGCCGAGGAGCAGGAGCAGGTCGGGCCACTCCGCGTCGGGCGCGTCGGCCAGGTGGCGGCCGTAGGTGCGCAGGACGTCCTCGCCGTAGGTGAGCACGTGCGCCGTGTCGTGCGGCACGCTGGTGCGGCAGGAGCCGAACGCCAGCCGGCGCGCCCCGCCTTCGGGCAGCAGCCGGATGCGCGACGGCGGGCGACCCGCCAGGGGCCATACCACCTCCCCGTCGAGGCTGACGGAGTAGGAGGGGATATCCTGTGAGAGGTCGAGGAGATCCACGATCGCATAGTGGTGTCCGTGCACGGTGAAGGTAGGCGACCGGTAAGTCCTGCCACCCGCCTCGACGGCGACCGTGCCGGGGTCTGCGGTCTCCACCCAGATCGAGGCACTGTCGGAATCGACGTGACGCAACATCGGCCCCACCACGAGTGCGGGCATCCGACCTCCGATTTCGCTGATTCGGCACACTCCCGCCGTCAAGACTGCCAGAGTGGCACGGTCCACAGCACTCGATCAGCGGCTTGGATTTTTACTGACAACTAGGCAAGCCTAAACCCCTCACCTTAGGATGATCACGACATCATCGCCCATAGGTGGAAGGCAATGGCGCTTTCCCCGCAAATAGGGCGTGCATACCAGGAGGAATCTCTTCCATGAGCATCATGGTGCCGTCAACGACGCCGGCCCTGATCACCCCGGGCCGCCAGGCCCTCGACTCCGCTCTCCACCAGCTCGACCAGGCGGCCGAGCACCTCGGGCTCGACGACGGGCTCCGCAGGGTGCTGGCCACGCCCCGCCGCTCGCTGACCGTCTCGGTCCCGGTGCGGCGCGAGGACGGACGCCTCGACGTCGTCCAGGGCTTCCGGGTCCAGCACAACGTCTCACGCGGCCCCGCCAAGGGCGGGATCCGCTTCCATCCCGGCACCGACATCCACGAGGTCACCGCCCTCGCGATGTGGATGACGTGGAAGTGCGCGCTCGCCGATGTGCCGTTTGGTGGCGCCAAGGGCGGCGTGACGGTCGACCCGCGGGCGCTGTCACCTGATGAGCTCCA
>DASUCK010000529.1:0-2259 GCA_036276095.1 Nonomuraea sp. | reverse complement strand
TCCCTCTGAGCATCCCGATCTCCATGTAGTGGTGCAGCGGATCGGCCACGAGGAAGTCCACCGCGCGCAGCACCAGGTCGAGGCCGGGGACACGGAGCACAGCGCCGCGGAGAAGCCTTGGCACCGGCCCGGCGTCCGGTCCGATCGCGTGCGCGGCTGGTGACAGGTACCCCATGCCGCGGTAGCGGGTGATGAGGCGGGTGCGGTCGCCCGGCAACGGACGCAGGACGAACGTCTCCTGGGCAACGAGGTACTCGTACGGCTTGACGTCCGAGACGGTCGCCGAGGCGCCGGCACCCATGGGCACGGCGTCGCCGACCTCCAGGGGAGCCAGCTCGGGGTGGATGCGCGTCGCCGAGTGCCGACCTTCGATGTAGCGGGCGCGGAACATCAGGCGCTCGACCCAGTCGTGGGTGTAGAAGCCAGCGCGACCGATGCCCATCTGCATCAGCCATGGCCACACCTGCTCGGGCGGGGCGTCGATGGTGATCGCGTGCGTGCCCTGGACACGAGGGTGGGGCGTGCGGTCATCGCCGGGGAGCGGTTCGCGGGCCTCCTCGGCCGTGGCACCCCACCGCACCATGCTCGGCCGCCACAGGAGGTAGCCGGTCAGTTCGGTCGCGAGAGCCACTGCTGCAAGCGAGTACATCGTCCGGCGACCCATCGTGAGCACACCCCGATTCGATGACGGGATCGACCTCTCTTCGATTGTTCCTGCGACAGGTCCACCGGTCAGGGCCGAAGGTCCCCTTGGCCGCCGCCCCTGCGGATCTGCACGGAATCTTCACAGGTCCTGCGCACGACCTGACCTGCCACGCCCCTAACGTGTCGACCAGGGCCACGTGGCCACCCCAGCGGGGGCGATCAGCGTGACGACCCTCCCCGCACCAGCAGAAGGAACCCGCAGATGAAACCAACCACCAGCTACCGACTGGGGATCGCTGTGGCACTCGGCTCGGTTCTGCTCTTGCTCTTTGGAGTGGGCGCACTCGGCGTGATCGGCTCGGGCGGCGAGGCGGACCGGGTCTTTCTCGCCGTGCCGGCCGTGCTCGTTCTCGGCTCGCTCGTCGCCAGGCTGCGCGTGCCCGAGATGTCGGTGGCGCTCCTCGCGACCGCCCTCACCCAGGTGCTCGCCCCCATCGTCGCGTTCGCGTTCGGTCTCGAAGGGACGGAGGGCGCCTCACTCATCGACGTGCTGGGGCTGACGGCGATGTTCACGGGCCTGTTCCTCGTGTCTGCGTGGTTCTTCCGGCGCGCGGCCCAAGCCCCTGCGAGCACGCGCAGCGGTCCACGTGCGAGAGTCTCTGGGTGAAGACCCTGCTGAACGTCCTGTGGCTCGTGCTGGCTGGCTTCTGGCTGTTCCTGGGATATGTCTTCGTCGCAGCGCTGTGGTGCGTCACGATCGTGGGCATCCCGTTCGGGGTCGCTTCCTTCCGGGTGGGCCTGTACGCCTTGTGGCCGTTCGGCCGCGACCTGGTGAAGAAGCCCGGTGCCGGCGTGGCGAGTGGCGTGGGCAACTTCTTCTGGTTCATCTTGTCGGGCCTGTGGCTTGCGATCGGTCACGCGGTCACGGGCGTGCTGCTGTGCGTCACCATCATCGGGATCCCGCTGGGGGTGGCCAACTTCAAGCTCGTCCCGGTCGCGTTGATGCCATTGGGCCGGGAGATCGTTCCGTCCCGAGACGTTGCGGCTGCGTTCGCAGCAGCGCGGGCAAGCTAGCGGCTCGCGGGGTGACCGTGGGGAGATCCCGCCAAGCTCGGGCGGCCAGGCGGCGGAAACGACGCATGAGCCTTGTCAGTCATGATCTGACTGACGTCCAGTGGACGGCGCTGAAGGCTTTGTGGGGAGGGTGCGCCTACTGCGGCGCCACAGGCGACGGCCTTCAGCGCGACTGCGTACTGCCGATCTCGCGCGGTGGGCGGTACACCCTGGACAACGTGGTGCCAGCGTGCCAGTCGTGCAACACCAGCAAGTGCAACAGCGAGGTGACTGGCTGGCTCCGTCGGAAGCGCCTGGATGAGCGAGCGTTTCTGGCGCGCCAGGTCGACATTCGGACCAAGCTGGAGCTGCGGTTCGCGGCTGAAGCGGACGGAGCGCCGTCCCCAGCCCTGTGACGCAGCGATCTTCGGCGCGCTGACCCGCTGTTCGTCGTTGTCGGGGCGGACCCGCCCGAGCCGGGGCCGCCCGCCATGGAGCAACCCGACATGGGACTTGCGGCCCTGCTGCGGGCTGGTCACCGGGGTGGACCCTGTGGGGATG
>DASUCK010000528.1:0-11426 GCA_036276095.1 Nonomuraea sp. | reverse complement strand
ACGCCCTGGCGACGGGCCTGGCGTTTCTGCCCGGGGGTCTCATGGCCCTGCTGGGCACCAAGGTCAGCGAACGCATGCTGATCAGGACGGGCGCCGGCACCACGCTGCTCATCGGCCTGGGCCTGGGAGCCGCCGGAATGATCGCATTCGCGCTGGCGGTGTCCCCGCAGGGCGGCTATGCCGTGCTCCTGCCCGGCATCGTCATGATCAGCCTCGGGCAGGGCATCGCGTGGACGGCCATGTTCGTGGCCGCCTCCACCGGTGTCGCACCGGAACGTCAAGGCATCGCCTCGGCGATGGCCTCCACCACCCAGCAGCTCGGCAGCGCGGTCGGGCTGGCCGTGCTGGTCGCCGTCATCAACGCCGGCCCTGCCGGTGCCGCCACTCCCGACGGACTCCGCACCGCCGGCCTGCTCGCCGCCGCACTGACGCTTGTCGGCGCGGCGGTGGCACTCACCCTGCGCAAGCCCCAAGCCTTGAGCCCAGCGCGACAAGCCGCTGCGGCATCGTCGGGTGACACGCGCATCGGCGGCTGACGGCAATCCGTCGGTGTTCGCCTGGATGGCCGGGTAGCCGCGGTTGGTCGACTCGACCAACCGCGCTGTCCGCCCACGACCGGCCGGGCCTGGCGCTGTCCTACCGCCGGGCCGACGTATCGTCCGAAGAAGCGTCAGCTCGCGCGCACGCGTGTGCAGGGGGAAGGCGGCGGCCGGGATTCGTCAGGGTGCGCGGCCGCTCTGCGTCGCGAAGACTTCGTCGTAGGTCCCGTTCGCCACCGCGAAGCGCTGGCGCTTGACGCGTTCGACGAGGATCTGCCGCGCGTCCGGCTCAGCGTCGAGCAGGCTCATGGTCTCGGACAGGAAGTCGTCGAGCGGCATCGCGCGCTCGTTGTCGGTGCTGCCGCCCATCAGCGTCGTACGGGTGAGGGGCGGAACGATCTCGATGACCTGCACCGACGTGTCGCGGAGTTGCTCGCGCAGGCTCTCGGTGTAGGAGTGGACGGCCGCCTTCGTCGCGCTGTAGGTCGGCGACGTCGGCAGCGGCACGTATGCCAGGCCCGACGTCACGGTCAGGATGGCGGCCTCCGGACGGGAGGCCAGGAACGGCGCGAAGGCGTGGACGAGGCGGATCGGGCCCAGCAGGTTGGTGGCGACGGTGTGCTCGGCCACCTCCAGCGAGCCGGGGTCGAGCACCTTCTCACCGCGCATGATGCCGGCCATCGCGACCAGCACGTTGAGGTCGGGGTGCTTCGCGGTCACCGACTCGAACAGGCGGCGGACCGAGGCGGCGTCGGTGATGTCGAACGTCTCGGCGTCCATCCCGGGGTGGGCCGCGACGAGCTGGTCGAGCAGTTCGCGGCGTCGCCCGGCGACGATCACGTGGTTGCCCGCCTCGTGGAGCCGGACGGCCAGGCCCCGCCCGATGCCGGAGGTGCCGCCGGCGACCAGCACGGTGTTTCCGGTGATCTTCATGGTGGGTCGTTCCCTTCTGGGGTGCCGTGGTCAGTTCTGTTCGGGGAGTTCGATGCGGATGACGCGGTCGTCGCCGGGGCGGGGGTCGGCCGCGCCCCAGGTGGCCTGGTCGGTATTGGACGTGACGATCCACAGGGCCCCGTCCGGCGCGACCTCGACGGTGCGGATGCGGCCATACTCGCCGACGAGATGCGCGATCGGCTCGCCGGTCGCCCGCGGACCCCGGACGGGGAGCTGCCAGAGGCGCTGCCCGCCGAGGGCTCCCAGCCACAGGGAGCCGCCGGCGTAGGCGATCCCGGAGGGCGAGGCGTCGTCGGGGTGGAGGGTGAAGAGAGGCGGTCGCCCGGTGTCGCCGGCGACGCCCTCGGTCTCGGGCCAGCCGTAGTCGGCGCCGGGGCTGAGCACATTCACCTCGTCCCAGGTGCGGTGGCCGAGCTCGGAGGCGTACATCGTGCCGTCGGGGCCGAACGTGATGCCCTGGACGTTGCGGTGTCCGCTGGAGTAGACGGCGGTGCCGGACGGGTTGTCGGCGGGGATGGTGCCGTCGGGCCGGATCCGGAGGATCTTGCCGTTCAGCGACGAGTCGTCGGCGGCGTTCTCCGGCAGAAAGGCGTCGCCGGTGCCGATCCACAGGTTGCCGTCCGGGCCGACGCGCAGCCGGCCGCCGTGGTGCCGGTCCGCCGTCCGGATGCCGTCGATCAGGACCCTGGACTGGGCGAGCGAGCGGTGGCCGGGGGCGATCCGCAGGGCGACCACCCGGTTGGTGGGGGAGCCTGACACGTACGCGTAGACGGTGCGGTCGGAGCCGAAGCGCGGCGAGGTGGCCAGGCCGAGCAGGCCGCCTTCGGCGCTGGCCACGACGCCCGGCACCGTGCCGACGCGCTCGGGCGCGCCCCCGCCGGGCCGGATGCGGACGATCTCGCCGGACAGCCGCGACGAGACCAGCGCGGAACCGTCAGGGAGGAACGCCAGCCCCCATGGCGAGCGCAGCCCGGTCACCAGCTCCGTGCGCGCGCCCAGCGCCTGCGACGACGGCTCCCCGCTGGCGGCCGGCGATGCGGGGGACGCCGCCCGCGGGCCTGGCCGGGCCGCGCCGGCGCCGGCCGTCGCGCATGCCGCGAGGATGACGCTCATGGCCCCGGCGAGCAGGAGCATCGGAACGGACCTCGTCGTGGTCGAACGGTTCATGGCCACCTCCTGCCAGATGTTCGCTAACGCCGGTAACGATAGAGCGCAATCGTCGATAACGCAAATTGCTGCTATCGCCATGCTGTTATCATCGATCCATGAGTGATCGGGAAGAGGTCCGGCGACGCATCATCGACGCCGCCACCGGGCTGCTTCGAGAGAAGGGCCGCGAAGGGGTGACGACCCGCACCGTCAGCGCGGCGGCCGGCGTCCAGGCCCCCACGCTCTACCGGCTGTTCACCGACATGAACGGCCTGCTCGAAGCGGTCGCCGCCGACGGATTCGCGCGTTACCTCGCGCAGAAGCACAGCCAGGCGCTCTCCGACGACCCGGTCGACGACCTGCGCCGCGGATGGGACACGCATGTCGCCTTCGGGCTGGACAACCCGGCGCACTACCTGCTCATGTACGGCCGGCCCGCCCCCGGTTCCGGCAACCGCGCCGCCGCGCAGGCGCTGGAGCGGCTGCGCATGCTGGTCGACCGCATCGCGGTCGCGGGCCGGCTGTCCGTCGGCGTGGAGGCGGCCGTCGGCATGGTGCACGCCGCGGGCGTCGGCCTCACGCTCAACCTCATCGGCACACCTCCCGAGGAGCGCGATCCGGCCCTGCCCGTCCGCCTGCGCGAGGCCGTCCTGGCGGCGATCACCACGGCGGCCCCGAGCAGCGCCCCGAGCCCGGCCCAGCGCGCCGTGGGCCTGAAGGCCGTGCTGCCCGAGGTGGCAGACCTGTACAGCCCCGGCGAGCGAATCCTGCTGAACGAACTCCTCGACCGCGCCGCCGACGGGGTCAGCGCCGTACGCGTTGGCGGAACTCGCTGAATCCCGGCGACGAGCTGTTCATGTCCCTGGTGCACCTGCACGGCGGCCCCGCCCCGGAACGCCAGTACCTGCCGAAGCTGATCGAGCTGATCTGCGACCGCGTCATCGAGCCCGGCAGGGTCTTCGACCTCACCCTGCCCCTGGACCAGGCCGCGGAAGGGTACAAGGCGATGGACGAGCGCCGTGCCATCAAGGTCCTTCTCAACCCCTGAACCAGATCCGGCCGCCTCCGATCGGCCGACCGCCGCGGCGATCTCGGCGAAGCTGAACGTGAACCCTCCCGGAGCACGAACACCGCGCGTTCGAGCGGGCTGAGCCGCACTGGACGGTCTTCCTCGGCTCGCGTGACGAGGACCTGGGACGGGCGGCCGCCGGGAGACGGTCGCGAACTGCACGCTCATCGCCACCGGCATGAACCACCACACGGGCGAGCTGACCGTCACCGAGGGCACGGACCCGATCGTGAGACTCCCCGCGCTCGGCCCCGACGGGACGACCGGGATCTTCGTCGACCGGATCGTCCGGTCGGGTGATGACCGGCTCGGCGGCGCCCGTCAGCCCTGCCACCAGGCGAGCACCCGGAGCGCGCGAAGGGTGTTCCAGCGGCTCGGCCGCCCCACACCCTCCTCGACGTCGAAGTGGACACGACCCGGGTGGACGCGGTCGAGCGGCCAGCGGCCGTCGGGCAGCCGCCTGCTGCGGACGATCTCCACGGCCTCCGCCATCCGCGGATCGGGCTCGGCCCCCGCCCGCCTGAAGTAGTCGAGCGCGCGCAGCACGTCGTGGTGCCAGTAGTGCGGGAAGGCGGCGTCGAGATAGGCGGGATCGGCGACCTCGCCGGTGCTTCTGCGCCGGAACAGGCCGCGTTCGAGCAGGTACTCCTCCCCGCTCCGGCGGGCCTCGCGGACCGCCGCCGACCCGCCGGTGGCGCGCTCGTATTCGAGCAGCCCGTCCAGCACGTTGACCGTCGTGTCGAACGAGGAGCGCACGGACCCGTTCTCGGCCTCGCAGTTCCATCCGCCGTCGGCGAGCCGCTCGCCGAGGACTCGTCGCACGATCGCCGAGACGTCAACACCGAAGTAGGCGCCGGTCTCGATCGTCCTGCCGTTGATGCACGGCTCGACCTCGCCGTCGAAGTACTTCTGCCCGGCGTGCTCCCATCGCCCGTGCTCGGCGACGAGCGGGATCGTCCGGCGCGCCGCCTCCGACGCCGGGTCGAGCCCGAAGATTTGCAAGGTCTGCAGGGTGTGCATCGTCGCCGTCCAGGGCTGCCCTGGCTCGTCGCCGGTGTAGGAGGCCGGGAAGCAGGCGCCGCCGTCCCACAAGCCGTCGGGGCCCTGGAGTGCCAGGAGGCGGGCGCCCCAGCCCGCCCGCTCCACGCCGGCCCGCTCGGCGGCGACCTCGCCGGGCGAGGCGTCGGTGAGATCGCGCAACGCCTGCCAGCGGATGGCGGGGTCGGATTCGAGCAGCCATTCGAGCACGTTCACCGCCGCACCATAAGCCATCCGAACGTGGCGGTCCAACGCACCTGTGGCGGCGCGCCGGCGGCCCGGGATCAGGCGCTGGATCAGGGCGACGCGTTCCGGGCTCTCGTCGGTCGTCTCCGCGGCCTCTTGCTTCGAGACGCTGCCCGCGTCGGGAGCCTCTGCATCGGCGCCGACAGAGACCCCGCCACGACGCCCGCCGGCTGGTCAGGTGCCCGGGCGCACGAGCTTGAACACCTTTCCCGTGGTGCCGGAAGGCCCGGGGCTCTGGCTGCCGAGGACGTACATCTCGCCGGAGGAGTCCTGCCCGAGGCCGAGGACGAAGTGGTCGATCCGCCCGGAACCGGTGTTCGTCACCCGCAGTTCCTCGACCGCCCACAGCCCACTTCTGCGCGGCTCGGCCACGAACAGCGTGCCGTCCGGGGCGCCGAACGCCCGGCTCCAGTCGCCGAAGACGAACCGGCCGGCCAGCGTCCGGAGCGCCTTGCCCCGGTACACGTGCCCGCCGGCGATCGCGAGGCCGAGACCGCCGTCCTGGTTGGCGTTGGCGTACTCGATGACCGGATCGATCAGTCGGTCGCCCTGGCGGACGCCGGACGCGACGCGGTCCGGGCAGGTCGCGGGCGGCGCGTCCGGCGTCGCGGTGCTGAAGCAGTGCGTGCCTTCCTTGACGTTCCAGCCGTAGTTGCCGCCCCTGGTGACGATGCTGACCTCCTCCCACCGTCCCTGGCCGACGTCCGCCACGAACAGCTGGCGGCGGCCGCCCTGGTCGAACGACATCCGGTACGGGTTGCGGAAGCCGTAGGCGAAGATCTCGTCGCAGCCGTCGGCGCAGCCGGGCCTGGCGGCGAAGGGGTTGCCCCGCGGGATGCCGTACGGGTCGCCGGAGTCGACGTCGATGCGGAGGATGTTGCCCAGGAGGTCCTGGGTGACGTCCTGGCCGTTGCCGCCCTCGTTGTCGGCGTACCAGTCCGCGACGTGGCCGAGCCCGACGTCGTTCGCGCCGCCGCCGTCGCCGAGCGCGATGTACAGCAGGCCGTCGGGGCCGAAGAGGAGGGTGCCCGCGTTGTGGTTGAACTGGGGCTCGTCCACCTGGAGCAGGATCCGCTCGGAGGCGGGGTCGGCGCGGTCGGGGTCGGCCGAGACGCGGAACTCGGAGATGTGGCTGGTGTGGTTGAAGCCCTCGGGGGCTCCCTCACGCAGGGGCGCGCTGTAGTAGACGAAGAACCGGCCGTTGCGGGCGTACCCGGGGTGGAAGGCCAGGCCGAGGAGCCCGCGCTCGTCGAAACCGGGCATCAGCGGCACGAGCGAGGCGCGCAGGTCGAGGAACGGCTCGGGGAGCAGGGTGCCGTCGGAGGTCAGGATCCGTATCAGGCCGGGCTGGTCGACCACGAACAACCGGCCGGTGCGGTCGCGGGGCTGCGCGAGCGTGACAGGGGCCGTGAGCCCCTCGGCCACCAGGCGTAACGCCACGTCTCGGGAGCCGTAGGGCGGCGATTGCGCGACGGCGGGGAAGGCGGGCAGCAGCAGCGTGACCATGGCGACGAGCACCAGGAGGACTTTCCGCATCTCACATCTCCGGCTGACGAGCTGGCATGTGCGGGCCCAGGCGCCCCCCGTACGGCCGCGGCCGTACGCACCGAGCGGACTTATCTAACTACGGACGTTACATCGCGCAAAGCACGAGAGAAAGCCTCCGTCGGCGGTCCCCTCACGACGGCCGGGCCGGCGGCAGTCAGGCAGGCCGGCGGCCCTTCTGGTTCTCAGCCGATGGGTCAGACCCTGGCGGGTATCGGACCCTCAACCTGGCCGATGGTGTGCTCAGGGCACAGACGCACCCCGTGGACCGGGTCAGGCGTCGAACCACCTGACGCTGGACGGGGTCAACAAGAGTGCGACGACGGCGACGGCAAGCGCGAGCCCGGCAAACGCGCCGATGCTGGGCGCGCCGATCAGCCCCGCGAGCGCGTTGGCCACCAGGGCCGCCTGGACCGCCCAGCCCGCCCACCGCACCCACCGGCGGCGGGTCCGCATGAGGACGACCACCGTCCCGGCGAGTACGGCCACGCCGATGCCGAGGAAGACGTTGAGCAGCAGGATTCCGTGTAGCACGAGCGGGAGAAGGATGACGACGCTCGGCACGATCACCAGGAGCACCTGCACGCACATGAGCGTCCGGGCCGCTCGCACCGTGGCGGGCACGATGTGAACCTGACTGACGTTCACATGGCCTCACCCGCCAGCCGGTGGTGGGGCGGCGCGGTCCTGTCGGTGGGCTGTGCGATGCTGGTCGGGTGTTGCTTCCCGACCTGGTCCGGCTCCGCCGGGCCCGTGACCTGATGGATCGTAACTTCGCCGAGCCGCTCGACGTCCCCGCGCTGGCCCGCGCCGCCCACATGTCGCCCGGCCACTTCTCGCGCAGCTTCCGCGCCGCCTTCGGCGAGACCCCCTACGGCTACCTGATGACCCGCCGGATCGAGCGGGCCAAGGCGCTGCTGCGGCGCGGCGACCTGTCGGTGACCGAGGTGTGCTTCGCGGTCGGGTACACGTCGCTGGGGTCGTTCAGCTCGCGGTTCACCGAGCTGGTGGGCGAGAGCCCCAATGCCTACCGGGCGCGCGGTCACGACCAGGGCGCGGCCGTCCCGGCCTGCGTCGCCAAGATCTTCACGCGGCCGGTCAGGAACGGAGAAGCCAAGCACGCCGGCCGCCCGTAGCGTGTCCGGCATGGACCTCAAACTGTCACAGTGCTTCATCGCGGTCGACGACCACGACAAGGCGCTCGCCTTCTACCGCGACGCGCTCGGGCTGGAGGTGCGCAACGACGTCGGGTTCGAGGGCATGCGCTGGGTGACCGTGGGCCTGCCGTCGCAGCCCGACGTGGAGATCGTGCTGGAGCCGCCGCTCGCCGACCCCAACGCCTCCGCGGCCGACCAGCAGGCCATGGCGGAGCTGCTGGCCAAGGGCATGCTGCGCGGTGTGATCTTCTCCACCGACGACTGCGACGCCACCTTCGAACGCATCCAGGCCTCGGGCGCCGAGGTGCTGCAGGAGCCGATCGATCAGCCGTACGGGGTGCGCGACTGCGCCTTCCGCGACCCGGCGGGCAACCTGCTGCGCTTCGCCCAGCGCCGAAGCGCGTGAGCCGCCGCCGGCGTGACGCGGGCCAGGAACCCCTCCGCGGCGGCTGCGCGCCGCCCTGCGCCTGCCGGTCAGCTTGTGGTGCCGAGGCGGGCGCGGACCTTGACGAGGAGGTCCTGCGGGAGCGGGGCGTAGCCGTGCAGGGCCAGGTAGGACTGGCCGGCGTCGCTTGAGGTGTAGGTGAGGAAGGTCTGCACCAGCGGGTCCGGGTCCGAGCACGTGATCTCGTACGTCACCAGGACGATCGGGTACGCGTTGCCGGTCTCGGCCAGGTAGTCGAAGGTCACCACGAGATCGTCGCGGCGGCCGACCACCCGGGCGCGCTCCAGGGCCTTGCTGGCGGTGTCGGGCGAGAGGGCGACGAAATGTCCGGCCGCGTTGCGGATCCGCGCGGTGCTCAGGCGGGCGTTGCTGGCGAAGCCGTACTGGACGTATCCGATCGAGTTCGCGGTGTCCTGGACGGCCTCGGCGACGCCGTCGGAGCCGGTCACACCCTGCCCGGCGCCGCTCCACGTGCGGGACGGGGGGTGCGGCCAGCGGCCGGCCGCCCGCAGGTAGGCGGTGAAGTTGTGGGTGGTGCCGGAGGCGTCGGAGTGATGGAAGGCGCGGATGCCGGCGTGCGGCAGGTGGGTGCCGCGGTTTTCGGCGGCGATCTCGGGGGCGTTCCAGCGGGTGATGCGGCCGCTGAAGATGCCGGCCAGGGTGGCGGGGGAGAGTTTCAGGTCGGACACGGACGGCAGGTTGTAGGCGAGCGCGATGGGGCCGACCACCATGGGCAGGTGCATCGCGCCACCGCCGCAGCGCCGGTCGGCCAGCGCCTGCTCGTGCGGGCTCATCGGCAGGTCCGAGCCGGCGAACGCGGTCCGGCCGGCGACGAAGTCGCGGATGCCGGCGTCGGAGCCGTTGGCCTCGTACGTCACCCGCAGTTCGGGGTGCACCCGGTGAAACTCGGCGATCCAGGCGTCCATCGCGCCCTTCTGCGCGGTCGAGCCGGAGGCGTGGATCGACCTGGTGATCGGCGGGCTCTCGTGCGCGTCGTCGCTGTCGACCATCATGCTGCCCAGCACGAACGCGACGCTGGCGGCCAGGGCGACGGCCGCGGTCAGAGCCGATCCGGCAATCCATGTCGACCTTGCCACTTCACCTAGGCTATGAAGCGGTCACGACGCGGGGCGTTAACCGCGTTCCAAGTTTTCTCCCGTAGACGGTGTGGCGCTCGGGTTCTCGGACGGCCGGGATTGGTCGCCTCGCGCGCGCCGCGACGTCCGCTACCATCGGGCGCCGGAGCAGCAGACCGCCGGCGACGTCGCGGACCTGCGTCCGGCGCCGCTGCCGGCCGTCCCCGACGAGGTCCTGCGGCGGCCCTGCGCGGTCCGGCTGGACCGCTGACCGCGCGCCGTGCGGACGGCGGGCCCGTACCTGACCCCACCATCAACCGGTCGGGTCCCGCGCCATCGGCCTCGACCACCTGCTCATCACCGCGTCGTACCTCATTGGATCGAGCAACACTGCTGGCGACCGCAGCCCGCCACCGACCATCTTCGCCGCCGTCCCAGGACATCGCCGGCCCAGCCACCTGACCACGACCGTCACCCGCTCCAACCAGACGCGCCACGACAAGGCCGCCCTATGATTCTCTCGCAAACGCGAGCTGGCAGTGAGCCATCGCTGCATGCCGGGCCGCAAGCCCGGACATCGCGAAGCTGCGACCAGCGGGCCCGATCGTCACCGCGATGCAGCCCATGCCTCTGCGATGTACGGGGTCTCCGAGTTGCCGAAGATTTGGACTGGGGCGGGACGATCAGCAGACTTGCGCCGCCCGCTGGAGAGGCTCACTATGCATCAAAGCCCACAAGAGGGGATCATCGATGGGTAGCTGCGTCTGCCGGTCCCATGGCGAGACATACTGCTATGCGGCCATGAACGAGAGTCAGTGTATCGCCAACCGTGATCCCTGCACCTTCAGCAGCAGCCCATGTCTCAGTGAGTGCGCCTTCGGAGGTGCGCTCGGCAACTACCTGGTCCGGAACTACGGCGAGGACGACGTTGCCGTTCTGGCGATGCGGCCCGCCCTCGACACGATCTTCGACCTGCACGATCTCCTGCTCAGCAAGGTCCCGATGGGCAGAGTGCTTCTCGATTCCTACAATCGCCACAAGGCTGGCATCCTGGACGTGGTCCAGGAAGCGGGCCCGGAACTGGAACATGAAGCACTCCGGCTGACGGCTTACTGCGCGGCGCTGGGTTATTACGTGCTCGAAGTCCACAGAGGGCGAACTGAGCCCAGGATAGCCAACATGATGTTCGATAGAAGGTCCTATGAACGGGCCGATGCTTTTCTGTCGCGGGTAGCCGAGTTAGCGGACGGCGAACTCAGGGAAGGGATCACTCTCCTACGCGAGACTCTGGCCCTACTGACAGACAAGACAGCGCTCGAGATTCATCGCCTCCTGACCGACGAAGGGGCTATGACCTAGAGAGGCCAAGGCAAGCGTGCCTGAGGGCAGGACGGCGGAAATGGCGAGAGACCTCACCGACGGATTCGCAAACGTCGCCCAGATCGACGAAAAAGTGCTCAACCGGATATTCTCGGCAGAGTTCCTGCGTCTGTTGAGGCATCTGCACACCACCGCCTACGGACGTGAGCTCGAGATATGGTTCGACACTCCCCGACTGCAAGTGACTCGAACGGGGACCACCGGGCGCGGCGCTCTTGAAATGTCCGTGGAGATGCTCGCCCGGTTGGCCGATCGCTGGGATCAGGCGCATGTCACCCTGACGGCCCGGCCGAACCTGACTCACGAGGAGAAACAGCGGGCCGACGGACCCGCCTTGATCGCTCCGGTCCTCGACTTTCGCACCGTGGAAGCCGACGCGATCGAGGTGACCGCCAGCGAACCGGACTATATCGATCCGGTTTACCGAGCTTTGGTCGTCCGGCTCAAGCAGCTTTCGCCGTTCCCCCTTGGCCCGCTCTTCCCTGACGACGGACGTCGATTCCTGCTGCGCGAGTACGCGGTCAGTGAAGAACATGGCCGGGCCGGGATCCTCGCCGTGTTGATAGACGACACGACGGGCGCACCTTTGCCCGCCCCGTCCACGATGCCCCGGCGGGTCCACGGCGGCGTGCTGGTGCTCGTGCCGAAGGAGACCGTTCAGCAGCGCATCGGCGAGGCGCTGAAGCGTGACGGACTCGATCGGCTCCCCAAGCAGGTGCCAGGACACTCCGGCATGCGCTTGAACTCCCTCGCCATCGAGCTGCGCGAGGGGCACATCCTCATTTCAGGGTCCGTCACCAAGGAGATCGGGCCGTTCGACACGGATGT
>DASUCK010000527.1:0-11641 GCA_036276095.1 Nonomuraea sp. | reverse complement strand
GGCGTCGATGACCCTGGACATCGACGCCTGCACGCGGCGGGGGAGGAACAGGTTGCCGTCGCGGACGTTCACGTGCGTCAGCGACGACCACACCAGCGTCGTGGACACGGTCACCAGCAGGCACCACGGGCACAGCGCGCCGATCACGTACATGGACTGGTAGAACAGCCAGTACGCGAAGATCAGGCCGAACGTATAGACCATCTGCGCGGCGAACATGAACCAGCGCGGGAACCGTACCCGGCCCAGGCTCGCCACCGCGATCGTGATCACGACCGGCTCGGCCACCAGCCCCAGGAAGGCGTTCGGGAAGCCGAGCAGATGCGCCTGCCAGGAGCTGCCGACCGTGCCGCAACTGATGACGCTGTTGATGTTGCAGGACAGATCCGCGCCCGGGTCGGCCGCCAGGCGCACCGCGTCGATCGACAGCACGAAGGACGCGGTCAGACTCAGGCACGCCGACAACATCATGGTTCCGAAGATCCAGGCGTTGGAGTGCCGGAGCGCGTGCAGGCGCGGCAGGACCGCGGTCACCGCTACTGGCCCTTGGCCGCGGTCACGGCCGCGGTCAGCGGGCCGGCCGTGTAGAGGTCGCCCTCGAACACCTTGCCGTTGATCTTCACGGTCGGTGTGCCCGAGATCCCCGTGTCGAAAACGGCCTTTGTCGAGGTCGCGATCCACGACTCGAAGCTGCGGCCGGTGAAGGCGGCCACCACGTCCGCCGGGACCCCGGCATTGCGGGCCAGCGTGGCGATCTCGTCGTCGGACAGGCCGCGGCTGCCCTCCGCGGGCTGTTTGGCGAACAGCGCCGTGTTGAGCGCCAGGACCTTGTCGGGCGCCCGGTCGGCGACGGTGGCGACGGCGTTGGCCGCCCGCGTGGAGTACTTGGCGCCGCTGGATGCCTGGTCCAGGAACGACAGCGGGTACAGCTCCAACCGCACCGTTCCGTCGGCCACCAGCTTGTCCAGTTCGCCGCTGTTGGCCTGCTCGAAGCGCCCGCAGTACGGGCACATGTAGTCAAGGTAGACCTCGAGCTTCACGGGAGCCACCGCGTTGCCCACGGCCAGCGCCCCGCCGGCCGTCGCGATCGCCGGGGCCTTGCCGCTGCCCTGGGCTGCCGGGGAGCTGCCGTTACCCGCCGCGTTGATCAAGCTGATCACGATGGCGACCAGCAGGCCCACGATGATCAGGCCGCCGCCGGTGGCGACCAGGCGGGTGCGCTTCTTCCTGCGCCGCTCGGCGGCGGCCAGGGCGTTGCGTAGCTCGCGGGACTTGGTTCGTGCCTCGGTGCTCATGGTCTCGTTTCCTCGCTGGACAAGGGATCGAGCGCCAGACGGCCAACGCGTTGTCATCAGCGCGTTCGTCACCATTCCTGACCGGCGCTCGGCCCTGGCCAGAGGCCTGTCGCTGGCGCTCGCGTCCAGCTTGGAGGACACCGCCGCACCCACACCCGGGCCGAAAGTCCCAACCCTGTGGACCTTGGTCCCGGATCGGATGTCGTCCGCGCTTCCGCCATCCTGACCACGACCCGGACCTGTGCCCGGAGACGTAGATCCCGCCGGAAGAGGACCAGCGCGCCGCGTTCAGCGGGCTCCGGGCCGTGGGTACGGCCTGGTGAATGGCGACTTCGACTCCATAGCGGATCGCGTACAGCATCTGCCACTGTTCGGTGGCCCGATCTGTGCGGATCTGCTGCAGACGTGGACGGTGGTGGTCGTCAACGGTGCCGAGTGAGGGCTGCGCGGGTGTTGAAGACTTCATGGAGGGGGCGGCGCGGCACGGCGGGCACCGGCGGGCCGTAGCCCAGCCGCAGCAGCATCTGCAGATGGCCGAGCGTCCCGGTGGGCTCGCCGCGGTGCCCACTGTCTGGTAGATCCAGCGGTTGGCTGAACAGCGACGCCGACACCCCGTGGGCGGTAGCGGTGAGCAGCACCCGCTGCAGCGCCTGTCCGGCAACCAGCCAGTCGCGCGGACTGTCGCCGTCGGTGAACAGGGCAGCAATCTGCGGGTCTCTCTCGAACCTGGCCACCTCCCTGCTCGCCCCAAGACCGAAGTCGCGCAAAGGTAGTGCGGTGCCGTCGGGGCGAGGGCCGAAAGCTTGGCGGGGGACGCCTTCCGCGCGGAGGCCGTCTCTCGTCCACGGGGCCAGCTCGCAGCGGTAGGCCTCATCGCAAGAGAGCGCCCGGTCTGCGGTGGCAACCATGTCGAGGACCCTGCGTGCCGCGCGGCCGTCGAGCATGACAAGGGTGGCGCCCTCTTGGCGGGCCGCGAGGACCAGGTCGACGACGGTGTTACGAGGCAGGGAACGGCCGTCGAAGGGGAAGCGGTTGGTGCGCCGGTGCGGAATCACGGCATGTAGCCGCTGCTCGTTCGGTGACGGTGGCTGCCCTTGGACGGTACGGATGACGGCGAGGAGGTCGGGCGCGGCGCGCGGAGCGGGCAACGGCAGGACACGGGCCTCGTAGCCGGTCATTCGGATGGTCAGCCTCATGTTGAACAGCGCCGCCCCGCAGCTTATGCCGAGGCAGCGTCCGAGGGGATCGGTGACGTGCAGTTGCCGGCGAAGGTCAGCGTAGACGGTCATGCTGTCCTTGAGGTGGTAGAACAGCCACGGCTAGGTGTTGTGCACGGAGGGCGCGGCGACCGCGGCCTCGACGATCCGGCGTACATCGGAGGGAGTGGCGAAAGGCTTGACCATTGTCACGTGGCGAGGGCGAGCGTGGTGCTCGCGGATAGCAGGGCGGCGCCGGTCAGGGTCAGCAGCGCGCCCAGGCCGATGACCAGTGTGGTGAGCTGCCAGGCCTGGTAGACGTTCAGTAGCGAGGCACGCAGAATCTGGCCGGTGAAGGCGGTTTGCCGTAGCCCTTCCAGCTTCTCTTCGTCGCCGCCCGCGGCATACAGCTCGGCGCTGATCTCGCCGTACGTCCGGCCGCCCGTCGTCATCAGCACGTTGTTCCCGATCACTTGGGCGAAGTCGCGGGCTTGTGAGCCCGTCAGGACCGCCCGGCCCTGGTGAGCGGCGAGGTCATCAGGCAGCCCCTTGTCGGGGAAGCTGATCGACTGCCCGCGCAGTTCCGCCTGGATCTCGGCACGCGCCTTAATCCCCCGCGCGGCCATGATCGGGCCCGCCGCCATCATCGCGGCACCGGCGGCACCCAGCAGGGCCACCGCTATCGTTCGAACAACGCTCATGTCGTACTCCCTCGTACATGCGGCATCGGGCCTCGGCCGCGGACGGTCATCGGGCTTCGCCCCTGAGCGGGGTGCGCCGCCGGTAGACGACGTAGGGCCGCCACAGGTACGCGATCGGCGCCGACCAGACGTGGACGAGTCTGGTGAACGGCCAGATCGCGGCGAGCACCCAGGCTGACATCGCATGCAGCTGGAAGATCAGCGGCACGTCCGCCATAAGGTTCGGGTCGGGGCGGAAGGTAAGGACGCCGCGGAACCAGACGGCGATGGTGGCGCGGTAGTCGTAGCCGCCGCCGAGCAGGTTCTTGCCAACGGTCGCGGTCATGCCGAGGAGGATCACCACGGCCAGGACGGCGAACAGGACCTTGTCCGCACGGGTGGTGGTGCGGCGCACGCGCGGGCTGGTGAAGCGGCGGGCAAGCAGCAGCGCCAGGCCCGCGATGACCATGAGCCCGGCCACGGTTCCGGCGCTCACCGACACCAGGTGGTAGAGGTGCTCGTCGACGCCGACCGCCTCGGTCCAACTCTTCGGGACGAGCAAGCCGAGCACGTGGCCGCCGATGGCGGCGAAAGCGCCAAGGTGGAACAGCGGGGAGCCGAGCCGCAGCAGCCTGCTCTCCAGCACCTGGGTGGTGCGGGTGGTCCAGCCGAACTGGTCGACGCGCCAGCGCCAGACGTGACCGACAACGAAGATCGTCAGAGCGATGTAGGGGACGACCACCCAGAGCGCGACGTTCACGGCCGCACCTCCATTTCGTTCAGGGGCGGACCGTACGGGGCCAGCCCGACCTCCTCGGCGGGCGGGCCGGCCAGCGCGAGATCGGCCACCGCGGCTCGCTCGGCCTCCGACAGGCTGGGCAGCTCCGCGCACAGCGCGTCCAGTACGAGCGAGTAGGACGAGCCGGCCTCGTGCAGCGCGGTGCGGATGAGCTCCAGACCCTTGCGGTGCTGGCGCAGCGGCGCCTCCCCGATGGCGGGCCCGGCCAGGGCGGCGAACTCGCAGACCACCGGCAGGAAGTCGGGCAGTTCCCCGTCGGGCGGGGTCAGCCCGGCCACCCGGTAGCGCTGCTTGAGCGTAAGCAGGGCCATACCCCGGCGGCGGGTGTCGCCGTGCAGATAGTAGGTGAGGTACAGACTGGACTTGCGGCGCAGGTCGAACGTCTCGACGTAGTGGCGGGCCAGCCGCATCGGCTCGCACTCGCGATACCAGTCGGTGAAGGCAACGAGCGCGTCGCGGGCCGGCGACTCGGGCAGAGCGTCCGCGGCGCGGCACAGCTCGGCGCGGGCGGCGAATAGGTCCGCGTCCGGGTACTGCAGGAGAAGGGAAACCAGGCGAAGGAGCGAGGCACGGTCCTCGTGCCTTGCAGCGGCTGCGGACGCACGCCGGTTGAGGAGCTTCATGCCGTGCCTCCCTTGCCGACGAAGAGTTTCAGTCCCAGGCGTCCGTCGCCGCGGCGGCCGGTGACGCCGGTCGGGTGGAACTCGCTCATGCCGGGGCCTCCGTCGCCGTCCAGGCTGCATCCGTCCGCTTGGGCGGACAGCGCGGCGGCGTCTTCGCGGTGGGCGGCGGGCACGACGTAGCGCTCGTCGTACTTGGCGATGGCCAGCAGCCGGTACATCTCCTCCATGTCCTCGGCTGTCATCCCGGCTGACTCCAGGAGGTCCGCGGCGACGGTGCCGTCGATGGTGCGGGCCCGCATGTAGGAGCGCATGGCCGACAGCTTCATCAGCACCCCGGCCACGACCTCGGTGTCCCCGGCGGAGAAGAGGCTCGCCAGGTATTCGAGGGGGATGCGCAGGTCGGTGATGGCGTGGAAGACGTTGTCCGGGTCGTCGGCGTCGGCGCCCACGCCGGTGACGGCGTCCAGCACGGGCGACAGCGGCGGGATGTACCAGACCATGGGCAGCGTGCGGTATTCCGGGTGCAGCGGCAGCGCCACCCGGTAGCGCATGGCCAGCCGGTAGATCGGCGACTTCTGCGCCGCCTGGATCCAGTCCTCGCTGATGCCGCCCGCCCGGGCGGCCGCGGCCACCTCCGGGTCGTCGGGGTCGAGGAAGACCTTGCGCTGCGCCTCCAGCAGGTCGCGCGGGTCGGCGACGCGGGCGGCGTCCAGGACGGCGTCGGCGTCGTACAGGATGAGGCCGATATAGCGCAGCCGGCCGACGCAGGTCTCGGCGCACACCGTCGGCTGGCCCGCCTCGATGCGAGGGAAGCAGAACGTGCACTTCTCGGCCTTGCCGGTCTTGTGGTTGACGTACACCTTCTTGTACGGGCACGACGAGACGCACATGCGCCAGCCGCGGCAGCGGTCCTGGTCGACCAGGACGATGCCGTCCTCCTCACGCTTGTACAGCGCGCCGGACGGGCAGGCGGCGACGCAGGCCGGGTTGAGGCAGTGCTCGCAGATGCGCGGCAGGTGGAACATGAAGGTCTTGTCGAACTCCATCTTCACCTTCTCGGCCATGTTCGCGAGGTTGGGGTCGGCCGGGGCATGCTCGGGGGCTCCGCCCAGGTCGTCCTCCCAGTTCGCGCCCCACGTGATCGCCATGTCGCGGCCGGTGATGGCCGACTTGGGGCGGATGACCGGGACGTGCGGCCCGGCGGGGGCGTTGATGAGGGTGTCGTAGTCGTAGGTGGCCGGCTCGTAGTAGTCGTCCATGTCTGGCAGATCCGGATTGGCGAACAGGCTGAGCAGCCGCTTGATGCGGCCTCCGGCGCGGAGCTTGAGCCGCCCGCGCCGGTCCAGCTGCCAGCCGCCGTGCCAGCGGTCCTGGTCCTCGTAGCGCTTGGGGTAGCCGACGCCGGGCTTGGTCTCGACGTTGTTGAACCAGACGTACTCGACGCCGTCCCGGTTGGTCCAGGTCTGCTTGCACGTGACGGAGCAGGTGTGACAGCCGATGCACTTGTCCAGGTTCATCACCATCGCCACCTGTGCCATGACGCGCATCAGTAGGTCACCTCCTGGCCGCGGCGGCGGATCACCGTGACCTCGTCACGCTGGTTGCCGGTCGGCCCGTAGTAGTTGAAGGCGTAGGTGAACTGCGCGTACCCGCCGATGAGGTGGCTGGGCTTGAGCAGCAGCCGGGTGAGGGAGTTGTGCACGCCGCCGCGCCGGCCCGACTTCTCCGTCAGCGGCACGTTCACGTTGCGGTCTTTCGCGTGGTACATGTACACGGTCCCGGCCGGCATGCGGTGCGAGACGACCGCCCGGGCCACGACCACGCCGTTGCGGTTGTAGGCCTCGATCCAGTCGTTGTCGGCGACGCCGATCTTGGCGGCGTCCTCGACGCTCATCCAGATGTCGGGGCCGCCCCGCGACAGGGCCAGCATGTAAGCGTTGTCTTGGTATTCGGAGTGGATGGACCACTTCGAATGCGGGGTCAGGTAGCGCACGGTGACCTCGGCCGCGTCCCCGTCGCCCTGCTCGCCGTAGTGGCGGCTCATGTTCAGCGGTGGCCGGTAGGCGGGCAGCTGCTCGCCCAACTCGATGATCCAGTCGTGGTCGAGGAAGAACTGCTGGCGGCCGGTCAGCGTGTGCCACGGCTTGTCCCGCTCGACGTTGATCACGAAGGCGGAGTAGCGGCGCCCGCCGGTCTCCGACCCGGACCATTCGGGTGAGGTGATCACCGGTTGCGGCCGCGATTGCGTGTCGGCGAACGTGATGCGCTTGCCCTCGTGCTCGGCGGCCAGGTCGGCCAGCTTCGTGCCGGTGCGCCGCTCCAGGCTCTCGAACCCCTGGGTGGCCAGGCGGCCGTTGGTGGTACCCGACAGCGCGAGGATGGCCTCGCACATCCGGTCGGCCGTGGCCAGCGAGACGCGCCCTTCGCCGGTAGTGCCGTTCTTGCCGGCCAGGTAGTCGAGCTCCGGGCCGACCCGGTAGGTCACGGCCTTGGTCGTCAGTCCCAACTCGGCGAAGAGCGGCCCGATGGAGCGCATGCGCTCGCCGACGGCGGCGTAGTCGCGCTCGATCGTGATGATCTTCGGCATCGTCTTGCCGGGGATCGGCTCGCACTCGCCGTGTTTCCAGTCGCGTACCCGGCCGCCCGGCTGGGCCAGCTCGTCGGGGGTGTCGTGGGTGAGCGGGACGGCCAGCACGTCGGTGCGTTTGCCCAGGTGATCGGCGGCCAGCTCGGAGAAGCGGTCGGCGAGGGTGAGGAAGGCGTCGTAGTCGCTGCGGGTCTGCCAGGGCGGGGCGATGGCCGGGTTGAAGGCGTGCACGAACGGGTGCATGTCGGTGCTCGACAGGTCGTGCTTCTCATACCACGTGGCGGCCGGCAGCACGACGTCGGAGAACAGCGCCGTGGACGTCATCCGGAAGTCGATCGCGGTCAGCAGGTCGAGCTTGCCTTCGGTGGCCTCCTCGCGCCAGGTCACCTCGGCCGGGTGCAGCCCTTCCTGGTTACGGGTTTCGGCGTCGGTGCCGAGCAGGTGGCGCAGGAAGTACTCGTTGCCCTTGCCGGAGGAGCCGAGCAGGTTGGCCCGCCACACGGTCAGCACACGAGGGAAGTTGGCGGGGTCGCCCGGGTCCTCGGCGGCGAAGCGGAGATTTCCGGACTTCAGCTCGTTCACGACGTGCTCGGCCACCGGGATGCCGGCCCGGCCGGCCTCGTCGGCGAGGGTGAGCGGGTTGCGGTTGAAGGTCGGGTGCGAGGGCAGCCAGCCGAGCCGCGCGGCCTGGGCGTTGCAGTCGGCGAACGACTTGCCGTCGAAGGCGCCGGAGCCGAGCGGGCTGGCGAGTTCACCCGCCCCGAACTGCTCGTAACGCCACTGGTCGGTGGCCAGGTACCAGAACGCGGTGCCGGCCATGTGCCGGGTCGGCCGCTGCCAGTCGAAGGCGAAGGCCAGGTGCTGGAAGCCGGTGATCGGGCGGACCTTCTCCTGGCCCACGTAGTGCGCCCAGCCGCCGCCGTTGACGCCCTGGCAGCCGGTCAGCAGCACCAGCGTCAGGAAGGAGCGGTAGATCTGGTCGGAGTGGAACCAGTGGTTGGTGCCCGCGCCCATCGCGATCATCGACTTGCCCTGGGTGCGCTCGGCGTTGCGGGCGAACTCGCGGGCGATCCTGGCGATCGTCGCGGCGGGCACCGAGGTGATCTCCTCTGCCCACGCGGGCGTGTACGGCTGGCTCGCGTCCAGGTACGACTCCGGCCACTCCCCCGGCAGGTCGCGGGCCACGCCGTACTGGGCCATGAGCAGGTCGAAGACGGTGGTGACGAGCTTGCCGGCCACCTCGGTGACCGGCACGCCGCGGCGCATGACGGAGCCGCCCTCGGTGGCGCCCTCGTCGAAGCGCGGCAGGTCGACCTCGACCGCACGGTTTCCGAGAAGCGTCAGGGCGGGATTGGCGCCGTGCAGGTCGAGGTTCCAGCGGCCCTCGCCCTCCTGGCCCCAGCGGAAGCCGAGCGAACCGTTCGGCACCTCCGCCTCGCCCGTCGTCTCGTCCAGGAAGACGGTCTTGAACTCCGCGTTCTCGCTCTCCTCGCCGAGATCCGCGGCGGTCAGGAAACGGCGCGGCACGTACGCGTCGCCGCGCGGCTCCAGCGTCACCAGGAACGGCAGGTCAGTGTATTTCCGGACGTAGTCGGTGAAGTACGGGACCTGACGATCGCGGAAGAACTCGGTCAGCGTCACGTGCCCCATCGCCATCGCCAGCGCGCCGTCCGTACCCGGGTGCGGCGCCAGCCAGTCGTCGGCGAACTTGACGTTGTCGGCGTAGTCGGGACTGACCGCCACCACCTTGGTGCCCTGGTAGCGCGCCTCGGTCATGAAGTGGGCGTCCGGGGTGCGGGTGACCGGGATGTTGGAGCCCCACATGATCAGGTAGCGGGAGTTCCACCAGTCGGCCGCCTCGGGCACGTCCGTCTGGTCCCCCCACACCTGCGGCGAGGCGATCGGCAGATCGGCGTACCAGTCGTAGAACGACAGCAGCGTGCCGCCGATCATCGACAGGAACCGGGTGCCGGCCGCGAACGACGCCATCGACATGGCGGGGATCGGCGAGAAGCCCACCACCCGGTCCGGCCCGTACTCCTTGACGGTGTGCACGTGCGCGGCGGCCATCAACTCGACAACCTCGTCCCAGCTGGAGCGGACGAACCCGCCCTTGCCCCGCGCCCGCTTGTAGGCGCGCGCCCGCTCGGGGTCGCCGGTCAGCTCCGCCCACGCCAGCACCGGATCACCCAGCCTGGCCTTGGCCTCGCGCCACATCTCCAGCAGCACGCCCCGCACGTACGGGTAACGCACCCGCGACGGCGAATAGGTGTACCAGGAGAACGACGCGCCACGCGGACAGCCGCGCGGCTCGTACTCCGGCGACTCAGGCCCCACCGACGGGTAGTCGGTCGCCTGGTGCTCCCACGTGATCAGCCCGTCCTTGACGAACACCTGCCACGAGCACGAGCCCGTGCAGTTCACCCCATGGGTCGAGCGCACCACCTTGTCGTGTGCCCACCGGTCCCGGTAGAAACGGTCCCAGCCGCTCGGGTCTATCTGATGCAGGGTGCGGCCGTCGGCCGACACCTCGGACTTGGTGAAGAACGCACGGGCGGCCAGCAGCGGACCCATGCCGGGGAGCGCATCTATGTCAGTCACAGGATATTCCTCGCCACAGCGGTAACAACGGACATGGCTCAAGGCTCGGGCCTGCCGCCTATTCCGCGGCAGGGACCAAAGTCCCTTGGTACGGGCCCGATAGGCCCGCGATCAGTCGGCGGCCAGCCAGAGGTCAGGGCCGAAGACCTCGTAGTGGATGTCCCGAGCCGCCACTCCGGACTTGAGCAGCTGGGTGCGCACGTCGCGCATGAACGGCACTGGGCCGCACAGGTAGGCGATCGCGCCCTCCGGGATCTCGACGCCGTCCAGGTCCATCCGGCCGTCGCGGTCGAGGGCGGTGGCGCCGGTCTCGTACCAGAAGGTCCGCTCGGGGGCGAGGTGCCGCATGTCCTCGCGCAGCGCGTGCTCGGCCGGGGAGCGGTCGGCGTGCAGCAGAAGGACGCGGCGGCGCGAGCCGGTGGCCGCCAGGTGTTCCAGCATCGCGACGATCGGCGTGCCGCCGATGCCCGCCGACACCAGCACCAGTGGCGCGTCGCCGTCGTCCAGCGCCACGTCGCCGAACGGCGCCGACAAGGCCAGCTCGTCCCCCGGCCGCACGGTTTCGTGCAGCAGCGTCGACACCTCTCCATCGGGGACACCGCGCACCCGCTTGACGGTGATCCTGCGCAGGTCGCCCGCGCTGGACAGGGTGTACTGGCGCAGCTGGTGCACGCCGTCGGGCATGCGGACCCGGACGCTGACGTACTGGCCCGGGCGGGCCGGCGGCACCGGGCCGTCGTCGGCCGGGCGCAGCAGGAAGGAGACCACGTCCGGCGCCTCCTCCTGACGGGCGGTCACCCGCCACTGCCGCCACGTGGCGCCGTTGCACGCGCCGACCTCGGCGTAAATCCGCGCCTCCTGGGCGATCAGCGCCCCGGCCATCAGCCCGTACACCTCGTCCCATGCCGCCGCAACCTCCGGGGTGACGGCCTCCCCCAGCACATGGGCGATCGCGCCGAACAAGTACTTGTGCACGATCGTGTACTGGTCGTCGGTGACGCCGACCGCGGTGTGCTTGTGGGCGATGCGCGCGAGGAGCTCGTCGGGCCGCTCGTCCGGATGCTCGAGCAGCCACGTGGCGAACGCGGCGATGGAGCCGGCCAGAGCCCTGCGCTGCTCGCCGTTGGCCTGGTTGCCGCGGTTGAACAGGCCGTCGAGCAGCTCGGGCCGCTCGGCGAACATCGTCTCGTAGAACCGCGTGGTGATGGCGTCGAGCGAGGCGCCCACGACCGGCAGCGTGGCGCGGACGATCGCGGCTGAATCCGCGGACAACATGGAGAACCCCCGTACGGATGGTGGACATGAGGCCCATGAGATTGAGCGGGCCGCGAATCAGGCTAAGAGCCCAAGCACTCCGTTCAGCAGGCCGAACGTCAGCAACTGCAGGGCCGAAAGTCCTTTATCGGACGTAGCCTCTAGCGGCATGACCCGATAGCACCAGAGGCATGATTCGTGTGTTTCTCCTCGACGATCATGAGGTCGTCCGGCGAGGCGTGGCCGCCCTGCTGGACGGCGAGGACGACATCGAGGTGATCGGCGAGGCCGGAACCGCCGAGTCGGCCATCGCCCGCATCGATGAGCCAACCGAAACCGGGACCGGCGACCGACTCCCGGTAGCGGTCGGCCACCGCTCACGCGGCGCCCTGCCCGCGGCGGTGACGTCGGCGAGCCTCTGAATCATGCCGGATCTCGTCGCCGGTCTCCGCGCAGCGCCCAGCCGTCCTGGGACCATGGAACGACCTCTGCTTTCACTCGTGGGGTGTGATGTGCGATGTCCTGCCGGTGCCGTCAGCCCTTCAAAGAGCCTTGGAGCGAGGCCTTGACGAAGTGCCGCTGGAAGAGGAGGAAGATCGCGAGCGT
>DASUCK010000526.1:0-2880 GCA_036276095.1 Nonomuraea sp. | reverse complement strand
GCGTCGGCGCGGTCTTCGTGGGCTTCGGCGCGAAGCTCGCCACGGCGTCACTCGGCTGAAAGCGCGGTTCAAGGCCATGCTGGTTTCGTAGGTCACCGACGGAACGCGTCAAAAGAGGCAGTCACACCATCGCGGCTCGGGTACGGTAAGCCACCGGTGCGCCCCACGGAACGCCCCGGTTAGCACGAGCGGTCCGTCCGGGAAGCCTGGTCTCCCGAAGCCCGGGTAGTCGCTGATCGTCGGCCTATCTGCGGAGCAGCCTTGAACCACCCTCCTGTCACACTCCCACGCCTCACCGCGCTCGCCCGGCAGGCGGCGCCCAAGCTGTTCGAAGGCGTCGTGGCGCCGCTCGCGGTGTTCTACCTCGCCATGGTGGTGCTCGGACTCAAGTGGGCGCTGGTCGCCACCGTCGCCTGGGTCTACCTGGGGGTGGGGTGGCGGCTGGTGAGACGGGTCAAGGTGCCCGCGACGATGTGGCTGGCGTCGTTCGCGATCACGATCAGGGCGCTGGTGTCGTTCTGGACGGGCACGTGGATGTGGTTCTTCATCCAGCCGGAGATGGGCACCCTCTGCATCAGCGTGGCCTTCCTCGCCTCCGTGCGGCTCAACAGGCCGCTCGTGCAGAAGCTCACGCTCGACTACATCCACCTGCCGTCGGCGGTGCTCAAGCACGAGCGGATCCGCCGGTTCTTCGCCCGGATCACGTTGCTGTGGGGATTCGTGCTGCTGACGAACTCGACGCTCAGCATCGCCCTCGCCGTCTACGAGCACCTGTTCGGGTCGCTGACCGGCTACATGGTGCTGCGCACGTCAGCGGTGGCCGTGATCAGCGGTCTGGCGATCGCGTTCTCGATCTACGCCTTCAAGCGGGTGCTCCGCCGGCTGCACGTCGCCCACGCCTGACCGCTCGGTCAGCAGCACGGCCCCGCACATGCCCATGACCAGCCCCGTCAGCAGGCCGAACACCTCGACCAGGTCGGCGGGCCCGCCGGGCGCCGCGTCGGCGAGCGGACCGCCGACCGACCGGACGACCACGGCGAAGAGCCCCCAGCCGAACAGCGAGCCGGAGCCGAGCCAGGCCACCGCCAACGGCCGCCAGAAGGGGCCGTCGCCGCGGCGCCGTACGAGTGCCACGAGCGCGACCGCGCCGGCGATCGCGAGCAGGCCGCGGAAGGCGTCCGGCACCGACACCCGCGCCACCGCCTGAGCCAGCCAGATCCCGCCGGTCACGACCGCGACCAGCAGCGACCCTCGGGCCGCGAGCAGTTGGAACGGCCTCGACGGGGCGGCGAACGGATGGCGCAGCTCGGTGGTGAAAACGGCCGGCCAGCGGTCGCGGGAGTAACCGGCGAAGGCGGTCACCAGGCCGATCGCCTGCACCGTGAAGCCGCCGTAGACCAAGGCGTACACCCACGGCGCGATCGGGCCGCCGCCGAACGCCCGCAGCCCGGTCGCCACCGTGACCACGGGCGCGGCGACCGCCACGACCGCCAGCAGCCCCGTCCCCACCCACAGGGGCAGCAGCACGAGCCAGGCGGGCAGCCGCCGCCCCCACCGCATGGTGAACGCCAGCGCCAGCACGAGCGCCACGGCGTCCATGCCGAACGTCATCGCGTTGAGCGCGACCATCGCCGGGTCGCGCATGAACGCCGCATCGGCGACCCCGATCGAGCTCCCGCCCATCCAGAGGATCTTCAACGTCAGGTAGGGCAGCGTGGCGGCGATCGCCACGCTCGCGGCGGTGACGCGGCCCGGGCCCGCTCGGTGTTCCGTCATGCTCCGAGCCTCGCGGAGCGGGCGGCCGCGCCCCTCCCGAGCGGCGGGGATCCTCCTCCCCCGGGCGGGGGAGCTCGACGGCCAGCGCCGAGCCGTCGCCGGCGGCGCGCCCGGCCCCCTCCTAGGCAGGGGCCGGCCCCGACGAACGCGAGGAGCGCGGAAGTAGTGCTAGCCCCACCCCCAAAGCGGATGCCTCCACTCCTGCGCCGCCCGCCGCCACGCGCTTGGATCGATGGTGTCACCCGGAGCTGGCATCCCTGACCCCGACGAAAGTCGGGGGTGGTCCATGCCGATCGTCCGATGTGCCGTGACCTGCGGAGTTCCTACCTTCATCGGGTAGCGGCCCTGATCCGTATCGGGGATGGGTCCGCGTTCGACCGGGGGCATCCCGGATGTCCCCGGCCCGCTCACACCGAGACGCTGTGTGAGCGCCCTGACGATCGGAGTACACACGCTCATGTCGCACGCCATCCTCGACCTGGTCCAGCAGGTCATGTCATCACCCTGGCTGTACGTGGCCCTGTTCGCCCTGGCCGTGCTCGACGGGTTCTTCCCCATCGTGCCGGCCGAGACGTCGGTGATCACGGCGGCGGTCTTCGCCGCGTCGGGCGAGACGAACCTGGCCCTGGTGATCGTGGTCGCGGCCGTGGGCGCCTTCACGGGTGACCACATCTCCTACCTGATCGGCAGCAGGTCAGGAGGCCGGCTCAGGAACAGGAAGGCGTTCGTGTGGGCGCGCGACGCGCTGGCCGAGCGGGGCGGGCTCGTCCTGGTCGTGGCCAGGTACATCCCCGGCGGGCGGACCGCGACCACGCTGACCATGGGCGCGGTACGCCACCCGCTGCGCTCGTTCACGTTCTTCGACACGATCGCGGCGATCTCGTGGGCGCTGTACTCGGCGCTGATCGGGTTCTACGGCGGGATGGCGTTCGAGAACGACCCGATCAAGGGGCTGCTGCTGGGGCTCGGCATCGCGGTGACCATCACGGTGATCGTCGAGGTCGTGCGCTGGGCGCGGAAGCGACGCGCCATCCAGGCTTCTCCGGAACGTCTTCCAGCGGACACGTCCGTTTGACACAACCTGGCAACCATCCGTCTGAAGGG
>DASUCK010000525.1:0-20555 GCA_036276095.1 Nonomuraea sp. | reverse complement strand
GCCGGCCGCACCGAGCCGATCAGTGCGGTCGTGCCGATCCGTGCCGCCAAGTTCGTGCCCGCCTCCAAACGCCTGCTCAGCACGCTCAACGAGATGCGCGACGAGGGCCAGCACCTGGCCATCGTGGTCGACGAGTACGGCGGCACGGCCGGCATCGTCACCATGGAGGACCTGGTCGAGGAGCTGATCGGCGACATCAGGGACGAGTACGACCTGGAGGACGAGGTCGTCGTCCTGCCCGCCGGCGAGATCGAGATCGACGGCCTGACCAACCTCAACGACTTCGCCTCCGAGACCGGCATCCGCCTGCCGGACGGCCCGTACGAGACGCTCGGCGGTTTCGTCATGGCCATGCTGGGCCACGTGCCGGTGCTGGGCGAGCGCGTGGAGGTCCCGAACTTCGAGCTGACCGTCACCGAGCTCGACGGCCGCCGCATCGCCCGGGTCAGGGTGAAACGCCGGCCGCTCGCCGAGTCGCCGCCTGAGCAGGATTCCTGACACAATTGCCTGCTATGGCCAGACCTCGTGTACTCTCCGGCATCCAGCCCACCGCGGACTCCTTCCACCTGGGCAACTACCTGGGTGCCGTCCGGCAGTGGGTCACCATGCAGGAGACCCACGACGCCTTCTACTGCGTGGTCGATCTGCACGCCATCACCGTGCCGACCGACCCGGCCGCGCTGCGCCGGCGCACCCGCGTGGCGGCCGCGCAGCTCTTCGCCGCCGGCCTCGACGCCGAGCGGTCCACCGTCTTCGTGCAGTCCCACGTACGCGAGCACACCGAGCTCGCCTGGGTTCTCAACTGCCTCACCGGCATGGGCGAGGCGGGCCGGATGACCCAGTTCAAGGACAAGTCGGCCAAGTTCGGCGAGAGCGCGGCCAGTGTCGGGCTGTTCACCTACCCGATCCTGCAGGCCGCCGACATCCTGCTCTACCAGGCCGACGCGGTGCCCGTGGGGGCCGACCAGAAGCAGCACCTGGAGCTCACGCGCGACCTGGGGCAGCGGTTCAACCACCGGTTCGGCGACACGTTCACGCTGCCGGAGCCGTACATCCTGAAGGAGGTCGAGAAGATCGCCGACCTGCAGGACCCTACGGCGAAGATGTCGAAGTCGTCCTCCAGCCCGGCCGGGATCCTCGACGTGCTGGAGCAGCCGGGGCCGCTGCGGAAGAAGGTCATGCGGGCGGTCACCGACACCGGCACCGATGTGCTCTTCGACGAGGAGAACAAACCCGGCATCTCCAACCTGCTCCGCATCCAGTCCGCGCTGACCGGCACGCCCATTCCCGACCTCGTCGCGCGTTACGCCGGGCAGGGCTACGGCACCTTCAAGAAGGACGTGGCGGAGGCCGTGGTCGAGGCGTTCACGCCGATCAGGGAGCGCACGGAGAAGCTGCTGTCCAACGAGGCCGAGCTCGACCGCCTGCTGGCCATCGGCGCCGAGCGCGCCACGGCCGTGGCCCGGCGCACCATGGCCGAGGTCCGCGACCGCGTCGGCTTCCTCCCCAAGCTCTGACCCGCGCGGCCGCCCCGCGCGTCTGGCAGGCGCTGGACGGGCGGGGCGGCGGCGTGCCGGGCGAGGCCGATCTGCAGCATCCGTAGCCGGTGCCGCCCGGGTCGACCACCATGAACCCGCCCGCGGTGCCCTGCACGCGCCGCGGCCGGGCCATCCGCGGGATCCCCGGCACCGGCACCTTCCCGTACGCCGCCCGCCGCCCGGCGGCGAACGACGCGTGCAGGGCCGCCGTGTCCTCCATGACGATGAGCACGCTTCCCACGGACTCTTCCGGGGTGAATTCGGGCACGCCGAAGACGTGCAGTTCTCTCCCGCCCCGGCGCACGGCCGCGTACGGATTGGGGCGTTCCTGGCGGCCGAGTCATCTCGAACCCGAGGGCGGTGCAGAAGGGCATGACGTCGTCGAGGAACCGGCAGGGCGGGAGCGGGATGACCGTGTCGGTGCGCACGAAAACATCGTACGGCGTTCGGAATATGGGAGGGCTCGACTGATGGAGTACGCGGGACGCGGTGACCCGGCACGCACGATGGCCCTGCTCTGGGACGGGCTGCCGACTCCCCGGCGCGGGCCCCGGCAGCGGCTGGAGCTGGCACGGATCGTCGACGCCGCCATCGCCGAGGCCGACCGCGGCGGCCCCGGCGCGCTGTCCATGCGCGGGCTGGCGCAGGCGCTCGGCGTCGGGACCGCCTCGCTGTACACGTACGTGCCGGGCAAGGCGGAGCTGCTGGAGCTGATGGTCGAGCGGGTCGCGGGCACCCTCCCCGCACCCGACGGCGCGGCCGGGTGGCGGGCCGGGCTGCGCGGGGTCGCCACCGCCGACCTGGCCGCCTTCCGCGCCCACCCGTGGCTGCTGCAGGTCGCCACGTCCAGGACCGTGTTCGGGCCGAACGTCCTGGCCCGGTACGAGGCCACCCTGGCCCTCCTCGACGGTCACGGGCTCGCCGCGATGGACGTGGTGAACTGTGTGGCGGTGGTGGAGTCGTACACGCGGGGCGCGGCCTCGGCGGTCGTGGACGCCGAGCAGGCGCCGGCGGCTACCGGGAGCAGCGACGACGAGTGGTGGGAGCGCCAGGTGCCCTTCCTGGAGGAACGCATGAACGGGCGCTTCCCGCTGTTCTCGGCGCTGGAGGAGGCGGGGGCGTTCGCGGTGTCGGACGCGGTGTTGCCGTACACGGTGCAGCGGGCGCTCGACCGCTTCGCCTTCGGCCTCGACCTGGTCCTCGACGCGATCGCGGCGCGCGTCGCGCCCGCCGGCTGAACCCGTTGCGGCGCCGTCCTTAGCGGCGTTACAGTCGCCTTAGCATCGCTAAGGAGATGAGCCGCATGATCACGACCGTGGCGGCCGACGGCACCGAGGCCAGGGCCGTCGACGAGGGAGCGGGGCCGGCCGTCCTGGTGCTGCACCCCGGCCTCGACGACGGCGCGTCATGGGGGAAGGTGGCCGCCCGGCTGGCCGCCCGCCACCGCGTCGTACGCGTGCACCGCCGCCGCTACCGGCTCGACCTGCCCGACGCCACGATGGCCGAGGAGGTCGAGCACGCGCTCGCGGTGGCGCGCGCGGCCGGCGGCGGCCCGATGCTGGTCGCCGGGCACTCCTCCGGCGCCGTCGTCGCCCTGGAGGCCATGGTGACCGCGCCGGGCCTGTTCGCCGGCGCGGTCCTCTACGAACCCCCGGTCGTGATCGGCGCGCCGCTCGGCGGCCCGGACGGCGACATCCACCGGCGGGCCCGCGCGGCCGTCGCGGCCGGCCGCCCTGGCACGGCCATGCGGATCTTCGTACGCGAGATCGTGGGCCTGCCCGCGTGGGCGTCGTTCCTGGTCGGCGGGTTCGTCTCGATGGCTCCGCGCCTGCGCGCCCTCGCCTCCCGGCAGGTCGAGGACGGCGTCGCCATGGACGCGCTCGGGGTGCGGCTGGAGGCGTACGCGGGGATCGACGTGCCCGTCGTGCTGCTCGGCGGCGACCGCAGCCCCGCGCACCTGGCCGAGCGCCTCGACGCATTGGAGCGGGTGCTGCCCGGGGCCGAGCGGGTCGTGCTCCACGGCCAGGGCCACTCCGCCCACGCCAAGGCCCCCGACCGGGTCGCCGCCGTCATCGAGACCCTCGCCGCCCGGGTGCTTCCCCGGCCGTGACCGGCGAGATCAGCGAGATCAGCGGCGCTGCGTCGCCCGGTGGACGCGCAGCAGCGCGCGGAGGGCGGCCAGGCTGTGCCGGGTGAACCGGAACTCGCCTTTGGCGGCGGTCCAGCCGGCATCATCGCGTTCGAACACCCAGCCGGGGAACTCCCGCGTCGCCTCCTTCAGCAGTCGTTCCATGACGAGATCGGCACTCGGCGCTGTGGTCATGAACGCAGAGTGCCAGCGACGTGCCCGTCCGTGACGAACAACGGCGACAGATCTCCCCGTTCGCAAAGCCCGAACTCTGTGTTCGCGGTCAGTTCAGGATGCCGTGGCGCTCGGCCAGCCGGCGCACCTCGGGAGCCCACGACGGCCGCGCCCGCCGCGCCAGCGACCGGACCATCTCTCTCAGCAGCAGCTTGTGGTCCAGCTCCTCCGGCGACTCCCGCTCGATCTGCAGCAGGTGGAGCAGGCTCGCGGCGTCGTCGCCGAGGTCCTCGCAGGCGCGGGCCACGTGGCAGAGGTGGGTGGTGCGCCGCTCGATCGACGGGGTGCCGCGCAGGTCGATGTCGTCGGCGATGCGCAGCACGTCCTCGGGGTTGCCGGTGTCGTTGGCGATGCTGGCCATGTGGATGGCGACGTTCGTGGGGCCGAAGAAGGCCAGGTCGTAGACGTCGGAGGCGTCGCGCACGCCCTCGGCCAGCCGGGCCGCGGTGCCGCGCAGCCGCTCCCTGGCCTGGTCGTCGTCGCCGGCGCGGGCCTCGCCGATGGCGGCGAGCAGGTGCAGCGCGCCGAGCGCCTTGACGTGGCGCCGGTCGCCGTCGGCGACGTGCGGCTGGAGCAGCTCGATGCCGCGGCGCGCGACGTCGTACGCGATCTGGTGCATGTCGTCGGACAGCATCGACTGCCCGAGGCTCCAGTACGACCACGCGATCATCAGCGGGTCCTCCGACCCCTCGGCGTACCGCATGGCCCGGTCGGCCGCCAGATGGGACAGATCGACCCGCCGCAGGTGCTTGAGCACCCCCCTGGCCAGCAGGTACGCGTCGGCCGCGACGCTCAGGGCGCGTGGCGTGCGCTCGGCCGCCACGCTCTCGGCGTCGGTCACCAGCGCCGGCAGCATGGCCATGAGCATCGAGTAGCGGCGGGAGGAGGTGAACCAGGCGTCGCGGGCCGCCTTGACCCGTTCGGCCAGCTGCGCGGCGTCGGGCGGCTCGATGTCGGGCGTCAGCGAGCGGCTGGTGAACAGGGCGCGCTCGATGTCGCCGATCTGCGGCCGGCTCGGCTCGTGGGAGTCGCGCGGGGTCTCCCCGAGGAGCACGGCGGTGCGTACGCCCAGGACTTTGGCGATCTCCCGCAGGAGCGGCAGCGAGGGTGTGCGCTTGCCGTGCTCGATCAACTCGATGTGGCGGGTGGTGCATCCGGACTGGGTCGCCAGCGCGGTGGTGCTCATGCCCCTTCGCCCGCGCTGGAGTCTGACCATCTGACCGGTGCTGATTTCGGTCATGGGCGTGGCGCCTCCTGGATCGGTCCCAACACCCGACAGGCTAGGGCTCCAAGACGTGCCCTGCCACGGTTTCTTCGCAGGTCAGGAACGTGAAGGATGCTCCCGAAAGCGCGCCGGAAGCGAGCTGTCGTCGGAGGGTGGAAAAGGGCGCGGAGGGCCCGGAGAAGGTGCCGTCCGGGGCCGGGGGCGTGTCCGCACGCGAGATGGGCAGTTGCTCCACCACGACCTGCCCGCACCAAGCGAGCCGGCGGCGGCGGTCGTGAGGCGGTGCCCCGCGCGGGCGTGAGCAGGAGGGCGAATGATCAGCCTGGGGGAGAGAGCCGGGGAGGTCAGGGCCTGGGGGCGGGCCAAGGTCGACGACTGGCGGATCCGCAGGCTGTGGCTCGATCACCTCATCAGGGCCGTACGGCGCTACCAGAACCAGGGCGGCGACCGGCTGGCGGGCGCGGTCACCTACTTCGCCTTCCTGTCGTTCTTCCCGCTGCTGGCGCTGGCGTACGCGGTGCTCGGGTTCGCGGTGGCGACCAGCGAGACGACGCGGGCGGCGCTGCAGGCGGCGATCGTCGAGCGGCTGCCCGGCCTGGCCGGCGAGATCGACTTCGACGGCATCGCCAACGCCAAGGCCACGGCCGGGATCATCGGCCTCTTCGGCCTGCTGTACGCGGGTCTCGGCGCGGTGGACGCGCTGCGCGCGGCGCTGCGCCAGATCTCCATGAGCACCGAGCCGCCGCTCGGGTTCTTCGCCGGCAAGCTGCGCGACCTGGCCTCGATCGTGCTGCTCGGCGTCACGATGATCTCCTCCACGCTGGTAGCCGGGTTCGCCAGCAGGGCCACCGACAGCGCGATGCACTTCCTGTTCGGCGCCGAGGGGGGTCTCGGCCTGCGGCTTGCCGGGGTGGCGGTGAGCGTGGGCGCGGACTGGCTGCTGTTCGTGATCCTGCTCGGCTGGGTGGCCAGGCCGATCCAGCCGTTCCGGGTGATCGCCAGGGGCGCGCTGGCCGGCGCGCTCGGGTTCGGCGTGCTCAAGCAGCTGGCCTCGCTGCTGCTCGGCCAGACGCTCGGCAACCCGGTCTACGACACGTTCGCGACCGTGGCCGGCCTGCTGGTCTGGATCAACATCTCGGCCCGGCTCGTCCTGTACGTCGCCGCGTGGACGGCCACGGCCGGCTTCTGCCCGCCCCCGGCTCCGTCCCCGGTGCCGCCGGCCACGTCAGAAGCGTGACCTGGAACGCCTGCGGCGGATCCCGAACCAGAGGTAGACCAGCCCGAACAGCAGCCCGCCGCCGATCACCGCGGATCCGACCGTCCTGGTGGTGTCGTCCTGCTGCTTGGCGGCCGTGTCGAGCAGCGGCGGCTGCTCGGCCGGGGTGACCTTCGTGACCGGCGCGGACGCCTGCTGCTGCGGCGCGAGCTGGCCCTGGGGCAGCGGGTTCACCAGCTGGCCGACCGGCTTGACCTTGCCCGTGACGGAGAACCCCCAGTCGAGCAGCTTGGCCACCTCGTCCCAGAAGCCGCCTTCGTGCCGCATGATGGTCACCACGATGGTGTGGCCGCCGCGCCTGGCCGCGCCGACGAAGCTGGCCTGGGCCTTCGTGGTCCAGCCGTTCTTGACCCCCACCATGCCCTGGTAGCGCCAGAGCAGCTTGTTGTGGTTGCTGATCTGGTACATCTTGCCCTTCGGCGCCGGGAAGTTCGCCGTCTTCGTGCTGATGTAGCGGACGAAGTCGGGGTTGGCCAGGCCGGCCCGCGCGATGAGCGCCAGGTCGTAGGCCGAACTGCTCTGTCCGGGTTTGTCCAGGCCGCTCGGCGTCTTGGCCACGGTGTCGTACGCCTGGAGCCGCTTGGCCTCGGCGTTCATGTCCTGCATGGTCTTGGCCAGGCCGCCGTTCGACTCGGCCAGGGCCATGGCCGCGTCGTTGCCGGACGACATCATCAGCCCTCTGAAGAGGTCGTCGACCTTGTACGTCGTCTTGGGCGTCAGGCCGACCGCCGAGCCCTCCTGGTTGCAGGCGTTGTGGCTGGGCCGGATGCGGCGGCTCTTGTCCAGCTTGGGGATCAGGGTGAGGGCGGTCAGGGACTTGAGCGTGCTGGCCGGCAGGTAGCGCCCGTGGGCGTCCTTGGCGGCGAGCACCTGGCCGGTGCCGGCGTCGGCGATGACGTACGACGTAGCCTTGGTCTTGGGTGGCTTTCTGACACCTTCGGGTGATACCAGGCCGCGGCTGCCCAGCGCCTCCCCGCCGACCGGGGTCGTCGGCGTGGCAGATGCGGTCCCGCCGGTCAGCGTGACCGAGGCGATGAGTGCCGTAACCGGCACGGTTTTCGTCCACATGGCGGTCTCAGCGTAGCTCCGTGCGAATACCCATGTGGCGACACATCCCCCGAAGATCCGCCTTCGATACTAGAGAGATGGTCATGTCACGAAAGATCGCCGGATTCCTTGTCGCGCTTGCCGCGTTCATGATCTTCGAGTGGGTCAACCTCGGATTCAACCTGGCCGATGGGCATCCGACCAGCTTCTACGTCGTGCACGGCATCCTGATCGCGGTGAACCTCGTCCTCGCCGTCGTGGTCGGGATCATCGGCTGGCGAGGCCTCAGGGGCCGCAGAGGAGACGCCGGGTGAGCGCGTGCAGGTGGTCGGCCTCCTCCCGGGAGTCGCCGATCGAGGTGAAGCCCAGCTTCCCGTGCTCGGGCACGGCGCCAAGCAGGTGGAACACGTTCCCGGTACGCCGCCGCGGGTCGAACCCGACGCCGAGGCGGTCGGCCGTGCGCACGATCTCGCCCGGGGTGCGGCCGCGCAGGCAGGCGGAGGCGCAGTTGTCGGTCGCGGTGTAGTACTTGGCCTGGCCGTCGGCCATGAGCAGGCCGGTCGCCGGGTCGTAGGCGGCCCCCGTGGTCAGCATGGCCGCCCCGAACGGATGCGTGGTGCCGCCGATCCGCAGGTTGATCTCGCACAGCAGGGCCGCGTATCCGGCGTCGGCCTTCAGGGCGAAGAAGTCCATGCCGAACACGCCCACCACGCCCCGCTCGGCCAGCACGCGGGCGATCCGGTCGGCCGCGGCGCCGACCTCGGCGCGGTACTCCGTCGCGGCCGGGAACGTGCAGCCCTGGTAGACCTGGCCGTTGGCGCCGCCCAGCACCTGGTCGTGGGTGGCCATCACCTGCGCGTGGCCGCCCGGCGTGATGCGGGCCAGCGCGCTCGGGTAGTAGAGCGGCCGGTGCTCGATGTACTCCTCGACCACCGCGCCGCGGTCCCTGACCTTCGCGGTGAAGGCGTCCCAGGTCTCGCCGGCCATGGAGAAGTTGGTCAGCGACCGGTCGGCGGCCTTGGTGACGATCGCGTTGCCCAGTCCGGAGTAGGCGTCGTTGAGCTTGACGATCACCCGTTCGCCGGGCAGGGCCTCGATCGCCTCCTCGATCTCCAGCGTCGTGCGGACGTCGCCGAAGCCCCTCGCCATCGGCACGCCGGCCTCGTGACCCACCTCGCGGGCGCCGCTCTTGGAGCCGTAATAGGCGAAGGACGTGGCCGGACCGTAGAGGGGGACGTTGAGTGACGAGGCGAGCTCCTCCTCCAGCTCGCTCAGCACGAACGGCACCAGCCAGGCGTCGCCGTCGATCGCCGCGCGCACCTGCTCGATCACGTCGGGGCGGCCGAGGAGGTTCCTGGTCAACGGCTGGGACCAGGGATCGTCGAGCGTGATCAGCGTGAGCCGCTTGGCGGCGTCATCCGGATCGGGCAGGAACGCGAGGTAGTAGTCGATGATGTCCGGATCGATGGGCGCGGAGGAGAGGTAGACCACCTTGACCCCGGGTTCGCGGAGCGCCAGCAGGAGGAAGAGCAGACGCTCCTCGTAGGACCTGGCCGCGGTGATGCGGCGGAGCTCGTCCTGCGGAAGGGAGAGCGAGGGTACGACCACCAGGGTCCCCTCACTCGGCTCGAAGATGCTCAACCCGGCATACTTCTCCCCGAACGGGATATTAGTGATCATATAGCGAGTGAAACACGCATTATTCTCAAAGACAGCCATCGCCGAAGTGTGATGACCATGACAGAAGGTGACAGGATTCGAAATCGCCGACCACGTTTGGAAGTGGCTTCATCGGGTGACGATCTAATGATCCCTTATGACTATTTCCGGGCTGCTCGGCGGGTGCACGTAGCGTGACCACCTGGGATTACGGACGTGCCTTCGGCTAACTTTTGGGTTATCTGTCGGCGGGAACAAGCGCGGGGGCGATAGAGTCGAGGCATCGCCATCGGGCTCACGGCCGACCGCTGTGCTCCCGGGTTGCAGCGGCACTCGCGTATCGACGAACGCTAAGCCCATGCTGACGATCTCGCACACCCCCTCACCGGCGGGTGTGTTCTCTGATTCGCCGAGCGCCGCTCGACCGGGTGGCGAGGCGGTGGTGGACGAGCCTTTTTACAGCGCATGAGCCGCGGTGGCTTCCGATGGTGCGGCGCGGCATGGACGGGACGGTGACATATGCGGGGACGTGAGCTTCGGGGGGAACTCGACGCGTTCCTGGCGGAGACCGAAGGGGACCTCGTGGCCTTCCGCCGCGACCTCCACATGCACCCTGAGCTGGCCTTCGCCGAATATCGCACGACACAGCGCATCGCCGAGCGGCTCACCGCCGCCGGGCTTGCGCCGACGGTGCTCCCCCGGGGCACCGGCCTGATCTGCGACGTCGGCAGCGGCGACGGCCCCACCGTCGCGCTCCGCGCCGACATCGACGCGCTGCCCCTGCAGGACGAGAAGGACGCTCCCTACCGCTCCACCGTGCCCGGCGCCTGCCACGCCTGTGGCCACGACGTCCACACCGCGATCCTGCTCGGCACCTCGCTGTTCCTCGCCGAGCAGGCCGCCGCCGGCCTGCTGCCCGGCCGGGTCCGGCTGATCTTCCAGCCGGCCGAGGAGCTGCCCGGCGGCGCGCTGGAGGTCATGGCCCACGGCGGCATCAGCGGCGTCGACCGCATCTTCGGTCTCCACTGCGACCCGCGGGTCGACGTCGGCCAGGTCGGGCTCAGGTCCGGCCCGATCACCTCCGCCTGCGACAAGCTCACCGTCCGCGTCTCCGGGCCCGGCGGCCACACCGCCCGCCCCCACCTGACCGCCGACCTGGTCTTCGCGCTGGCCAAGATCCTGACCGAGCTGCCCGCGGCCCTGTCGCGCCGCGTCGACCCCCGCTCCTCGCTCAGCCTCGTGTGGGGGCGGGTCGAGGCCGGCTCGGCGGCCAACGCCATCCCCGACGACGGCGTCGCCGAAGGCACCGTGCGCTGCCTCGACGAGAACGCCTGGCACGCCGCTCCCGACCTGATCAAGTCACTGCTGGAGTCGGTCGCCGGAGCCTACGGCATCGAGGCCACCATGGACTACAAGCGCGGCGTGCCGCCCGTGGTCAACGACGAGGTCAGCGTGGAGATGCTGGGCGAGGCGGCCGAGCGCGCGCTCGGCGCGGGCGCCGTGGTGCCGACCCAGCAGTCGCTGGGTGGCGAGGACTTCGCCTGGTACCTGGAGTCGATCCCCGGCGCGTTCGCCCGCCTGGGCACGCGGTCGCCGGACGGCGTGACGTACGACATCCACCAGGGCACCTTCGACATCGACGAGAAGGCGATCGCGATGGGCGTGCGCGTCATGGCCGCCACGGCCCTGACCGCCCTGTGGGAGGTCGGCCCGCTCGACCCGATCACCACCGCCATGGCCTGACCGCCGCCCGCCACTCCCTCCGGGTCGGTCGCGGCAACGCCATCCCCGTGCGGAGTTCTTCAACCCGCAGGAGGACCCCCGCCGGGGGCGGCGGGGTCCTGGTGGTCCGGGCAGTAGTAGCCGTCGAAGGGTTCGGCGGCCAGCTTGTTCTGGAGGGTGTGGAGCGCGGGGAGGGCGACCCGGTCGGGCTTGCCGTCGACGTCGCTGTCGGTGCCCGCCACCTCGACGAACACCGTCTGCTTGACCGCCTCCGCCCGGGAGAAGACCGGCTGGGTGGCGCCGTTCTCGATCGTGACGGCGGGGGTAGCGGCCAAAGTGGTGGCCAGAGTGGTGGCGGGGATGGTGGATTCCACCGGTCGCTCGAATCTCCGCCAGGACGCGGCCCCGAGCAAGAGGCGATTCAGCGCCAATGTCGGGCAAACCTCGCGCCACGTGCGGCATGTCCGCGAGACGGGGACTCAGGTCACGGTCGCGCCTGAGGTCGATAACGGAGCGGTTGCGACCCTGTGTACCGATTTGGTCTGCCCTGGTCAAGCAACTATCTTCCGTGCAGGTGTGCCGTACGTTTCTTCGCGCCTGCGATGAAGTTCGACGGCGGGGAAATGGAAGGGAGTCGCCTTGCTCGGCAAGCGATTCAACAGGCTGGCGCTCGGCTCGGTGGCCGGCGTCATGCTCATGGCAGCGGCCGCATGCGGCGGCGGCGGTGGTGGCGGATCCACCACGGCGAGCGAGGCGCCGACCGGTGGCGCCAGCAGCGAGGCGCCGAAGAGCGCGCTCAAGGTGGGTCTGGCCTTCGACATCGGCGGACGCGGTGACAAGTCGTTCAACGACGCCGCGTACGCGGGTCTGGAGCGCGCGAAGACGGAGCTGGGCGCGGAGATCAAGGAGCTGAGCCCGGCCTCCGACGGCTCCAACCGCGGTGACCTGCTGCGCCAGCTCGCCGACGCGGGCTACAACCCGATCATCGGCGTCGGCTTCGCGTACGGCGAGGACATCAAGGCGGCCGCCGAGGAATATCCCGACATCCAGTTCGCGGTCGTCGACTCCGCCTCCAACGCGCCCAACGTGACCGGCCTGCTGTTCGCCGAGGAGCAGGGATCGTACCTGGCGGGCGTGGCCGCGGCGAACAAGTCGGAGAGCAGCCACCTGGGCTTCGTCGGCGGCGTCGAGAACGACCTGATCAAGAAGTTCGAGGCCGGCTTCGTGGCCGGTGCGAAGTCCGTCAAGTCGGACATCAAGATCGACGTGAAGTACCTCACGCCCGACGGTGACTTCTCCGGCTTCCGCGCCCCCGACAAGGGCAAGCTGGCCGCCGAGAAGATGTACCAGGACGGCGCGGACATCGTCTACCACGCCTCCGGCGACTCCGGCCTCGGCGTGTTCCAGGCGGCGGCCGCGGCCAAGAAGAAGGCCATCGGCGTCGACTCCGACCAGCGGCAGACGGTCAAGGAGACCGACCTGCAGTCGGTCATCATGACCTCGATGCTCAAGCGCGTCGACGTCGGCGTGTTCGAGTTCATCAAGGCGTTCCAGGGCGGCGCCAAGGGCGGCACCGACGTGACGTACGACCTCAAGGTCGACGGCGTCGGCCTGGCCACCACCGGCGGCGAGATCGACGACATCAAGGACAAGCTCGACGCTGCCAAGCAGGAGATCGTCGACGGCAAAATTACGGTTCCGGCTAAGCCGTAACCTGGGTAGGACCTTGACCGAGGGCCCGGAGTCCGTTCGCTTCGGGCCTTCGGTCATTCCGCCCGCCTTGAGGAGAGGCGAGAATGAGTGCTGACACCCTGGCCACGGCGAAACCCGCCGTAGAGCTGGAGGGCATCACCAAGCGTTTCCCCGGCGTCGTCGCCAACCACGACATCCGCATCACCGTCGACCCCGGCACGGTGCACGCCATCGTCGGGGAGAACGGCGCGGGCAAGTCCACCCTGATGAAGATCCTCTACGGCATGCAGAAGCCGGACGAGGGCACCATCAGGATCAACGGCACGGAAGTCGGCTTCCGCACGCCGAGCGACGCCATCGCGGCCGGCATCGGCATGGTCCACCAGCACTTCATGCTGGCCGACAACCTCACCGTGCTGGAGAACGTCATCCTCGGCGCCGAGCCGAGCAAGCTCGGCCGGCTCGACATCGCCGCGGCCCGTGCCCGCATCAACGACCTCGCCGCCGGCCACGGCCTGCGCGTCGACCCCGACAAGCTCGTGGAGGACCTCGGCGTCGGCGACCGCCAGCGCGTCGAGATCCTGAAGGTCCTCTACCGCGGCGCCCGCATCCTGATCCTCGACGAGCCCACGGCCGTGCTGGTGCCGCAGGAGGTCGAGGAGCTCTTCCAGAACCTGCGCGAGCTCAAGGCCGAGGGCCTGACCGTCATCTTCATCTCCCACAAGCTCGACGAGGTGCTCGACATCGCGGACGCGATCACCGTGATCCGGCGCGGCACCACCGTCGCGAGCCTGCCGCGCGGCGAGGTCACCAGCGCCCGCCAGCTCGCCGAGCTCATGGTCGGCAGCGAGCTGCCCACACCCGAGACCCGCGAGTCCACGGTGACCGAGCGGGTGGCGTTCGAGGTGCGGCACCTCACCATGGAGGCCGGCGGCCACCACCCGATCCCGAAAGGCACCCCGGTCGCCGCGTACGCCGGCCAGCTCCGCGCGGAGGGCAAGCGGCTGCTGCTCGACGAGGTGGCGTTCGAGATCCACGAGGGCGAGATCCTCGGCATCGCCGGCGTCGAGGGCAACGGCCAGTCGGAGCTGATCGAGGCCATCATGGGCATCCGTCCCGCGCACGGCGTCATCTCGCTGGCCGGCCGGGACATCAGCGCGTGGTCCACGCTGCGGCGCAGGGAGGCCGGCATCGGCTACATCCCCGAAGACCGCCACCGGCAGGGGCTGCTGCTGGAGGCGTCCCTGTGGGAGAACCGCGTGCTCGGCCACCAGACCAGGAAGCCCGCCCGCAGGGGCATCTGGGTCGACCGGGGCGCCTCCCGGCGCGACACCGAGCGCATCGTCAAGGAATACGACGTCCGCACGCCGGGCGTCGACACCCTCGCCCTGGCCCTGTCCGGCGGCAACCAGCAGAAGCTGATCGTGGGCCGTGAGATGAGCGGCGCCCCCACGTTCCTCATCGCCGCCCACCCCACGCGCGGCGTGGACGTCGGCGCGCAGGCCGCCATCTGGGACCACCTGCGCGACGCCCGGGCGGCGGGCCTGGCCGTGCTGCTGATCTCCGCCGACCTCGACGAGCTGATCGGCCTGTCCGACACGATCCAGGTGATCTACCGCGGCCGGCTCGTGGCCGCGCTCGACCCTTCCGACATCACGCCCGAGCGGCTGGGCGGATACATGACCGGCGCCATCGCCGGCACCGAGGAGACGTGATGCCAGCCGGGCTCAACCGGGCGCTGCTCACCGTGGCCGGCGCCGTCGTCGCGATCATCCTGGCCTTCGCGATCTGCAGCGTGGCGATCGTCGCGGCGGGCGGCAGCCCGTTCGACGCGTTCGCCGCCTTCTTCGACTTCGGCGCCTCCGAGCGGGCGCAGTCCAACTCGATCGCGGCCTTCCTCAACCGGGCGGTGCCGCTGTTCATCGCCGGCCTGGCGGTGGCGGTCGGCTTCCGCATGAACCTCTTCAACATCGGCGTGGAGGGCCAGTACCGGCTGGCGGCCATCTGCGCGGCGTACGTGGGCTCGACGTTCACGGCGCCCGCGCCGATCCAGATCACGGTGATCATCCTCGTCGCGGCGGCCGTCGGCGGCCTGTACGCGCTCATCCCCGCGGTCATGAAGGTGACCAGGGGCGTGAACGAGGTCATCTCCACGATCATGCTCAACTACGTCGCGATCGCGCTCACCTCCTACCTCGTCCGCGGCCCGTTCGCGGGCGAGCGCGCCGCGGGCCAGCTCACCACGACCACGCCGGAGCTGCCGGAGTCGGGCATGTTCCCCAACCTCAACGTCGTCTTCGACTGGTTCGGGCTGCTGCCGCCCACCCGGCAGGGCGGCGTGTGGGGCTTCCTGCTGGTGGCGATCGTCCTCGGCGTGGGGCTCTGGGTCGTGCTCGAACGCACCCGCTTCGGCTTCACCATCAAGGCCAGCGGGCTCAACGGCCCGGCCGCGCTCGCCTCGGGCGTCGACCCGAAGAAGATGGTCGTCGCGGCGATGGTGCTGTCCGGCGGCATCGCCGGGCTCATCGGCCTGCCCGAGATCCTCGGCGACCGGGGCGCGTTCAACTCCAACTTCACCGCCGGGCTCGGCTTCCTCGGCATCGCGGTCGCGCTGCTCGGCAGGAACAAGCCGCTCGGCATCGCCTTCGCCGCGCTGCTGTTCGCCTTCCTCGACCGGGCCCAGGGCGCGATGCAGATCGCGGACGTGCCGCCGTCGGTCATCACGATCATCCAGGGCGTGATCGTGCTGCTGGTCGTGGTGGCCAACGAGATCACCGGCCGGGTGGCGCTCCGCCTGGAGGAGCGCCGGGCCGCCCAGCAGCTCGGCCGGAACCAACCGCTTGAGGTGGCAGCATGACCGTGACCGCCAAGGGGGCCTCGGCGACCAGGTACACCACGTACCACCTGGTGCTCGTCGGCGTCGCCGCGCTCATCCTGCTGATGTCGCTCGTCCGCGTCATCACGGGCTACGAGGTCATCACCTCGTCCGGCACGGTCGCGGCCGCGCTGCTGCTCGCGGTGCCGATCGGCCTGGCCGGGCTCGGCGGCCTGTGGGCCGAGCGGGCCGGCGTGGTCAACATCGGCCTCGAAGGCATGATGGTGATGGGCACCTGGTTCGCCGGCTGGGCCGGCTACCAGTGGGGCCCGTGGGCGGCGCTGCTCGCCGGGCTGGTCGGCGGCGCGCTCGGCGGCCTGCTCCACGCCGTCGCCACGGTGACGTTCGGCGTCGACCACATCATCAGCGGCGTCGCCATCAACCTGCTCGGCCCCGGCATCACGCGCTTCCTGTCCGAGGTCCTCTACAAGGAGGGCACGCCCGCCAACCAGGCGGGCGCGGGCATCACCACCTCGCCCGCGATCTCCGGGTCCACGCCGGAGCCCAGCCTGCCGATCCTGTCGTCCGGCCCCGACCTGCTCGGCAAGCTGGAGAGCACGCAGTGGTTCCTGGTCGCCGACGTGGCGGGCATCCTGCGCGGCCTCACCCACAACGTGAACGTCCTGGTGCTGCTGGCCGTGCTGCTGCTGCCGCTGACGTACTACGTGCTCTGGCACACCGCCTTCGGCCTGCGGTTGCGCTCGGCCGGCGAGAACCCGTGGGCGGCCGAGTCGCTCGGCGTGAACGTCTACCTGACCAAGTACGTCGCGGTCGTCGTCTCCGGCGCGTTCGCCGGGCTCGGCGGCGTGTTCCTGGTGTTCGTCTCCGACAAGTACGTCGAGGGGCAGACGCAGGGGCGCGGCTTCATCGGCCTGGCCGCCATGATCTTCGGCAACTGGCGTCCTGGAGGGCTGGCGGCCGGGGCGTCGCTCTTCGGCTACGCCAACGGCCTGCAGCTGCGCAGCACCGGGGCGATCACGGCGTTCTTCCTGGTCGGCGCGGTGCTGCTGCTGGCGTACCTGGTGGTCAAGGCGCGGCAGCTGCTGGCGCCGAACCGGCCCGCCGAGCTGGCGGCCAGGACGGCGAAGGACTACACGCTGCTGGCGGCCGCCGCGGCCGGCACCGTCGTGCTGTTGTGGCTGTATCTGACCGTCGACCAGCTGCCGAACGAGTTCGTCTTCATCACGCCGCACGTGCTCACGCTGCTCGTGCTGCTGGTGGCGTCGCAGCGCCTGCGGATGCCCAAGGCCGACGGCGTACGCTACCGGCGGGGGGAACAGCACTGATGAGCATTGACTGGGAGAGCCTGCGCGAGGCGGCCAGGGAGGCCATGCGGCAGGCGTACGCGCCGTACTCGAAGTTTCCGGTGGGCGCGGCCGCGCTCGTCGACGACGGGCGGATCGTCACCGGCTGCAACGTCGAGAACGCCTCCTACGGTGTCGGCCTGTGCGCCGAGTGCGGGCTGGTGTCGGCGCTGCGGCTGTCCGGCGGCGGCCGGCTCGTGGCCTTCACCTGCGTCGACGGCCACGGCGAGCTGCTGATGCCGTGCGGCCGGTGCCGGCAGCTGCTCTTCGAGTTCGGCGGGGAGTCGCTGCTGGTCGAGACCGTGGACGGGCCGAAGCCGATGGCGGCGATCCTGCCGTACGCGTTCGGTCCCGACGACCTCAGCAGGAGCGCCTGATGGACGCCATCGAGGTCATCCGCGCCAAGCGCGACGGCGGCGAGCTGACCACGGCGCAGATCGACTGGGTGATCGCCGCCTACACCCGAGGCGACGTGGCCGACGAGCAGATGTCCGCGCTGGCGATGGCCGTCCTGCTCAACGGCATGAACCGGCGCGAGATCGCCGACTGGACGCAGGCCATGATCCGCTCCGGCGAGCGCATGGACTGGTCGGCGCTCGACCGGCCCACGGCCGACAAGCACTCCACGGGCGGCGTCGGCGACAAGGTCACGCTCCCGCTGGCGCCGCTGGTGGCGGCGTGCGGCGCGTACGTGCCGCAGCTGTCCGGCCGCGGCCTCGGCCACACCGGCGGCACCCTCGACAAGCTGGAGTCCATCCCGGGCTGGCGGGCCTCGCTGTCCAACGACCAGATGCTGCACGTCCTGCGCACGGCCGGCGCCGTCGTCTGCGCCGCGGGCTCGGGGCTGGCCCCGGCCGACAAGAAGCTGTACGCGCTGCGCGACGTCACCGGCACCGTCGAGTCGATCCCGCTGATCGCCTCGTCGATCATGTCGAAGAAGATCGCCGAGGGTACCGGCTCGCTCGTGCTCGACGTCAAGGTGGGCTCGGGGGCGTTCATGAAGGACGCCGCGACCGCCCGCGAGCTGGCCGAGACCATGGTCGCGCTCGGCACGGACGCCGGGGTCCGCACGGTCGCGCTGCTGACCGCGATGGACCGCCCGCTCGGCCGGGCGGTCGGCAACGCGCTGGAGGTCGCCGAGTCCGTCGAGGTGTTGTCCGGCGGCGGCCCCGAGGACGTGGTGGAGCTGACCGTGCGCCTGGCGCGCGAGATGCTGGAGGCCGCCGGGATCTCCGGGAAGGACCCGGCCAAGGCGCTCCAGGACGGCTCGGCCATGGACGTGTGGCGGCGGATGATCTCCGCGCAGGGCGGCGACCCGGACGCCGTGCTGCCGAGGGCCGCCGAGACCATGACCGTCGAGGCGCCGGAGTCGGGCGTGCTGGTCCGGCTGGACGCGTACGCGGTGGGCCTGGCCGCGTGGCGGCTCGGCGCCGGTCGCGCCCGCAAGGAGGACCCGGTGTCGTTCGGCGCGGGGGTCACGCTGCACGCCAAGCCGGGCGACGTCGTACGGGCGGGGCAGCCCCTGATGACCCTGCACGCCGACGAGACGGCGCGCTTCGCCCGTGCCCTGGAGGCTCTGGACGGCGGTTACGCCGTGGGCCCCGCCGCAGGGGAGAGCCTGCCGTTGGTCGTCGACCGCGTCACGGCCTCCTGACCGAAGATCTCGTTGAGGACGGCCCGGTGGGTGGGCAGCGCCTGCGCGTGCCGGGCGCGGCCCTCCGGGGTGATGCACACGAAGATCCCGCGGCGGTCGGAGCTGCACGTGTCGCGGGAGACGAGCGCCGCCTTCTCCAGGCGCGCCACCACCCGGGACAGCGCGCTCTGGCTGAGGTGGACCTCGTCGCACAGCTCCTGAAGCCGCAGCAGCCTGTCGTGATGCACGATCCGGTCGAGCACCTCGAACTCGCTGGGCCCGAGGCCGTGGCGGTCGCCGAGCTCGCGCTCCAGCGCGCAGATGGCCTTGGCGTGTTTGGCCAGGACGTACTGCCAGGTCTCGACCACCAACTGCTCGTCCATGTCGCGGAGGTTACCACTCCGGGAAAACTGATGCAAGCGCATTAAGTGCATTTGCATTAGATGCGATTGCATGTAATGTTCTGGGCTATGTCCTCACCTTCCTCTCCTGTTTCCCCCCGCTGGGCCGCGCTGGCCGTGCTCTGCGCGGTGATCTTCCTTGACGCCCTTGACGTGTCCATGGTCGGGGTCGCCCTCCCGGCCATCCAGCACGACCTCGGCTTGGACACCTCCGCCCTGCAGTGGGTGGTCAGCGGCTACGTGCTCGGCTACGGCGGTCTTCTGCTCCTCGGAGGCAGGACCGCCGACCTGCTCGGGCGGCGCAGGGTGTTTCTGGCCGCGCTGGGCGTCTTCGCCGTGGCGTCGCTGCTCGGCGGCATCGTGGACGACGGCGCGATGCTGATCGCCGCACGGTTCGTCAAGGGCGTGGCCGCCGCGTTCACCGCGCCCGCGGCATTGTCGATCATCACGACGACGTTTCCCGAAGGCCCCGAGCGCAACCGGGCGTTGAGCATCTTCACCGCCTGCGGCGCCAGCGGCTACTCGCTCGGCCTGGTGCTGTCCGGGCTGCTGACCGAGATCGGCTGGCGGTGGACGCTGCTCATGCCGGTGCCCGTCGCCCTCATCGCCCTCGCGGTCGCGCTCAAGGTGCTGCCGCGCGGCCGCGAGGAGCGCGCCGACGGCGGCCACGACCTGCTCGGCGCCGTGCTCATCACCGCCTCGATGCTGCTGCTCGTCTTCACCGTCGTGCAGGCGCCCGAAGCCGGCTGGGCCTCCCCCCGCACGATCGGGTCGCTGGTGGCCGTGGCGGCGCTGCTCGGGCTGTTCGTCCGCACCGAGCTGCGGGTACGGCACCCGCTGGTCCGCCTCGGCATCCTCCGCTCGGGCCACATCGTCCGCGCCAACCTCGGCCTGGTCATCCTCTTGGGCTCGTACGTCGCCTTCCAGTTCGTGGCCATGCAGTACTTCCAGAACCTGCTCGGCTGGTCGGCGCTCGGCACCGCGCTGGCGTTCCTGCCCGCCGGGCTGCTGGTGGCGCTCACCTCGACCAAGATGGGCGACTTCGCCGACCGGTTCGGCACCGGCAAGCTGATCGTCATCGGCGCCGCCGCGCTGGCCGGCGGGTACACCCTCTTCCTCGGCATCGACGGCACGCCCAGCCTGGCCGGCCTGGTGCTCCCCGGCATGCTGCTGCTCGGCGTGGCGTTCGCGCTGTCGTTCCCCGCGCTCAACATCCAGGCCGTCAGCGGCGTGGACGACGACGAGCAGGGCCTCGCCTCCGGGCTCCTCAACACCTCCGGCCAGGTGGGCGGCGCCATCGTGCTGGCCGTCGTCACCGCCGTGCTCACCTCGGGCGGCGGCGTGGAGACGCTGTCGATCGGCACGTTGCGCGCGGCCATCGTGGTGTCGCTGGTGCTGGCCCTGGCCGGCCTGGCGATCTCGGCGACCGGCCTGCGCCGCCGCCCCGCCGCTCCCGTCGACCGGCCCGTCGACCGGCCCTTCGACCGGTCGGCGGAACCAGCGGTACACCGGTGATCTGTGGATTCGCTCGCCTATATGACGCCTTGTGGTCCGATCGGGGTAGAGGTTCCGCCCGGTTCCGCGAAATGCCCCGCTGATCGGCGGAAACGCGGCTTGCAGGCCGCCGAGCTGGGCATCTAACCGGGCATGCGACCGTCATCCCCGTACGGCGGCGGGCCGTCGCGCGCCCGCGTCGTCGTGCCGCCCGCCGTGCTTCCTGTGCTCACCGTCGTGCTCGCCGGCCTGCTCGCCGCCTGTGGCACGCCCACCCAGACCGTGCTGCCGGAGAGCCCGTCCGCGACGGGCTCGCCGGGGGCGTCC
>DASUCK010000524.1:0-3643 GCA_036276095.1 Nonomuraea sp. | reverse complement strand
CGTGTTCGCCTCGACCCTGATCCTCGCCCCGGCCAACCTCGCCTGGCTGGTCCACTTCCTCGTGCTGGTCGGGGTCTCGTCCTACGTCGCCGCGCCCGGGCCGCTGGTCGTGCTTGCCCTCGTCACGACGGTGACCTACGCGCTCGCCATGACGGTCGTCGGCCAGGCGGTGGCCTGGTGGCTCGAGGGCGTCCGCCAGCAACGTGCCGGCCGGATCGCCTTGCGCGTCCTGGCCGCGGGAGCGGTGACGGGGCTCGTCACGCTCCAGGTCACCGGCAACCTCACGGTTCTGTTGAACAAGCTGCCCACCCGCGGGATCGCGATCAGCGCGGTCCAGGGCTCGGAGGGCACGCTCGGACCCTGGGCCCGGGTGGTAGTGCTGCTACTCGCCGTGGGAGTCGTTGCCTTCTACCTCGGTGAGCGCGGCTGCCGGTGGGCGCTCGGCAGGGTCAGCGACGGCGGGCTGCAGCCGGAGTCGCGACCGGTACGCCGCCGTACCACCGCAGCGGGCGACCTCGCCGCGCTGATGCAGATCGACCGCGCGAACGTGTGGCGCTCGGCGCCGCTGCGCCGGGGCGCGCTCGTCATGGCGCTGCTGCCCGGCGCGATCGCCGCGATCACCGAACCGAGCTGGGACACCCTCGTGCTGCTCACCGGGCTCGTGGCGGCGGGGTCGGGTCTGCTCTTCGGCGTCAACGCCTTCGGCATGGACGGCCCGGGCGCTCTGACGCTGGAAGGGCTGCCGATCGACCCGGCGCTGCGGTTCTGGGCGAAGGCCGTGGTGGTCGGCGAGTTCTGCGCCCTCACGATCTTCGGCGCCCTGCTCGTGGGTGCCTTGCGCGCCGATGGCACCCCCAGCGGGTCTCAGCTCACGGCCCTGGTGGCGGGGGTCGTGGTCGGCAGCCTGGCCGTCGCGTCGTTCTGCATGAACGTGTCTGTGCACAAGCCACACCGCTCCGACCTGCGCGGGCGCCGCGACACCCCCGCCCCACCCGGCGCGATGATCGCCTACTCGGCACGGCTGGCCTGGCGCACGACGTGGATCGCCATGATCCTGTCGATCCTCGCGTTGACGCCGTGGCCCTGGGTGCCGCTCCTGGTCGCGGTCCCGATAGCTGCGCTCGCGGGCCTGTCCCTCACCCGATCCGCGCGCGACTGGCAGGACGAGACCGTCCGCTCCGGGGTCGTCGCCACGGTGACCAGCGGGTGAGGTCGGGTACCGCCCGAAAGGACTAGTCCGCGAGACCAGATGGACCCATCTTGGGCGGACTGCTGGCCCGAACGGCTTCGGACACCGATGATGTCCTCGGACCGATGTGCCCGAAGGGGGCTGGTGAGGATTGTGAACCGACGGTTCTGCCGCGCCGCGCCCGCAGACCGAGGGGCGTCATCGGTGGAATTCGCCTTGCTGTTTCCGGTCTTCATCGTGCTCGCCATGGGCACCATCGCGGCCGGGACCGCCTACAGCAAGCAGATCAACCTCACGCAAGCGGCTCGTGAGGCATCTCGATTCGGCGCGACATTCGACATGTCGGATCCGGCGGTGGGGATCGACAGCTGGCTCACAGCGGTGGACACGGCGCTCCAAGAGTCGGCCGGAGACGCCGACAACCCGCTCGGCGGTTACGACTACCGTTGCGTCGCCTACGTGACTACCGACAGTGCCGGACTGCCAGACCCCCTAATGAGCCGGTACAGCGAGAACGGCGGAGCCACGACGGCAGGGTCGTGTCCTGGCGGCACAGTCTCGGCGCGGATCCCCCAAACCGACTACGTGCAGGTGGCAGTGGCGCGATCGACATCGTTCTTCATGATCTTCGTGAACCCGACGTTGCAGCTGGACGGGCTTTCGTTCACCCCGTACGAGGCGAAGGCCCCGGAGACACTCCCGGCGATCCCATGATCCGACGACTGTCAGGACAGGAGGGTCGGAGGACAGACGCTGGCGCCTACGCGGTCCTGTACGCCGCGCTCATCGTCATCATGATCGGAATTGCGGCGATGGTCGTCGACGTGGCCGCGCTCCGCCAGGATCGCCGAAGCAACCGCGCAGCCGCTGACTCAGCGGCCATGGGCGGCGCCGAGTACCTCAACCCGCTGAAGACCATCCAGCCTCAGCGAGCTTGCAACCGCGCCTGGGCCTACCTCGAGGCCAACCTGCAGGGTCTGACGAAACCCGCCGCAGCATGCGGCAACTTCAATCCCCTTCCCGGCGGGGTCACCGCCGCCACATATTGCACGGCGTCGTCACCCGCACTCATCCGGGACGAGAGGCGAGTCGGCGACCGGGTCGTGATCGTTGCATGGCCCGTCCCGAAGGACGATCCTTCGACCGCCGCCGACGAGTCCGGAGGTTTCCTCACCCCGGATCTCGCGCCGGGTGGCGTAGACCAGGTGTTCTATGGCGAAAGAGACGGGTCAGACGGCGGATGCGACCGGCTCGGCGTCGCCGTGCTGCAGGACCGCAACTTCGGCCTCGCCGCGGGCATCGGCGCTGGCGGAAGTCGCACTTCGGTTCACAGCGTGGCCCGGTTCAACGCCAAGGACGGGCCCGCTGAACAAGTCGCGGCCCTGAACGTCCTGAATCCCCGCGACTGCAAGACCTTGATCACCACCGGAAGTGGCAAGGTGGTCGTAGGACCTACGTTTAGGAACGGCGAGTACGCCGGCCCGGGGATCATAGCTGTGGAGTCGGCGGGTTCGGGAACGTGCGCGGGCAGTGCGACAGGGCCGGGCGGCGAGCGTGTCATCGACCCCAACACGACATCCGCCGGTTCTCTCATCTGTGCCTCGAACGTCAGGCTCAACCCGGCACTGCCGGCAGCGGGCTGCGACGGGCAGGGGTTGATCCAGAGCCACGCCCTAGATCCTGACGGCGTGAGCGCGCGCGCCTACCGCGGCTACCCCGTCAATCTGCGTCCACGACCGGACCCCGAGGGGGGCGTCCACGGCTGGAACCCCGTTACGCTGCGCTACGGATGTTCCCTCGCGGCCACGTCACCTTGCGTCACCCCAGGATCCCCCGAACCGCCGTACATCGATGCGCTTGTCAGCGCCTACGGTTCAGGGACGCCCACTCTGCCCTGTTGCGCGAGCGACGCAAACTACACCAATGCCTACCCCGGCGCTTTCACCGACGACTCGGCCACCATCTGCGGGGCGATCACCACGACCGTGGTGCTGGCCGGCGGGAACCACTACGCCAACTGCAGCATCGACATCCGCAACGGCGGTGCGCTCGTCATCAAGGGCGGCACCTTGGTCGTCGAAGGTGGCTTCAACATCCAGGGTGGCAGCACCGGCGGCTGCTTCGTCATGAACATCAACCGAACGACTTGTGCGACTGCGGCCGACGTCGTCCTGGATGGCACCGGACCTTCCAGCACTCCGGACCCGAGCACGGCTCACACACTCTTGGACCAGCCGACGGAAGCCATCATCTACCTTCGCGGAAACAGTTGCGGCAGCGCCTGCGGCTTCAACCACCAGGGCAATCTGTTCATGGCGAAGACGTTCGTGTTTGCGGCCGAAAACGCCCAGGAACTGAGCGTCAACAGCACGAAGACGACCTTCTGGACCGCCCCTGGGGCAGGGAAGATCATCACCAACAATCGAACGGCCCTTGAGATCGACTGCATCACCA
>DASUCK010000523.1:0-4987 GCA_036276095.1 Nonomuraea sp. | reverse complement strand
CGGCGGCGCGGCGGGGCGCGGTGCTCGACCCCCGCGAGGCGATCCTGCCCGCGAACGTGCGCACCATGGTCGACTACCCGTACGCGTGGGCCGGGATCTACCGGCGCTCGCTCGGCGACCTGCTGCGCTTCCCCGGCTCGCTGCACACCGCCGAGGACCGGCCGTGGATCTGGCGGCTGCACCGTGAAGCCGCGACGTTCGCCGCGGTGTCGCTGGCGGGGGTGTTCTACCGGCGCCTGGTGGCCGGCTCGCTGACGCAGGTCGGCGACGAGCGCCAGCTGCACTTCTTCGACGCCTTCGAGCTGGTGTTCAAGGACGTGGAGCCGGAGTTCCTGCCGAAGGCGGTGCGGAACTTCTGCGCGCTGCTGGCCCACCACCTGGAGATCGGCGACCGGTTCACCCCTCCTTTACGCGCCCGGTTCGAGGAGCGGGGCGCGCAGGTGGTGCGCTCGCTGCCGGCGGAGCTGGTGTCCGAGGCGGTGGCGCGGATGTCCGTCGAACGCGAGGCCGCGCTGCGCAAGCTGCTGCCGGACCTGCCGCCCAGCCCCCACGTCCGGGTCCGCCGCGACCGGGAGGAGCCGTAAATGAGGGTCTTCTACGCCTCGACGCTCTTCGGGGCGATGTCGCTGGCCGCCGCGATCGACGACGGGCGGTTCGGCGGCGGGCGGCGCCTGCTGGTGGTGTCGAACAACGCGGCCGTCCCTGAGGTGTCCGCGCCGCTCGACCGGGCGCCCGGCTTCGCGGCGCTGCGCTCCCGCTTCGACGAGGTGCGCTCGTGGAACGAGCTGATCGCGCCGCTGCACCCGTCCGACTGGCGGGCGCGGGTCATCGAGGTGCCCATGATGGAGCGCCTCCTGCGCTCCCACTGGGAGCTCGACGACGTCGACGAGCTGGTGCTGGAGTCGATCGCGGTGCCGCCCGCGCGGACGATCGCCGGGCTGGTGCGCGACTGCCCGATCACGGTCTACTCCGACGGACTCATGAGCTACGGCCCCACCCGCGACCCGCTGCCCGCGGAGATCTTCCGCCGTATCGACCGCCTCCTCCACCTGGACCTGGTGCCCGGCCTGACGCCGCTGCTGCTCAGCGAGTACGGCGTCCCGCCCGAGATCCTGCCCGCCGAGCGCTTCCTGGCGATCGTGTCCGAGGTGGCCGCCACCGCCCCCGGCCTGCCCGGCGGCCAGTCCGTCATCCTCGGCCAGTACCTGTCGGCGCTGGAGCTCGTCACCGCCGAGGAGGAGGCGGGGCTGCACGCCGCGATGCTCAGGGCGCTGGCCGCCCGCGGCCACACCGAAATCGTCTTCAAGCCCCACCCGGCCGCCGGGCGCCGGCACGCGCGGCTCCTGCGGGCCGCGGCCGAGCCGCTCGGCGTGCGGCTGTCGGTGCCGCCGGAGAACGTGCCGGCCGAGGTGTGCTTCGGCGCGCCACGTCCCGAACTGGTGGTGGGCTGCTTCTCCACGGGGCTGGTCACGGCCTGGCGGTACTTCGGGCTGCCGGTGGCCGCGTACGGGACGGAGCTGGTGCTCGACCGGCTCACCCCGTACGAGAACAGCAACCGGATCCCGGCCACGATCGTGGACGCGCTGCTGCCGCGCCTGTCGCCCGAGGGGCGCATCGACCGGCCGCCGGCGGTGGACCTGCCGGCGCTGGTGCGCGCGGTCGGCTACTGCATGCAGGCCGACACCTATCCCGAGCTGCGGCCGGAGGGCATCGAGTTCGACCCGCGCTACTTCAGGCGCAAGCGCCTGGAGACGCTGGGCTTCATCGCCGCCAGGCCCACGGCGCTGTCCCGGCTGAAGAGGAAGATCAGAGCGGCGATGTGACGGCAGCCCCCCGGCCCCCGGCCGCCGGGGGCCCTGCCCGTCGCACGAGCGCCTTGAGGTGGCGGCTTCCGCGAGCGCGTCGAGCGCCTACGTGAGCGCCTTGAGGTAGCGGCGCATGCGCCGTCTGGCCTTGTAGCCGGCCCGCAGCATCGTCGGCGGCACCTCCACGCGCAGCCTGGCCCGCCGGCGGGCGGCCGCGTGTTCGGGGCCGTCCAGCAGCGACCGGGCCGGCACCCGCGGGCGGGAGATCACCAGCCCGGTCAGCAGCCCCGACCAGTCGTCACGGTCGGCCGGGTGGAAGTAGTTGGCGGCGCACCAGGCGGCCGAGGCCGTGCGGAAGCCGCCCGCGGCCAGGTCGTCGAGGGTGCCGAGCAGGTCGCTGCCCGCGAATACCAGGTTGATCATCTCGGCGCTCACGCCGAAGTCGCTCAGCACCAGCGACGGCACGTCCAGCGCGATGGCCTCCAGCGCCGCCGTCGAGCTCACCGTGACGAACCCGGCCGCCCGCGTCAGCTGGTCGTGCATCGACCCGGCCTCGAACGCCAGCCGCCCCGGCTCCCCCATGTCGCGCCACAACCGCTGGTAGTGGAAGCGCTCGTGGTGCGTCTGCCGCTCGTCCTCCAGAGCCCGCAGCTTGACCACCACGTCGAGATCGGGACGCCGCCGGGCCAGCTCGGCCAGCGCCGCCAGGATGCTCTCGCGCTGCTCCCGCTCCCGCGGCACCTTGGCCTGCGTGGCGAACACCACCCGGTTTCCGCCCGGCGCGGCGGCCCCGGCCCGCAGGAACGGCAGCCGGGCCAGCCCCACCGCCCCTCCCCCGCCGAGCCGGCGGCCGAGCTCGGCGAACTCGGCCGCCTCGCGCTCGCTGTGCACCACGAACAGGTCGCATCCGCTGCGGAAGAGCCACGCCTTCTCGGTCGCCGGCACCGAGATGCCCGGCAGGCCGCTGACGAACACCGGCCGCGGCCGCAGGTCGCCGAGCACCTCGGCCACCAGGACGTCCACCACCGGGCCCGTGCAGGCCACGAGGATCACGTCGGGGCGGGCGCGCTCGGCGGCCCGGCGTACGGACCGGGCCGAGAGCACCGGCGGCTGCTCCCGGTCGCCGACGGCCGCGGTGATCTGCTCGGGCGAGGGCGCGATCGGCGTGCGCACGACCAGCAGGTCGGTCACGCAGCCCGCGGGCAGGTCGGCGAGCAGGCAGGCGGCCCACTTCAGGTACGAGTCGGAGTCGGCCACCGCCAACACGTTCAACCGGACACTCCAGTCAGATGCGAGCGAAGGGCGGGGGCCGCCCTGCTGGTCCACCAGTCTTCGGGAACGTCCACGGGCTCGACGGCGACACCGCGCGGGCTGAGCAGCACCCGCAGCGAGGTGAGGGCGGTCGAGGGGAGGCTGAGCACGCGCTGGCCGGGGTCGAGGCCGCGCAGGCTCAGCTCGGCGGGCACGCCGACGTCGTGCACGGTGATGCCGGGCCGCTCCCGGATCAGCGCGACGTCCACCGGGTCCTCGCGGCGGTGGGGGTAGTAGGCGACCGGCTCCTGCCCGGCCAGGTCCGTCAGCCAGCGCAGGTAGCGGTCGCGGTGGACGAGGCCGTTGCGGACCAGGGAGGTGCCGAGCACGACCGTGCGCTCGGCCGGGCCCTCGGCGCTCGGCGGCTGGGCGCGCAGCCAGGCGAAGTCGTGGCGGACGACGTCGACGCCGGCCCCGCGGGCGGCCTCCTCCAGCGTCTTGTCCACGTCGAGCGCGGTGAAGACGGAGACGTCGCTCAGCCGCAGCCGCAGCGCCGCCGCCAGGCCGAGCGCGGCCCGCAGCCCGGTCGGCTGGGCGCGGGCCCGCAGCAGCGGCCGGTAGGGGCCGGCGGCCAGCAGCTCCAGCAGCCGGATCGTGGCCAGCCCGTCGTCGACGATGACGATGCGGCCCGGGTTGGACACCAGCCAGCGCAGCTGCACCTTGCCGGAGAAGGCGTCGCCGACGGCCTGCACGCGCCGCGGCATGCGCTCGCGCGGCTCGGCCAGCTCCAGGCCGCCGGGCAGGCCGAGGCGGCGCAGCTCCTTGCGGGTGGCCTTCAGCGGCCGCAGGCCCGCTCGCGGTACGACGGCCGTCTCGGGCCCGAGGAGCCCGGCGTGGTGGGCCTCGACGGCGCACAGCATCTGGAGCGGGGACTCCACCCAGGCCGACGCCTGTTCGACCACTCGTTGCCCTCCCAGCCGGGTGATGGCCCGTTCATGACCGCTCTAAGTTACCCCCGCCGCCTTAAGCGGCCTGGAACACGACATGAACAATGGAGAGCATGAACTCACTCATGCTCAACACCGACGGCGTGCAGATCCCTCAACTGGGCTTCGGCGTCTGGCAGATCCCCGGCGACCGGGCCGAGGAAACCGTGCGGACGGCGATCGAGGCCGGGTACCGGCACATCGACACGGCGGCGGCGTACGGGAACGAGGAGGACGTGGGCCGGGCCGTGCGCTCCTGCGGGTTGCCGCGGGAGAAGGTGTTCGTCACCACCAAGTTGTGGAACGCCGACCACGGCCGGGCCGAGCGGGCCTTCGACGAGAGCCTGGCCCGGCTCGGCCTCGACCACGTCGATCTTTTCCTCATCCACTGGCCGGTCCCGAAGCAGGACAAGTACGTGCAGGCGTGGCGGGCGCTGGAAAAGATCTACCGGGACGGGCGGGCGAGGGCCATCGGCGTCTCCAACTTCACCGTCGAGACCCTCACCCGGCTGATGGACGAAACCGACATCACGCCGTCCATCAACCAGATCGAGCTCCACCCCTACCTGCAGCAGCGCGACATGCGCGCCTTCCACGAGGCCAACGGCATCCTGACCGAGGCATGGAGCCCGCTGGGCCAGGGGCGGGGCCTGCTCGGCGACCCCGCGCTGGCGGTGCTGTCGGGGAAGCACGGGAAGACGCCCGCGCAGATCGTGCTCCGCTGGCACCTGCAGCTGGGCAACGTCGCCATCCCCAAGTCGGCCACGCCGGCGCGGATCAAGGAGAACATCAACGTGTTCGACTTCATCCTGGACGCCGAGGACATGGCCGCGATGGGCGCGCTCAACCGGGGCCTGCGGCTCGGCGCCGACCCCCACTCGTTCGACATGGTCTGATTCGTCTACGATCTCGCCTTGTGCGAGATTTTACCTGGGGAATAGCGGC
>DASUCK010000522.1:0-3057 GCA_036276095.1 Nonomuraea sp. | reverse complement strand
GAACCGAACCGGACGAGCCCGATCCGCGCGCCCGGCGCGACCTTGGCGCCGGCGCTCAGATACGGCACGATCCTGCGCGCCACCGCGCCCGCGATCTGCACCATCTCGATGTCGCCCAGCGCGGTCTCGAAATGCCACACCACGCGCTCGTTCTGGTCGCTGTCCTTGTTGAACGCCGGCAGGAACCCACCTGCCACATGCTGCACGGAGGTGACAACTCCCGCAAGGGGTGCCCTATTGACGTGAACGTTCAGGGGGCTCATGAAGATCGCCACTCGGATGCGGCCGTCGGGCCACGGGTCGATGCTCTGCACCACGCCGTCAGCGGGGGACAGGACGCGGCCCTCGCCGGGAGTGCGGTCGGGGTCGCGGAAGAACCAGAGCATGCCCCCGGTGAGGGCGCTCAGCGGCACCGCCGCGAGCGCCCAACGCCGGTCCTTGCGCGTCAGCAGCGCGGTGGCGGCCGCCGCGGCCGCCGTCGGGAAGAGCCACGGGGAGACCCCGCGTGCGAGCCGGACGCGGCTCGACTTAGCAGAATCGTCTGACACGTACAACCTTTGGTGGTGACTGGACTTGGGGCGCTTTGCCGTGATGCTACAGAACCAGCAACTATTACACGGCGCAACTACACAAAGCAAAGCGCCTCGAAGCCCATCGCGCTAGACCTGCTCAGGGTGCGGCTCCTCGCCCTTGCGCGCGTCGATGCGGGCTTTGACCAGGCTGGCCACAGTGGTGATGACCATGGTGGTGCCGATGACCGAGAGCGAGACCCAGATGGGGATTTCGGGCGCCCAGGAGACATGGCTGGCGTGCAACGCCTCCAATACCAGCTTAACCCCGATGAACCCGAGAATGAACGCCAAACCGTAGCTGATGTAGACGAGCCGCTGCAGCAGGCCGCCCAGGAGGAAGTAGAGCTGACGCAGCCCCATCAGGGCGAACGCGTTGGCCGTGAAGACGATGAACGGGTCTTTGGTGAGGCCGAAGATCGCCGGAATCGAGTCGAGGGCGAACAGCAGGTCGGTGGTGCCGATCGCGACCATCACGATGAGCATCGGGGTGACCATGCGCCGGCCGTCGATCTTGACGGTGACCTTGGAGCCGACGTATCCCTCGGTGGTGGGGAACGCCTTGCGCACCCACCTGAGCAGGATGTTCTCGTTGAACTCCTCTTCGGAGCCCTTGAGGTGGTCGCGCACGATGGTGACCGCAGTGTAGACCAGGAAGGCGCCGAAAACGTAGAGCAGCCAGCCGAACCGCTCCAGCGCCGCGGCGCCGAGCGCGATGAAGATGCCGCGCATGACCAGCGCCAGCACGATGCCGACCAGCAGCACCTTGTGCTGGTAGGCGCGCGGCACGGCGAACCTGCTCATGATGATGAGGAAGACGAACAGATTGTCGACGCTGAGGCTGTATTCGGTGATGTAACCGGCGAAGAACTCCCCGGCTTTGTCACCTCCGTAGCCGGCCCACAGGACCGCCCCGAACGCCACGGCGAGGAGGACGTAGAACGTCACCCAGTAGCCGGCCTGCCGCATGGAGAACTCGCGTGCTTCTCCGCGGTCGACGATCCACAAGTCAATGGCGAGGACGACAAGAAGACCACCGATCACGGCGATCCAGGCCCACAGGGGTACGCTCACGTTTCCTGACCCTCCGGCATGCACGACTCATTGCCGGAGGTCTCTCCCGCCCGCCACATTCCGCGGACCGGCAGCCCCGGGGGCCCCGTGGAGTGGGGCTGCACCGTGATGACGAGGCTGTCGCGAAGGGATACTCCCCTCCCCTAACCCAGGCAGTATACGAGAACGCCCAAGGCCCACCTAATCATCCCTTGAACCCACGTGACCGTAGACCTCCAGCACCCGCTCCACGGCGTCGTCCTCGCCCGGCATCTCCCGGCCGCGCCGCGCCGCCGCCTCCGCCAGCCTTTCCGCAGCTCCGGGCTGCTCCACCACCCTCCGCACCGCCTCCCGCAACCGCCGCACGTCCCCGTACGGGACCAGCACTCCCGCGTCCCCCACGATCTCGGGAACTCCTCCCACGGCCGTGGCGATCACCGGCGTGCCCGCCATGAGGGCCTCCCGGATGCTGAGCGGCTGCCCCTCCCAGCGCGCGACGCTGAGCACCGCCGTCGCGGCCCGGAGCAGGTCGGGAACGTCCGCCCGATGCCCCACCAGGCGTACCGGCAGCGCCTCCGCCGCGATCCTCTTCTCCAGCTCCGCCCGCAACGGCCCGTCCCCCGCCACCACGAACAGCGGCTCTCGCCCCGCCGTCCACGGCCCGCGGGCGACGTCGAGCAACGTCTCGAGTCCCTTCTGCTGAGCCAGCCGGGCCACCGTGAGCAACATCGCCCGCTCACCGGCCCCCAGATCGGCCCTGACCTCCTCGGGTGTACGCCCGGCGGCCGGCAGCGGAGCCGCCGGCACCACAGCGGCCCGCACGTCCCGCGCGCCCAGCCTGGTCATCCGCTCCCCGAGATCGGGCGACACGACGAGCACCCGGTCGGCCCCTCGCGCGACGATCCGCTCCAGCACCCCGTAGACGAATCCGACGAATCCCCCCGCCGTCAGCGCATTGTGCAGGGTGACGACCAGCCTCCGCCCGTAGGCCCCGCTCCCGCCCGCCCGGCGCGCCCGCGCCACCGCGCCGAGCGCCGCCAGCGCCCCGGCCCGCAGCCCATGGGCGTGCACGACGTCGGCCCCGCGCGTGGCTCGCCCGACCGCCAGCACCGCCCGCAGGTCGTTGACGGGATGCGGCCGATCGGAGACCGCCACCTCCACGAACCGCGCGCCCGCACCGGTGAACGCGAACCGCTCCTCGACACTCCGCGGCCCCGCGACGAGCACCTGATGTCCCCTCCGCACCAGCCCTTCGACCAGCATCAGCACATGCCGCCCCGTCCCCCCGGACGTGGTGCCCAGCACGAACGCCACCCGCACGACCACTCCTTCCGACCCACCGGCCTTCCGCCCCACCCGCCATCCGGCCTTCCGCCCCACCCGCCCACCGCGGCCTGGACGGGCCACTGCCGCCTGACGACCCGCTCGCTCCCCC
>DASUCK010000521.1:0-12687 GCA_036276095.1 Nonomuraea sp. | reverse complement strand
CGGCACGTCGGAGTAGTGCTTGGCCGAGGCGCCGCAGTCGGCCTTGACCTCGTACCCGAGGTAGCCCATGAACCCGCCGGTGAAGTCGAACGGCAGCTCGGGCGCGTGCACCGACCGCCGCCGCAGCTCCCGGTCCAGGACGTCCAGGACGGAGCCGGCGACCCGGCGCGACCCGCCGCCGGGCGTCTCGACGACGACCTCCCGCTCGTCCACCCGGTACGTCAGCACCTCGCCGTGCTGCGGGGACGCCTCGGCCAGGTAGGAGAACCTGGCCAGTCCCGGGCCGTGCCGGGCGCTGTCCAGCCACATGCCGTGCCGCGCGCCGGCGAAGAGCGCGTGGTAGACCTGCTCGCCGCGGACGCGCAGCGGGACCGAGCGCACGTGCGCGGTGTACTCCGCCGCCCGCTCCCCGGCGGGCGCGCGCCGCGCGGTGGGGGCGCGGCCGTGGTGCCGTTCGACGAGGCGGCGGAAGTTGGCCAGCAGGCGGGCGCCGTACTCGGTCAGGACCGACTCGGGGTGGAACTGCACGCCCCACACCGGGCGGCGGCGGTGGCGCAGGCCCATGAGCACGCCGTCCTCCGCCCACGCGATCGCCTCCAGGCCGGGGGGCGGCGGCTCGGGCACCCGCAGCGAGTGGTAGCGCACCCCGCGGAAGCCCTGCGGGATGCCGTGGAAGAGCTCGTCGCCGGAGTGGCGGATGCGGCTGACGTGCCCGTGCCGCGCGGCCGGCGCCCGCTCGACGGCGCCGCCGGCCACGGCCGCGATCCCCTGGTGGCCGAGGCACACCCCGAGCACCGGGACGCGGGCCTGCCGCAGCACGTCGGCGCACCGGCCGAAGTCCTCCGGGTTGCCGGGGTCGCCCGGGCCCGGGGAGATGACCACACAGTCCAGCTCGGCGGCCAGGTCGAGGCAGCGCGGGTCGTCGTTGGCCACCACCACGGGGTCGGCCCCGTTGATCTGCGCCAGCAGCTGGAACAGGTTGTAGGTGTAGGAGTCGTAGTTGTCGACGAGCAGGCAGCGGATCACCTCCGGCCACCGCCCATCACGGTCGTCCTGCGGACGGCGAGCAGGTGCATCAGGTCGTCGCCGTACAAGGAGGGCGGCATCGTCGCCCAGGGCGGCACGGGGGCGGCGACCACGCGTCCGATGCCGGGCTCGTCCTCGGCCAGGCGGACGAGGTGGTCGCCGGCCAGCACGGTCACGACCAGCGAGCCGCGTAACGGCGCCAGGCCGTCCGCCGGCCGCCAGGGGGCGACGACGACGAACGGCGAGGTCAGCTCAGTGCCCACCGACGGGTGACCGGCGCTCGGCGCGGACAGCACCACGGGCCGCACGGCGTACGAGCCGTCGTCCAGCGCGGCCAGCGGGTCACCGCCGTAGTAGGCGGCGGTGTGGTCGGTCAGGCCCTCGGCCAGTTCGCCGAGGTGCTTGCGCAGCGCGGCGGCGCGTTCGGCGGACACGGCCGGGAGCCGCGCCCGATCGTCGGTGACGGGGTGGACCGGGGTGGCCGCCAGCCGTTCTGCGAGGGCGCCGGCGAGCCGGGCCGGGTCCTCGGTGGTCAGCACGGCCGAGACGTTGTCGCAGCGCACGCCGCCGTCGCCGGCCACGACGTCCCGCAGGTGGTCGAGCTCGGCGGCGGAGGGCTCGTGGTCGATGAGCACCTTGCTGCGGCCGGGGCCGTTCACGCGGACGTTCCGCCGCCGCTCCCACTGCCGGGTCAGCTCGGGCGGCCCCTGCACGGCGCCGGCGTCGGCGTGCTCCACCAGCAGGTGGCCGACCCGGTCGGGGCCCGGCAGCAGCGTGAGCCGCTCCGGCGGCAGCCCGGCCGCGATCAGCGCGCCCATGAGCCGGTGCGGGGTGAACGGGTCGAGCCGCCCAGGGCGCACCATGACGTGGTAGCCGAGCGAGAGCGCGCGCAGCCAGAGCGAGTTGCCCCCGGAGTGGGTGCCCAGGTTGGTGAACTGGGCGAAGAGCCGGCCGTGCGGCACCCAGCGGGCCCTGATGCCGCGGACGTCGGGGATCGGCGGCAGGTCGAGCGCGTTGTGGCGGTGGACGTCGGCCATCACCGCGGCCAGGTAGCGCAGGCCGGCGTGGACGACGGGCTTCGGCACGCCGGTGGTGAGGGCGCACCGGGTCAGGTACGCGTCGGGCGTTTCGCCGCGGACGTCCTCGGTGAGGGCGATCTCCGCGGCGCGGGACAGCACGTCGGCGGTGGGCGGGTCGGCGGGTCCGTCGCCGGCGGCGTCCCTGACCCGCCGCACGGCCGCGGCCGCCATCAGCGGCGGGGCCGTACGCACCTGCGCCACGGGGGCGCCGGGCACGCCGAGCAGGTCGGAGCGATCGCTGCTGTCCATGGGCTCGCCGGCGACCAGCGGCCGGATCGTGGTGACATCGGTTGGCATCGGCAGGTCTCCTGCGCGTTTCGGTCGTCGGGGGTTGGCGGGCGGGGCCGGTGGCGGGCCCGGTCGGTCGCGGATCCGGCGCGGCCGGGTGGCGGGCTCAGCGGGTGAGCTCCTCGGCGAAGGCGGTGACCACCCGGCGGGCCTGTTCCGGGTTGAGGCGCGGGTCGCAGCCGGTCCGGTAGCGGGCGGGATCGATCGCGGGCAGGGGCCGCTCGGCGTGGTCCAGGCACTCGGTGACGTCGTCCGGAGTGATCTCCAGGTGCAGGCCGGCCGGGCGGACGCCGTGTCGCCGGGCGACCCGGACGAACGCCCGCGCCTCGGCGATCACGTGGTCGACGACGCGGACCTTGTACCCGTCGTGGCGGATCGTGTTGCCGTGCATCGGGTCGCACCACCACAGCGGCCGGGCGCCGCGGTCGATGGCGGCGCGCAGCAGCCAGGGCAGTTCCCCGGTCACGCGACCGGCCCCCAGCCGGGCGACGAAGGCCAGCCGGCCGGGCTCCCGTCCGGGGTCGAGCGCCTCGACGAGCGCGGCCACGTCGGCGGGCCCGGCGGACGGCCCGAGCTTGACGGCCACCGCGTTGGCGACCCGGGCCGCCAGCGCCACCTGCGGCCCGTCCGGCCGCCGGGTACGTTCCCCCACCCACAGCAGGTGGCCCGACGAGCCGTAGAGCCCGCCGGGCGCGGCCCTGACCAGCGGCTCCTCGTACGGCATCAGCAGCGCCTCGTGGCTGGTGAAGACCGGAGCGCGGGCGGCGGACAGGTGCCGGAGCACCTCGGCGGACTTGTCGTAGGCGAGCAGCAGCCGCTCCGCCCTGGGCGTGCGGGCGTGCGGGGTCGCGGCCGTCCCGTTCACCGCGTCGCCCATGTAGATCGGCACGGGCGTGCCGTCGGGGGTGACCTCGGTGGGGTGCGAGCGCGGCTTGGCGAACTGGCCGGCGAGCCGGCCGACCACCACCACACCGGCGGGCCCGCTCGCCCCGGCGAGGATCGCCGCCAGCTCGGCGAGTTGCGCGACCTTGCGGCCGACGCGTGCGGGCGACACCTCGGCGAACAGCTCCGCGCAGTCCCCGGCCTGCAGGACGAGCCCGCCGCCTGTGGCGCCTTCGGCGAGCCGGTCCCGCAGGTCGCGGCAGGCGGCGAAGGACACGAGCGGAGGCCGCCGCCCGAGCTCGGCGACCACTGTGCCGAGGTCGCCGCCACCGGACCAGTCCGGCACCGGCACGGCCGGAGCCGCGGGCGGGGAGGGCGCCTCCGGCACGGCCGGGGACGCACGCCGGGAGAGCAGCATCGGTACACCCCTTCCGGGAAGACGTGGCGGCCTAGCCGGCGATCCGCTCCGCGATGGCGTCCCACAGGGCGTGCCTGGCCTCCAGTGCGGTGGTGAGCGTGTCGGCGCACTCGTCCCACGTCGCCGGCTCGTCGCCGCACAGGTCGACGAGCATCTGCATGGCCATGGGGGTGTGCTGTTCGCCGTCGACCTCGATGTGCCGCTCCAGGTAGTCGCGGAAGGTGGCGAGCGCGTCGGCGTGCCGGTCGATTCGCAGGACGCGGTCGAACATGTCCGGGATGAGGTCTTCCCGGCCGAAGGCGAACGCGGCGGCCTGGCAGTGCAGGGGCGCCTCGGCGATGATGCGCCACGTGGTCTCGACGAACGCGGCCGCGGGCCGGGGAACGTCCGCGGCGGCCAGGCCGCCGGTGACGGTCGCGCCGGCGCGCAGCTGGGCGATGAACGCCTCGACGGGACGGGTGTCGGCGCCGGCCTGCCGCATCCCGTCGACGTACAGCTCGAAATGGCTGGTGTAGCCGTGGCCGAGGGTGTCGCTCTCCTCCACGAGCACGATCTCGTTGACGAGCCGGCGACTGGTCCGCGGGCCCTCGGGCACCCACGGCACCCGTACGCAGGTGAGCCGGTTCTGGAGGGTCTTGAGCAGGGACATGAAGTCCCAGACGGCGAAGACGTGGTGCTCCATGAAGGTGACCACGTCGCCGAGGTCGTTCAGTGACGTGTACAGGGGGTGGGCGAGGATCTTGTCGCGGATCGGCTCGACGGCCTGCTGCAGCCGGTCCAACCCCGGATGGGAGATCCCCCACTTATAGCGATTTGTCGACATTTAGTGCTCCTACTTCCTCTGACGTGTCGGCCGGCACCGGTGCCGGCTCGTCCTCGGTCCCCAGCAGCTCGCGGATCTCCAGCCGCCTGATCTTCCACGTGGAGGTGCGCGGGAAGTCGGCGAACCGCCACTGGATCGGGCTCCCCAGGCCGGGCAGCCCGGCCACGGCCGCCGCCCACCGCCCGCGGTCCAGCGGCCGGTCGTGCCGGACGGCCAGGACGGGACGCGGGCGTCCGTCCCGATCCGGCACGATCACCAGCTCCGAGATCTCCGGAAGGCGTTCCATGAGGACGTCCTCCAGGCCGAGGTTGCTGGCGATCTCGTCGATCTTGTCCACCTCGCGGTCGGCCAGGTGGACCCGTCCCGCGCGGTCCCGCCAGCCCATGTCGCCGACGTACCACCAGCCGTCGGTGAGCTGGGACCGGTACCGCTCGTCCTCGCCCAGGTACGTACGGACCCGGCCGCGGGTGCGCACCTCCAGCCGGCCGATCACGCCCCGCGGCACCGGCCGGCCCGCGGCGTCCACGACCCGCAGCCGCACGAACCCCGGCAGCGGGTAGCCGATGCACCGGCCGTCCATCCGCTCCACGTTGCGCGGGGTGTTGAGCCAGCCCGTCAGCGGTCCCGTCTCGCTCTGGCCGAACAGCTGCAGCAGCGCGGGACGGCGGTGCCGGGACGCCGACAGCAGTTTCTTGACCGTCCCGGGGTGGATGGCGTCGAAGGTGCTGCTGTAGTAGCGCACGCCGGCCAGCGGCCCGCCGGGCTCGTCGGCGAAGTCCTCCCACAGCACGAAGTTGTTGGGATGGGTCTCCACCAGGAGCGGCCGGGTGGTCTCCAGCATCCGCCGGACCGTGCCGAGGTCCGTCCCGCCGATCACCGCGAGCGGGTTCCCGTACGCCAGGAACACCCCGAGCGAGTTGAAGAACCGCGAGTGCACGAACGACATGGCCAGCAGCACCCGCGCCCGGCGCCGGACCGGCCAGGCCAGCAGCTGCTGCGGGAGCAGCCGGTGGGACAGCGTCCGCGTGGTGTGCACCATCAGCTTGGGCACGCCCGTCGTCCCGGAGGAGTGGGTGATGAGCGCGGCGTGGTCGGGCGGGAGGTCGACCGGCGGCCGCCGGGGCGCGCCGGCGAGGGCGGCCAGCTCGGTGACGTCCGCGCCGGGCGGCGCCGGGCCGTCGGCGAGCACGACCCTGGTGCTCCGGAACGCGTCCTCACCGGCCAGCCGGGCCAGCCGGGCCGCGTCCGTGACGACCCACGGCGACGGCAGCCGGGCCAGCAGCACCACGACCACCGACGGGTCCATCGCCGGAGACAGCATGACGGGCACCGCACCGGCCCTGGCCACGGCGCAGGCCAGCAGCGGAAGGTCGAAGCCGGCGTCCTTGTGCACCGCGACGTACTCGCCCCGCCCCACGCCCGCCTGCCGCAACCGGGCCGCGAGATCGTCGACGACGTCGGCCAGCTCGTCGTAGCGGTAGGTGATCCGGCCGGAGTCCGGCACGGTCAGCGGCCGGTCGAGCGTGACCGTGGCGGCGGGGTTCCGCCGCGCCGCCTCCTCGAACATCCGCCCGATCCGGAAGGCCCGCCGCAGGGCCGTCCTCATGATCGGCGCCAGCGCTCCCATCATCGTCCTGCCTCTCGATCGCTCATGGTGGTCATCCGTCCTGGTCGGGGCGCCACGAGGCGAAGCGCCTGAGCCCGTACAGCAGCGGGACGCCGCCCGGCCGCGTCACGTCGGTGACCTCGCCCAGCACCACCGCGTGGTCGCCGACCAGCAGGCTCCCCGCCACCCGGCAGCCGGCGAAGGCGACGGCGTCCTCGACGAGCCGCGGCTGGCCGTTGGCCGCCGAGAGGGCCCACGCGACGTGCGCGAACCGGTCGGCCACCGGCCGGGCGAACAGCTCCGCGACGTGGCGGGACTCGGCCCGCAGCAGGTTGACCGCGAACCTCCCGCTCGCGCGCAGCGCCTCCAGCGTGGTGCTGCGGGTGTGGAGGCAGATCAGCAGCGTGGGCGGGCGTACGGCGACGCTCGTCAGCGACGAGCAGGTCAGCCCCCGCGGGAAGCCGTCGGCGCCCACGCTCGTCACCACGGCGACGCCGGTCGGGAACGTCCCCATGAGGGCGCGGAAGTCGTCCTCGCCGCAGGTGCCCCGTTCGTCGGGGGTGCCCGTCTCGTCGCGGGTCCTCGCGCGTCCGGACCCGTTGACCGCGATCTCCATGGGGCCCCGTCACGCCCGGCTCTGCCAGAGCCAGCGCTCGGCGCCGTACCCGGTGACCCAGCTGTGCGGCCCGTACACCAGGCTCTCGGTCAGCTCGGGACGCTCGTGGTAGGCGGCCAGCGCCTGGCGTTGGGTGAGCGCCCTGGCCACGAGGGCGTCGGCGGCCGCCTTGCGCGCCCGCCACTCCTCCAGCGGCTCGGCGGAGGCGACCAGCTCGGCCGGGTAGTTCTGGCCGAGCAGCAGGCAGTCCACGCCGTCCAGCTCGTAGAAGGTCGGGGCGGCGGCGCGGACGAGCCGGCGCGTGATCGGGTCGCGCAGGTGCAGCGGGGCGCCGGCGGCGTACACGTCCAGCAGGGGCTGGACGCCGGACACGTCGGCGGAGGTCCAGACCTCCCGCCAGAACGGCGTGTCGCGGCGGCGGTTGTAGCGGTAGTGCAGGGCCAGGAACCAGCGCAGGCCGTCCCAGCGCTCGGCGGTCACCCGGTTGAGCGTCTCGTCGGCCACCGGATGCTTCCAGGACGCCGGCAACAGCGGCATCATCGACATGATCGTGAACACCAGCATGAGCAGGCTGCTCGACTCCAGCGGCTCCACGAACGCGTACGAGTTGCCCAGCGCGACGACGTTGCCGCGCCACGTCTTCTCGTGCCGGCCGACCCGGAAGCGGACCGTCTTGAGGTCGCCGACCGTGCCGTGCTCGCGGACGATCTCCTCGGCGGCCTGCTCGGCGGTCAGGAACGCCGATGAGTACACGTACCCGACGTGGTCCTCGTCCGGCACCGGGATGCTCCAGCACCAGCCCGCGTCCATGGTCGCGGCCGTCGTGTACGGCTCGATGGCCTCGCTCTGCGCGGTGTAGCCGGTGACCGCCGTGTCGGTGAAGAGGCTGTCGGCGTAGCTGGTGAACCGGGTCTTCAGCGCGTCGCCGAGCAGCAGCGAGCGGAACCCGGTGCAGTCGACGTACAGGTCGAAGTCGAGGGTCCGGCCGTCGGTCGTGCGCAGCGACTCGACCCAGTCCGCGCCGGACAGGCGCACGTCGGCGATCTGGGCGTCCACGTGGCGGATGCCGCGCTCCTCGGCGATCTGGGAGAGGAAGGAGACCAGCGCCCGGTTCTCCAGGTGGTACGCGAACGGCAGGTCGTCCATCAGGGAGACGTACGAGCCGTCGCCGAGGCGGAACACCGGCACCCGGTCGTGCAGCATGAACAGCGACTGCAGGGTGAAGGCGTTCGGGTCGTTCCTGGTGGCCATGGAGCCGAGCACGCCGATCGAGTTGGCGCCCCAGTCGAAGGGGCCCATGATCCCGTCGGGGTGGGGGCCCCAGACGTACTTGATGCCGAGCTTCCAGGTCGGCTTGACCCGCTTGAGGAAGTCGAGGGCGTCGATGCCGAGGTAGTGGTGCAGGAACGCCAGCAGCGGCGGCGTGGTGGCCTCGCCGACGCCGATGACGGGGATGGCGCTCGACTCGACCAGCGTGACGTCCAGCCAGGGCCGCTTGGCCCGCAGCGCGAGCGCGGTCAGGTAGCCGGCGGTGCCGCCGCCGATCACGCCGACGCGGCGCACGGCGTGCGGGTCGTCGTCGCGGGGCCGCGGCGGCTCGTGGGCGAGGGCGGCCCGCTCCCGGTCGGCGACGGGCGAACGCCACGCGCCGCCGTCCCGCCCGCTGCCGGGGCTCCCGCCGGCGGGCAGGAGGCTGGACAGCGCGCGGGCCTCGCCGGCCGGCATGGTCGCGGCCAGGGATTCGATCTTCTCCGACCAGGTCGAGCCGTGGTCGGCCGCAGTGTTCCTCGTCATCGGTGCGTCTTCTCCCTCGAAGCGGGTCTCAGTACAGGCCGCCGCGCAGCGTGATGGGCCCGCGCGGACCGTAGGGGGCCTTGTCCAGCCAGGCGCCGAAGCCGGGAAGGCGCGGCGCCAGCCGGGCGGCCCCTTCCTGGGCCAGCCGGGACCAGGCCGAATCGGCGCGCAGATGCCGCAGCGCGCCCTCGACGCGGCCGCGGTTGTGCCAGGCCGCCTGCCGCCGCACGGTGTCGTAGTCCTCGACGACGCCCCTGGCACGTTCCACGCAGGTCGCGCGCAGCGCCAGGCTCACCGCGGCGGCGGCGGCCTCGGCGTCGGCGATGGAGCTGTTCATGCCCCGCGCGCCCAGCGGCGCGAACAGGTGGGCGGCCTCGCCGGCCAGCAGCACGCGCCGGTGCTCGTCCACGAAGCTGGTGGCCACCCGCTGGAGGCACGGGTAGCGGGACACCCAGAGGACCCGCTCCGCCCGCTCCCGCGCGACCACCCGGGGCAGCCAGCGCCGTACGGCGGCGGGGTCGCTCAGCCGCTCGCCGTCCTCGGGGTCGCGGCACTGCACGTCGACCTGGACACCGCCGGTGAACGGCACGATCAGCAGGTTCCGCCCGCCGAGCGCCGGATGCCGGTAGTGCAGGTGCCGCTCCGCCGGCGCGCCGGACACGTCGTCGCCGGCCAGGTCGACCGCGACCCGGTAGTCGCTGGACCGGCCGCCGTCCATGGCGACGCCCAGCGACGCCCGGACCGCCGACCGCGCGCCGTCGGCGGCGATGACGTAGCGTGCCCGCCACTCGCCGCCGTCCCGCACGCGGACGGTCACGCCGTCCTGGCCGGGCACGACGGCCTCCACCCGCGCCCCCCAGACGGTCTCCACGCCCGCCGCGGCGCACGCGGCCCGCAGGAACCGCTCGGTGTCCAGCTGGCGCAGGCTCGCGTACGGCGGCAGAGCGCCCACCGGCCCGCCGCCGTACCGGCGGGCGTACACCTCCCTGCCGCGGTAGAACGTCCGCGCGACCTGCCACAACACGCCGAATCCGGCGATCTTCTCCCCCAGTCCCGGGCTCAGCCGCTCCAGCCGTTCCAGCGTCTCCTGGTGCACGAACAGCGCGCGGCTGCCCGGCCGCTCCTGGTCGCGTTCGTCCGCCTCGATCAGGGTCACCTCGACCCCGAGCGACCGGGCGGCCAGAGCGGCGCTCAGGCCGGCCGGCCCGGCGCCGACGACCAGCAACTCATGCTGACGGCTCATCGACCCGCCTTCCTCATCGGCCACGGTTACGCAGTTCAACAGCCGCGGGCACGCCCGGTCCACTACCTGATTAAGTAGTGGACTCCCCGGAGACGGCCTTTTATCGTGAGTCGGTGAGTTCACCGCGGGTGGCCCTGTCAAGCGAAATGACTTTTTCCCGGGGCGGCGCCCGGATAATTCTCTGCTGATCTCTCGAAGGATTTTCATGACGAGCGAATCCGCGCGGCTGCCGTTGTTTCAAATCGCCCGCGACAGCTATGGAGCCATGGGGAGATTCGCCCAGACCGTGACGCAGGGCGCGCTGCGGTCGGGCGTCGAGGAGGAGATCGTCCACCTCGTCAAGATCCGCGTCTCCCAGGTGAACGGCTGCGCCTACTGCGTCGACATGCACACCATCGACGCCGCGGCCGCGGGCATCACCCCTCAGCGGATGTACCTGCTGGACGCCTGGCGGCACTCCCCACGCTTCTTCTCCGCACGCGAGCAGGCGGCGCTCGGCCTGGCCGAGGCCATCACGCGGCTCGGGTCCGACGCCGTCGGCGACGAGGTCTACCTGCGGGCCCGTACGCACTTCACCGAAGACCAGACCGCCCACCTCATCTTCGTGGCGACCGTCATGAACGCCTGGAACCGGCTGGCCCTCTCGGCCCGGCTCGCGCCCGGCGCGTACCGGGGCCGCCCCCGGCCGGACGCCGCCGTCCCCCAGGCACACGCAGGGAGCACACCATGACCGCGGTAGACGCACACCCGCACGCGCCGTCCCCGGCCGACCTGGGCCGGCACCTCCAGGAGACGCTCGACTGGCACTTCGACCCGGCGACCGGCTCGCGGTTCTGGCTCGACCTCGCCGGCGGGCTCGGCTTCGACCCGCGTACCGACATCCGGTCCGTCGCCGACCTGCGCCGCTTCCCCGACGTCGGCGAGCTGCTGCGCACCGTACCGGCCGAGGACCTCATTCCCAGGGGCGGCACCGGTACGTACGAGGTGTTCGACTCCGGCGGGACGACCGGCGCGCCCAAACGCGTCGTGGACGCCACGTCGCGGGTGGCCAACGCCGACTGGTGCGCCGACGTGCTCGACGCCCACGGCTTCCCCGCGCGGGGGAACTGGCTGCACATCGCCCCGTGCGGGCCGCACGTGGTGGGCCGCACCGTACGCCGCATCGCCACCAGGCGGAACGGCCTGTTCTTCACCGTCGACATGGACCCGCGCTGGGTGCGGAAGATCCTCGCCGACGGCCGGGACGAGCTCGCCGGCGAGTACGTCCAGCACGTGCTCGACCAGATGGAGGCGATCGTCACCACGCAGGACATCAGGGTGCTGTTCATCACCCCGCCGATGCTGGAGGCGGCCTGCGCGCGCCCGGCGATCTACGACGTCCTGTCCGAGCGCCTGGAAGGGCTGCTCTGGGCCGGCACCTCGGCCGGCCCAGAGACGCTGCGGCTGATCGAGGAGTCGCTGTTCCCCCGGGCCAGGGTGTGCGGCATCTACGGCAACACGCTGATGGGGATCGCCCCGCAGCGCCCGCGCGCGGCCGGGGACGAGCATCCCTGCGTCTTCCGCCCGTACCACCCGGCGTCGGTCGTGGAGATCGTCGACCCGGACACCCGAATCCCGGTGGCGTACGGCGAACGCGGCCAGGTGCTCATGCACCTGCTGTTCCGCGACATGTTCCTGCCGAACGTCCTCGAACGCGACACCGCCCTGCGGATCCCGCCCGCGTCCGGCGACGTGGTGGACGGCATCGCCTCCGTGCTCCCCGTCGCCACCGAGGAGATCGTCGAGGGAGTGTACTGAGGGGCCCCGGCCGGGTGCGCCGCTTGACGGGCGCACCCGGTGCCGCCGGGAAACGCGCAGCGGGGGTGTCGTCCGGAAAACGCGCAGCGGGGGTGTCGTTTGGAAACGCTCAGCGTCTTCACGTTCACGGGGGACGGCGGTCTCGTCGCGCGTGACCCGGTCGACGACGAGCTGCTGGCCGCCGACTCGTGGCTGGTCGTGGCCGGCCGCGTCCGTTTCCTCGCCGACCACGGCCACCGGTTCCGCACGGCCTGCGGCTCCGCCGCGTCTGCCGTGCGTGCCGTGCGTGCCGGCGCGGCCGCATCGGCATCGGCCGTGCCCGCTGACCTGGTCGGCGCGATGTGGCGGGCGGTTCTCGACCGGCTGCCCAGGGACGGCGCGTGGTTCCCGCGCGTCGAGCTGTCCGCGTCCGGCGAGTTGCGCCTGCGCCTGCGTACGGCGCCGGCCAGGGGCGGCCCGCTCACCGTCTGGGTCCGGCCGCCGGGCGACCCGCGCCGGTTCCCCCACGTCAAGGGGCCTGACCTGCCCGTGCTCTCCCGCCTGCGCGCCGAGGCCGGCCGGCACGGCGCCCAGGAGGCATTGCTCACCTCGCCCGGCGGATGGGTGGTCGAAGGGGCGACCACCAGCCTGCTGTGGTGGGAAGGCGACACCCTGTGCGGGCCCCCGCCCGACCTGCCCGCGCTGCCCGGAGTGACCACCGCGCGCCTCCGGCGCCGGGCCGCCGAGCTCGGGATCCCGGTCGCGCGCCGGTACCGGCGCCCGGAGGACCTCGCCGGCCACGAGACCTGGCTGGTGAACGCCCTGCACGGCATCCGCCCGGTACGGCACTGGGCCGGCGCCGGCTCGCGTCCGGGCCCCGCGCGGCGGGCGGCGTCCTGGCAGGAGTGGCTCACGGGGCAGGCGATGCCCCTGCCCGTTTCGCCACGGAAATGAACGGCATTGATTCGCTTGTGGTGCCGGCTCACCGCCTCGATTCGGCGCCGCCGGGGCGGTGACGCCCTTTCCCGACGCCGGCCCGGATTTTTCATCCGGGCCGGCCGGCCGCACGAATAAGCGGCCAGGACAGGAAAAACCGAATTGGGGGCGGCCTGTGTCCACCGGCTATGATCAGCTGG
>DASUCK010000520.1:0-23687 GCA_036276095.1 Nonomuraea sp. | reverse complement strand
CTCCAGTCCAGGATCAAAGAGCTGGCCGGCCGGATCGACGCGGACTACGCGGGCAAGGACGTGCTGCTCGTGGGCGTGTTGAAGGGCGCGGTCATGGTCATGGCGGACCTGGCCAGAGCGCTGCACGTGCCCGTGCAGATGGACTGGATGGCGGTGTCGTCGTACGGCGCCGGCACGAAGTCGTCGGGTGTCGTGCGCGTGCTGAAGGACCTCGACACCGACATCTTGAACCGCCATGTGCTGATCGTCGAGGACATCATCGACTCCGGCCTCACCTTGCACTGGCTGCTCGAAAACCTCAAATCTCGCAACCCGGCGAGCTTGGAGATCTGCACCGCGCTGCGCAAGCCGGACGCCGTGAAGGTGCCGATCGACGTGAAATATGTCGGGTTTGACATTCCGAGCGAGTTCGTCATCGGTTACGGGCTCGACTACGCCGAGAGGTACCGGAACCTGCCGTTCATCGGCACCCTAGCGCCCCACGTATATAAGTAGTACCTCTTGCCATGGCCGGGAACATCGCGCAACGTGACGTACGTTGATAGGGCAAGGCCGGTGTAGCGGGCGGTCCTTCCGTGCGCTGTGCCGGTGTACCTTCAGACTCCGGAAGGGTGACCGCGGGTCCCCTTCGGGTAGTCAGAAGTCGCGGTGTCGGATGCCGCGGCCCCGGGCCAGCCCGGGGTTCCAGGCCATGGTCAGGAAGGGACGGGCCCGCAAGGGGTTCCGCATCGGATGGATCTCAAGCGATTTACACGTGGGCCACTGCTGTGGATCCTGGGCATCGTCGTGCTGCTCCTGCTCGTCACCCAGTTGTGGAGTGGCGGAGGCAATTTCAAGCAGGCCGACACGTCCACGGTTCTCCAGCAGATTCGCGCCGGAAACGTCAGCAACGCCAAGATCGTCGACAAGGACCAGCGCATCGAGCTGACGTTGCACAGCCCGATCCAGGTCAGGCCCGGCGACACCTCGACCAAGCTCATCCAGTCCTACTGGGTCACCGGCTATGGCTCCAAGCTGACCGACGAGTTGGAAGCCCAGGTCCAGGCGAAGAAGACCAAGAGCTTCACCACCGACGTGCCCCAGGAGAACTTCCTCGTCAGCATCCTGGTGAGCTTCCTGCCGATCGTCATCATCGTGCTGATCTTCCTGTTCATCATGAACCAGATGCAGGGCGGCGGCTCGCGGGTGATGAACTTCGGCAAGTCCAAGGCCAAGCTGATCACCAAGGACACCCCGAAGACCACGTTCGCGGACGTCGCGGGCGCCGACGAGGCCATCGAGGAGCTCCAGGAGATCAAGGAGTTCCTGCAGGCCCCGGCGAAGTTCCAGGCGATCGGCGCCAAGATCCCCAAGGGCGTGCTGCTCTACGGCCCGCCCGGCACCGGCAAGACCCTGCTGGCCCGCGCCGTCGCCGGCGAGGCGGGCGTGCCTTTCTACTCGATCTCCGGTTCCGACTTCGTCGAGATGTTCGTCGGTGTCGGCGCCTCGCGGGTGCGCGACCTGTTCGAGCAGGCGAAGGCCAACGCTCCGGCGATCATCTTCATCGACGAGATCGACGCCGTCGGCCGCCACCGCGGCGCCGGCCTGGGCGGCGGCCACGACGAGCGTGAGCAGACGCTCAACCAGCTGCTCGTCGAGATGGACGGCTTCGACGTCAAGGGCGGCGTGATCCTGATCGCCGCGACGAACCGGCCCGACATCCTCGACCCGGCGCTGCTGCGCCCGGGCCGCTTCGACCGGCAGGTCACCGTCGACCGTCCCGACCTTGAGGGCCGCAAGGGCATTCTCAAGGTCCACGGCCGCGGCAAGCCGTTCGCCCCCGATGTCGACCTCGACGTCATCGCGCGCCGCACCCCCGGGTTCACCGGCGCCGACCTCGCCAACGTGATCAACGAGGCGGCCCTGCTCACCGCGCGCGCCGACCAGAAGCTGATCACGATGGACGTCCTGGAGGAGTCGATCGACCGCGTCATGGCGGGCCCCGAGCGCAAGTCGCGGGTCATGTCGGACAAGGAGAAGAAGATGATCGCCTACCACGAGGGCGGTCATGCGCTGGTGGCCCACGCGCTGCCCAATTCCGACCCGGTCCACAAGATCACGATCCTGTCCCGCGGCCGCGCCCTCGGCTACACGATGACGCTGCCGATGGAAGACAAGTTCCTGGCCACCAGGTCGGAGATGATGGACCAGCTCGCGATGCTGCTCGGCGGCCGCGCGGCGGAGGAGCTCGTCTTCCATGAGCCCACCACCGGCGCCTCCAACGACATCGAGAAGGCCACGGCGGTCGCCCGCCGCATGGTGACCGAATACGGCATGAGCGAGCAGCTCGGCGCCCGCAAGTTCGGCACCGGCCAGGCCGAGGTGTTCTTGGGCCGCGAGATGGGCCACGAGCGCGACTACTCCGAGAAGATCGCCTCCACGATCGACGAGGAGGTGCGCAGGCTCATCGAGCAGGCCCACGACCAGGCCTGGGACATCCTGGTCGAATACCGCGACGTGCTCGACAACCTCGTGCTGGAGCTCATGGAGAAGGAGACCCTCTCCCGCGAGCAGGTGCTCGAGATCTTCACGCCGGTGGTCGTCAAGGAGCACCGCCCGTCCTACGCCGGCTACGGCAAGCGGCTCCCCTCGGACCGCCCGCCGATCCTCACCCCGAAGGAGAAGCAGTCGGCCAACGGCTCGCTGACCAGCGGCCACCAGGACGCCCTCCCCTCCGGGGAAAGCGCCTAACGACAACGGAGATCTTTGCGTGACCAAGCACGACGTCGACCTGGGGCGGATCGAGAAAGCCGTCCGGGAGATCCTCTACGCCATCGGCGATGATCCCGACCGTGACGGCCTGATCGAGACCCCCGCCCGGGTCGCCCGGGCCATGGCCGAGCAGTATTCGGGGCTCGGCCAGAAGCCGGAAGACGTGCTCAACAAGGTCTTCGACGTCGACCACGACGAGATGGTGCTCGTCAGGGACATCGAGGTCTATTCCTCCTGCGAGCACCACCTGGTCCCCTTCCACGGGGTGGCCCACGTGGGCTACATCCCCAACGACCGGGGCCAGGTGACGGGGCTGTCCAAGCTGGCCCGGCTGGTCGACGTGTTCGCCCGGCGGCCGCAGGTGCAGGAGCGCATGACGTCCCAGATCGCCGACGCGCTGATGCGGGTGCTGGAGCCGCGCGGCGTGATCGTGGTCGTCGAGGCCGAGCACCTGTGCATGACGATGCGCGGCGTACGCAAACCGGGCGCCAAGACCGTCACCTCGGCGGTTCGCGGCGATTTCCGCACCAGTGACAAGACCCGGTCCGAGGCGATGGCGCTGATCATTGGCCGCTGACCGGACAAACGGGGTACCCACAATGTCGGCAAGTGCAGGGGAACGCCTAGGCTTGGCCCATGACTAGCGTGCCCATCAGCGTGCCGGGAGGCGCGGAGCGGTGCCTCGTCATGGGCGTGGTCAATGTGACGCCCGACTCCTTCTCCGACGGCGGCATGTGGTTCGATGAGGCGGCCGCCATCCGGCACGGCTTCGAGCTGGTCGAGGAGGGAGCCGACATCGTCGACGTGGGCGGCGAGTCCACCCGTCCGGGCGCGGCCCGGGTGCCGCTCGACGAAGAGCTGACCAGGGTCGTCCCGGTCGTGCGGGCGCTGGCGGCCGAGGGGGTGACGGTCAGCGTCGACACGATGCGCGCCGAGGTGGCCAAGGCGTCGGTGGAGGCCGGCGCGCGGCTGGTCAACGACGTGAGCGGCGGCCTGGCCGATCCGGAGATGCCGCGCGTGGTGGCGGCGACCGGCGTCGCCTACGTGGTGATGCACTGGCGCGGTCACAGCCACGACATGGAGACCCGGGCCGTCTACACCGACGTGGTGACCGAGGTGCGCGAGGAACTGAGCAAGCGGGTCGACCTGGTGCTGACCGAGGGGGTGTCGGAGGAGCAGATCGTGATCGACCCCGGCCTCGGCTTCGCCAAGAACGCCGACCACAACTGGGCGCTGCTCGCCGCGATCCCGCAGCTGGCCGAGCTCGGCTATCCGCTGCTCATCGGGGCATCGCGCAAGCGGTTCCTGGGGCGCCTGCTGGCCGCCCCCGACGGCACGCCGCGGCCGTTCAGCCGCAGCGACGACGCCACGCTGGCCGTGACCGCGCTGGCCGCGCACGCCGGAGCCTGGTGCGTACGCGTACACGAGGTCGGCCCCAACGCCGACGCGGTGCGCGTGGCGGCCGCATGGAAGAGAGCGGGAGCAGGCACATGAGCGTCGACACGGCCGCCATCGAGACGGTCAACCAGGAGTTCTACACCGCCATCGAGGGCGGCGACCTCGACAAGATGACCGAGATCTGGGCCGAGGACACCGCCGACGACCAGGTGAGCTGCGTGCACCCCGGCTGGACCCTCCTGACGGGGCGGTCGGAGGTGCTGCGGTCGTGGGCGCTGATCATGGCCAACACCACCTACATCCAGTTCGTGCTGACCGACGTCAGCACGACCGTGCTGGGCGACGTGGCCGTCCTGACCTGCGTGGAGAACATCCTCACGGCCGGCGAGGAGGGCGAGTCGAGCTTCGCCGCCGGCAAGGTGGTGGCCAGCAACGTCTACATCCGCACCCCGCAGGGCTGGCGGCTGTGGATGCATCACGGCTCACCCGTGCTCCAGGGTGACGACGACGAGGAGGAAGGCGAGCTTGAACGCTGATCGCATCGCTCTCAGGGGCCTGCGGGCCCGGGGGAGGCACGGCGTGCTCGCCGCCGAGCGGGAGCTCGGCCAGGAGTTCGTGGTCGACGCGACCCTGTTCCTCGACACCGGGCCGGCCGCGGCCGACGACGAGCTGGCCGAGACCGTCGACTACGGCGAGCTGGCCGAGGCCCTGGTCAAGGTGGTGGAGGGCGAGCCGGTCCGGCTCATCGAGACGCTCGCGCAGCGCCTGGCCGACGTGTGCCTGGGCAGCGACCTGGTGCGCAAGGTCGAGGTGAGCGTGCACAAGCCGGCGGCGCCGATCCCGCTGCCGTTCGACGACGTGGTGGTGACGATCGAGCGGAGTCGCGCATGAAGGCCGTCCTGGCTCTGGGCAGCAATCTGGGCAACCGGTTCCAGATCCTGCAGGGCGCGGTCGACGCCCTGTTCGACGCGCCGGGCCTGGAGTTCGTCAAGGCGTCCCCGGTCTACGAGACCGCCCCGGTGGGCGGCCCGCCCGGGCAGGACCCGTACCTCAACGCGGTGGTCGTGGCGGACACGACGCTGGACCCTCGCACACTGCTGGAGCGGGCGCTGAGCGTGGAGAACGCGTTCGGGCGCGAGCGCGCCGAGCGCTGGGGCCCGCGCACGCTCGACGTCGACCTGATCGTCGTCGGCTCGGCCGTCTGCGACGATCCCGAGCTGACGCTGCCGCATCCGCGCGTCCACGAGCGCGCGTTCGTGCTCGTGCCCTGGTCGGAGGTCGATCCGGAAGGGGCGATCCCCGGGCGTGGCCGGGTGGCCGACCTGGTGAAGGGCCTCGACCGGCAGGGCGTGCGCCTGCGTCCCGATCTCACGTTGCAGAGGCCGGATTGAAGCCCACGCATCCCGGCCGGTTGGTCGGCATCCTCGTCGTCGTCGCCCTGGTGTCGTGGGCGGTGGTGCGGCAGTTCTACTCCGAGTTGCCGCTCATGCCGTGGACGGCGATCCCGACCGTGCTGCTCCTGGCCATCGGAGAGGGTTACAGCGGCTGGGTGACCAAGGCCAGGATCGCCAGGAAGCCGGGTACCAAACCGGTGGAGCCGCTGGCGGTGGCGCGGCTGGCGGCGCTGGCGAAGGCGTCGGCGTACGCGGGGGCGGTGTTCGGCGGGGTGTTCGCCGGGTTCGCGCTCCACACGGTGCAGATCCTCGATCGGGAGACGCCGCGGTCGGAGTTCTTCGTCGCGGCGGGGTCGTTCGTGTCGTGCGTGGCGCTGGTGTGCGCGGCGCTCTACCTGGAGCACGCGTGCCGGGTTCCGAAGAGCCCGGAGGATCAGAACCCGAAATAGCGCCATCCGTCCTGTCCGCCGGACAGGTCCTCGTCGTCGAGCCCGCGGGCGTTCCGGCGCATCCGCTCCTGCCACATGTCGCGGTGGAGCACGCGCAGCGCGCGGCGGATCACGTCACTCGGCCGCTCGTCCGCGCGCATCGCGGCCCGGATGATCCGCTCGTCCTCGGCGTTGGCTCGAAAGCCGATGTCAGCCATGGTCCGAGCCTACGGAGCCGCCGACCTCCTCGTCCCGCGTTTGGCCGACCGGCCCGCGCCGGCGCCGGCCGAAGAGGTAGATCACGGGGGCGGTGCAGATCAGCGGGCCGACGATCGCGATCGGGCGCTCCAGCCACCAGTAGAGATCCGGCGGGATCGGCGTGGCCAGCGTGCCGAAGATCCACCACGACAGCCCGAGCGCGATGGCCATGCCGGTCGTGTGGAACAGGAACAGCGGCAGCGAGTACCGGTTGATGGACGCGTTGACCCGCCGCCAGCGGGGGCGTACGAGCACCCGCTCCATGGCCGGCCGCAGCACCTCGACCAGGCCGACCTGGAACAGCAGCAGGGCCACGATGACGAACGTCGGCGGCGCCATGTTGGACCACTTGTCGCCCGGCACGCCCACCATCGAGCCCGGGTAGATGCCCGAGTACACCAGCCCGAACAGCGCGAACAGCCCGGTCCACAGCAGCGCGACGTCGTACCGCCTGGGCAGGACCACGATCCGGTCGTAGAAGAACCCGGCCTGGTGGGCGAGGCCCCACACGATGACCATGTTGAGCCAGCCGACCCAGTCGAGCCCGTACCGGAAGCGCAGCACGTCGACCACCAGGGCGGCGCCGCCGAGCCAGATCAGCGCGAGCACGTCGTAGCGGCCGTGGAGCCACAGGGCCACCGGCAGCAGCGCGATCAGCACCAGGTAGACGCCGAGGAACCAGAGCGGGCTGAGCACCAGGAGCACCACCCGCCACATCCAGTCGACCCCGAACGTGTACGTCACGACCGCGCCGACCGCGATCCACACCCCCGACAGGAACAACGCCGGTAAAGCCAGCGCCCGGATGCGCCGCCACACGAACGCCCCGATGCCGACCCCGCGCGCCTTCGCCCGCCCCCACGACAGCAGGTGCACGTACCCGCCGACGTAGAAGAACAGCGGCAGCACCTGCAGCAGCCAGGTGAGGATCCACAGCCCCGAGGTGAACCCCAGCGGGCTGGTCGGCGCCGGCCCGTTCGGCTCCCACACCAGGATCGTGAACGCCCAGTGCCAGACCACCACGACGATCAGGCTCAGCGCGCGGAGCCAGTCGACGTACTGGTCCCGATCGCCCCGCCTCGGAGAACTCACTTGTCGATGTCACCCACCACGAAGAACATCGACCCGAGGATGGCCACCATGTCCGCCACCAGATGCCCGGGCAGCATCTCGCGCAGCACCTGGACGTTGCTGTACGACGCCGACCGCAGCTTCAGCCGCCACGGCGTCTTGTCGCCCCTGGAGACCAGGTAGTAGCCGTTGATGCCGAGCGGGTTCTCCGTCCACGCGTACGTGTGGCCCTCCGGCACCTTCAGCACCTTCGGCAGCCGCTGGTTGATCGGCCCGGGAGGCAGCGTACGCAGCCGGTCCACGCACGCGTCGGCCAGGTCGAGCGACACCTTGAGCTGCTCGAACAGCACCTCGAAGCGGGCCCGGCAGTCGCCCGCGCTCCGGGTGACGACCTTGACGGGCAGCTCGGCGTAGGCGAGGTACGGGTCGTCGCGGCGCAGGTCGAAGTCGTAGCCGGAGGCGCGGGCGATGGGGCCGCTCACGCCGTACTGGGTGATCTGCTCGTGCGTGAGCACGCCGACCCCTTTGGTACGGGCCACGAAGATGTCGTTGTGGAGGATGAGGTCCTCGATGACCGGCACCCGGCGGCGGGTCTCGGCGACCGCCTCCGACACCCGGTCCAGCCAGCCCAGCGGCAGGTCCTCCTTGAGCCCGCCGACCCGGTTGAACATGTAGTGCATGCGCCCGCCGGAGATCTCCTCCATGACCGCCTGGATGCGCTCGCGCTCGTTGAAGGAGTAGAAGATCGGCGTCATCGCGCCCAGCTCCAGCGGGTAGGAGCCGAGGAACATGAGGTGGTTCAGGATCCGGTTGAGCTCGGCCAGCAGCGTACGCGCCCACACGGCCCGGACCGGCGGCTCCATGCCGAGCAGGCGCTCGGCGGCGAGCACGACGCCCAGCTCGTTGGCGAAGCCGGACAGCCAGTCGTGCCGGTTGGCGAGCATGATGATCTGGCGGTAGTCGCGGACCTCGAAGAGCTTCTCGGCGCCCCGGTGCATGTAGCCGATGATCGGCTCGGCCGTGGCGATGCGCTCGCCGTCCAGCGTGAGGCGCAGCCTCAGCACGCCGTGGGTCGACGGGTGCTGCGGGCCGATGTTGAGGATCATGTCCTCGGTGGCCAGCTCTTTGGCGCCCGCACCGATTCCGACCACGCGTTCCGTCATACGGCCATGCTGCCACCGTCCCGGTTGGTGATCCAGCGCGGGGATGGTCCGCGGGGGATGGTCAAGGAATGGTATGGAAACGCATCGCTACTTCGGGCATGGGGGAGTAACCGGGGGAACGGGGGGAGATAGCACGATGAAGAAGGCTGTTTTTGATGTCGCAGCCCTGATCGCGCGGGTGGCGACCGGCGTGATCTTCGTGGCGCACGGCTGGCAGAAGTGGCAGAGCGGTTTCGGCGGGACGGCGCAGGGCTTCAGGGAGATGGGCATCCCGATGCCCGAACTCGCCGCCGGGTACGCCACCGTGGTCGAGACCGTGGGCGGCATCCTGCTGATCATCGGCCTGCTGGTCCGGCCGGTGGCCCTGTTGCTGCTGATCAACATGCTCGGCGCGATCGTGTTCGCGCACTGGAACAAAGGGGTCATGGTCAGTGAGGGCGGCTGGGAGCTGGCGGGGGCGCTGGCCGCGCTGAGCCTGCTGTTCCTGGCGCTCGGCGGCGGCCGGCTGGGCCTCGACGGGCTGATCGGCAGCGTGTTCCGCCGGCGCGGCGGCCGCCACCGCGCGGGTGACGAGGACGTGATCAACGACCGCCCCCGCACCGGGACCAGCCGGACGACCTCGGCCAGGACGGGCGGCCCGCTGACGCCCGCCGAGCCCGCCGAGCCGCCCGAGCGGCCGAACGTGCCCAGGCAGCCGACAGCCCAGCGGACGGGCGCCAACAACCTCAATGACGAGGACATGCGCGACATCGACGCCCTGGTCTCCGACGACCAGCCCCAGCACCGCAAACCTCCGAACCGCTGAGCACGCCTCCCGCTGACCCGGAGCGCCCGGGGGGCATCCGGGCCAGGCCCGTGCGGGGTCCCGCGCCGGGGAGGCCATGGGTGGGCGCCGCGTGCGCGGCGCCCAAGGGGCGATCAGGTGAGGGGCGCGGGCGCGGCGGCTCAGGGGGATCAGGTGAGGGGCGCGGGCGGGGTGGTTGAGCGGGAGGTCAGGTCGCGTAGGGCGGCGACGAGCCGGTCGACGTGCTCCTGCGTGGTCCCGATGCCGATCGAGGCCCGTACCGCCGAGGCCGTGCCGTCCGCGCAGCCGCCGTCGGCCGTGCCCAGCAGGTGCCGGACGAACGGGTGCGCGCAGAACTTCCCGTCCCGCACCCCGATGCCGTACTCGCCGGACAGCGCCTCGGCCACCTCCCGGGCCGGCCACCCGGCCACCGTGAACGACACGATCCCCACCCGCGGGTGGTCGTCGCCCCACAGCGACAGCTCCCGTACCCCGTCGAGCGAGGCCAGCCCGGCCCGCAGCCGGGCGAGCAGCCGCTCCTCCTCCCGCACCAGCGGCGTCCACCCGGTGGCGCTGATCGCGTCGCAGGCGGCGGCCAGCGCGATGGCGCCGAGCACGTTGGGGGTGCCGCCCTCGTGTCGCGGCTCGGGCTCGTCGTGCCACTCGGCGACCTCGCCGACGGCCCGCACCGCGCCCCCGCCCTTGAGGTACGGCTCCCCTCCGGCCAGCCAGTCCCCCCGCCCGACCAGCGCCCCGGCCCCGAACGGCGCGTACAGCTTGTGCCCGGAGAACACCACGTAATCCAGGTCGAGCGCGGTCAGGTTGAGCCGCCGATGCGGGACATACTGGGCGGCGTCCACCAGGATCCTGGCCCCGTGCCGGTGCGCGACGTGGGCCAGGGCGGCGATCGGCCACAGCTCGCCGGTGACGTTGGAGGCGGCGGTGACCACGAGCAACTTGGGGCCGTCGACGGCGGCCAGAGCCTGGTCGGCGGCGCGCACGGCCGCGCCGGGCAGGGCGGGCGGTGCCAGCCGTACGGGGTCCGGCCAGGGCAGGAGCGAGGCGTGGTGCTCGGTGTCGAAGACCACGACCGTAGTGCCGGCGGGCAGGCAGCGGGCCAGCAGGTTGGTGGCGTCGGTGGTGTTTCGGGTGAAGATCACGGCGTCGCCGGGGCGGGCGCCGACGAACGCCCTGACCGTGTGGCGGGCCTGCTCGTACCGGGCGGTGGTGAGCTGGGAGGCGTAGCCGGCGCCGCGGTGGACGCTGGAGTAGGCCGGGAGGGCGGCGTTGACGGCGGCGCTGACCGGTTCGAGACAGGGCGCGCTGGCCGCGTAGTCCAGGTTCGCGTACCCCACGAGCCGCCCGCCCTTGACCGGCACCCGCAGGTCGGCGCCGAGCACGACTGGGACGGCGCGGCCGGGCTCGGGCGCGCTCTGGCCGGCGGCCTGGGCGGGCACGGAGTTGAAGATCGTCAGCGTGGACACGGCACACTCCTCAGGGTCACCGGACCCCTGGAGGAACCACGGAGCCCGCGCTTGCCCGCCACACCTCGTGGCGGACCAGGTCTTCACCCGGGGCACCCCGCCGCGGACGCGAGGGTTGCCGGCCAGCAAGCCGGGGCTGATGCGCTGGCACTCATGACCTACGCCCGCACTATAACCCAGGCCCGGCGAGAATCCGCAACCGCGAACTTCTGTGACTTCCGACTCGTTGCTACCAGAAACCCATCGATCTCACGTGTCATGGAGGTGCGCGGATGTTGGACTGGGCAGCCGACCCGCAGATCTGGATCGGCTTCTTAACCCTGGTCTCCCTGGAGATCGTCCTGGGGATCGACAACATCATCTTCATCTCCATCCTGGCCGGGAAGCTGCCGCCGGAGCAGCGCGACCGGGCCCGCGTGCTGGGCCTCGGCGCCGCCCTGGTCACCCGGCTGCTCCTGCTGCTCGGCCTGGCCTGGGTGGTGCAGCTCACCACGCCGCTGTTCGCCGTCCTCGGCCACGAGATCTCGGGACGCGACCTGATCCTGCTGCTCGGCGGCCTGTTCCTGCTGGCCAAGAGTGTCACGGAGATCAGCCACAGCATGGACGGGCCGACCGGCGACGGCAAGAAGGCGGCCGCGGCCTCGTTCGCGTCGGTGATCGTGCAGATCATGCTGCTCGACATCGTGTTCTCGCTCGACTCGGTCATCACCGCCGTGGGCATGGTGGACGAGCTGGGCGTGATGATCGCGGCGGTCGTGGTGGCGGTGCTGGTGATGTTGTTCGCCTCGGGGCCGATCAGCCGGTTCGTGGACAAGCACCCGAGCGTGAAGATGCTGGCGCTGGCGTTCCTCGTGCTCATCGGGGTGGTCCTCGTGGCCGAGGGGTTCGGCCAGCACATCCCGAAGGGCTACATCTACTTCGCGATGGCGTTCTCGGTCGTCGTGGAACTGCTGAACATCCGGATGCGCGGTCGGCAAGCCAAGCAGGTGGAGCCGGAAGGAGACGCTCCTAAGATGAATTAGTGCGCTTCGATCCCTGGAATCCGGATTTCGTGGCCTACCCCTACCGGGTGTACGACGAACTGCGGCGCGAGTCCCCCGTCTGCTACCACCAACCGACCGACCAGTGGCTGATCTCGCGCCATGCCGACGTCAACGCCCTGCTCAGGGACCGCCGGCTGGGCCGGTCGTACCTCCACGTGGCCACCCACGAGGAGTTCGGCCGGCCGGCGGAGCCGGAGTTCCAGGAGCCGTTCTGGCGGGTGATCAGGGCGGGCATGCTGGACGTCGAGCCTCCGGTGCACACGCGGCTGCGCCGGCTGGTCTCCAAGGCGTTCACGCCGCGGATGGTCGAGTCGCTGCGGCCCCGGGTGCGCGCCATCGCCGGGAGCCTGGTGGACGCGTACGTGGAGAAAGGCGGCGGAGACCTGATCGCCGAAGTCGCCGAGCCGCTCCCGGTCACCGTGATCGCCGAGATGCTCGGCATCCCCGAGAGCGACCGCCACCTGCTGCGCCCCTGGTCGGCCGACATCTGCGGCATGTACGAGCTCAACCCCGCCCCTGTGGCCCAGCACACCGCCGTACGCGCCGCCGCGGAGTTCGCCGGCTACCTCAAGGCCCTGTCGCGCGAGCGCCGCGCCAGCCCCGCGGAGGACCTGATCAGCGCGCTCGCCCGGATCCCGGAACTGACCGAGGACGACCTGGTCGGCACCTGCGTGCTGCTGCTCAACGCCGGCCACGAGGCCACCGTGAACGTCACCGGCAACGGCTGGTGGTCGCTGTTCAGGAATCCCGGCGAGCTGGCCCGGCTGCGTGCCGACCGCTCGCTGCTGCCCGTGGCGATCGAGGAGCTGCTGCGGTGGGACACGCCTTTGCAGATGTTCGAGCGGTGGGTGCTGGAGGACATCGACGTGCACGGGGTGCGGATCCCGCGGGGGTCGGAGGTGGCGCTGCTGTTCGGCTCGGCCAACCGGGACCCGGCGGTGTTCGACGACCCGGACCGGCTCGACGTCGGGCGGGCGGACAACCCGCACGTCTCCTTCGGCGCCGGCATCCACTTCTGCCTGGGCGCGCCCCTCGCCCGGATGGAACTGGTGGAGTCGTTCGGCGCCCTGCTGGAGCGCGCCGCGACGCTGGAGCTCCGCGCGGAGCCCCGGTGGAAGCCCGGCTACGTCATCCGCGGCCTCCACGCCCTGGAACTCGACGCCACGGTCAGCGGTGTTGGTCGAGCCAGCCGAAGCCGCCGAGGCCGGTCGGGTCGATGAGCTCGCCCTCCTCCGACGCCCGGGCCAGTGCGCGGAGGTAGCCGCGCGGGTCGGCGCGGGCCAGCTCGATCGGCGGGCGCGCGCCGGTGAGCCCCAGCCCGCGTAGTGCGTCACGTTGTGTGGACAAGGTTGTGGATATCGCACCCGCCGCCCGGCCGGCCTCCGCGCACGCGTCGAGCGCCACATGAGCCGTGATGTCGCAGGTCCCGTCGGGGATCGGGGGGACGACCGCGCCGTCCCTGTACCCGGCGAGCGTGCCGCACGGCGGCCGGTTTTCCACAGGGTGTGCATAGTCGATGGCGATCGCCCGCCCCCCGGCGAGCCGCCTGACGACCGACGCCCACGCCTCGTCGCGGGGCCGCCCGATCTCGGCCCGCGCGCCCACCCGCGACAGCGGCCACCACCGGTCGAGCCACGCCCGATCGGCCGGCTCCGGGGGGCCGCCGAGCCGCTCCTCGCCCGTACGCGGGTCGACCAGCACCAGCCGCGGCCCTTCGGACGTCTGCTCGGCCACGTCGACCGGGATGTTGTCGAGCCACTCGTTGGCGATGGCCAGGCCCGTGATGCCGCCGGGGAGGTCGCCGCGCCAGGCGACGCATCCGGGCAGCCCGGCCGGCCGGGGGGACAGGTCGACGGCCGTGACCCGCAGGCGGTCGCGCAGCGCGGGCTCCGCGGCGGCCAGCACCTGCGACACCAACGCCCCCTCGCCGGCCCCGATGTCGACCAGGTCGAGCGCCGCCGGCTCGCCGAGTCGGGCGTCGACCTGCCGGAGCAGGGCGAGCACGGCCTCGGCGAAGGCCGCGGAGGCGCTGACCGAGGTGCGGAAGTGGCCCGACGGGCGCTCGCGAAGGTAGAAGCCCTCTTCGCCGTACAGCGCACGCTCCGTCGCGGCACGCCACGTGAGCCACATGCCTTGGACTATCTCACGACTTTCAGCTGACACGGTCAGTCATCATATGACTACTCTTTGTCGCAGGGTTGCGCTACGGTTTACTTAGCGTCATCGAGCGATCGCACTCTGTCGACCCCCAATGTGGTGGAGCCGGTCGCTCCCGATTGCGAGCAGCCACTCGCGGCCCCGGAGCCGCGCAAACGAGAGGAGCTTCCCATGCTGAAGAAGACACTGGCCGTCGCAGGAGCCGCCGCGATGCTGTCGCTGGCCGCCCCCGCCTTCGCCCACGCCGACGTCACCAGCGGCGTCGGCGGCGTGGCGTCGGGCAACCAGCTGCACATCCCGATCACCGCCCCGATCAACGTCTGTGGCAACGCCGTGGCCGTCATCGGCGTCGGCGTCGCGGGCTGCCGTGGTGGCGCGGACGCCTACGCCCCGAGCCATCACTGAGCCGCCGTTCGTTCACGAAGAGAGCCCGGACCGGCGCGGTCCGGTCCGGGCTCGATCCCGGCCGGTCAGTCGGCGGATGAACCGGCCGGGCGCACCTCCAAGAGGTCGCATCTCTGCGGGCGTCGGGTCCGGCGTGGACTCGGCGCCCGCTGCCATGCGATGAACCCCTCTCCTCATCTCTTCCGACAGGGGGTGCACGATTTGTATGCCCTTGTCGCTTTTGTCGTTAACTCAACATGCGGCAAAGCACCGGTCACATCCGTCGCCGGGGGAGGCCGTTACGCTGGTCGGCAGTGCCACATGGTCGACAGGGGTGTGACGTCATGGACGCAGGGGATCGCCCGGCACGGCTGACTGTCGGCGTGCTCGGGGCGGGCAAGGTGGGCTCGGCTCTCGGCGCCGCGTTGGCGCAGGCCGGCCACCGCGTCGTGGCCGCGAGCGGGGTGTCCGACGACTCCCAGCGCTGGGCCGCCGAGCGGCTCGGCGTCACGACGTCGCGGCCCGACGAGGTGGTCGCCGCGGCCCAGCTGATCCTGCTGACCGTGCCCGACGACGCGCTGCCCGACCTGGTGGGCGGCCTGGCCTCCACGGGCGCCGACCTGCGGGGCAAGCTGCTGGTGCACACCAGCGGGGCGTACGGGCTGTCCGTGCTCGACCCGGCGGCCAGGGCCGGCGCGCTGCCGCTCGCGCTCCATCCGGTGATGACGTTCACCGGCCGCGACGACGATCTCAGCAAGCTCACCGGCATCTCCTACGGCGTCACCGCCCCCGACCCGCTGCGCCCCATCGCCGAGGCACTGGTGATCGAGATGGGCGGCGAGCCGGTCTGGATCCCCGACACCGACCGCGCCCTCTACCACGCGGCGCTGGCCGGCGCCGCCAACCACATGGTCACGCTGATCGCCGAGTCGCAGGACCTCCTCGGCCGCATCGGCGTCGAGCATCCCGGCCGCATGCTGGGCCCGCTGCTCTCGGCCGCTCTCGACAACGTCCTGCGCCTCGGCATCGCCGGGCTGACCGGCCCGGTCGTCCGCGGTGACGCCGGCACCGTCCGCAAACACGTCGACGCGCTGATCCTGGCCGCTCCCGAGGCGGCCGACGCCTACATCGCGCTGGCCAGGCTCACGGCCGACCGCGCGCTGGCCGCCGGGCTGCTCAAGCCGGAGGAGGCCGAGCGCCTGCTCGACGCGCTCGGCGGCAACATCTGGACGTGACCCCGCGCTGAGGAGCGCCCGGGAGCGCGGCCCTATGATCCCGCGAGGGAGCATCGTCGTTGGGAGGGCATCATGGGGCTGACCGTCGCCAGGAACCGGGACGATCTGGTCAAGGCGCGGGGTGCCGGCGGGGTGGCCCTGGTGCCGACGATGGGCGCGCTGCACGAGGGGCACCGGTCGCTGATCAGGCTCGCCCGGGCCCGGGCGAGCCAGGTCGTGGTGAGCGTCTTCGTCAACCCGCTGCAGTTCGGCCCCCATGAGGACTTCTCCCGCTATCCCCGTACGTTCGACGCCGACCTTGAGGTGTGCCGGGCCGAGGGCGTCGACGTGGTGTTCCACCCGTCCGCCGACGACATGTACCACCCCGGCCGCCAGGTGAGCGTGCGCTCCGGCCGGATGGGCGAGATCGTCGAGGGCGCGGTCCGGCCGGGCCACTTCGACGGCGTGCTGACGGTCGTGCTCAAACTGTTCAACCTGGTCAGGCCCGACGTGGCGGTCTTCGGACAGAAGGACGCCCAGCAACTCGCGCTGATCCGGCGCATGGTCGCCGACCTCGACGTGCCGGTCGAGATCGTCGGCGCGCCCACGGTACGCGAGCCCGACGGCCTGGCCAGGTCAAGCCGCAACCGCTACCTGTCGGCCGCGGACCGCGAGGTGGCGCTGGCCCTCTCCCGCGCGCTGCACGCGGGCGCCGCCGAGCCCACCCCGTCCCGCGTCCGCGCGACGGCCCGGCGGGTGCTCGACGCGGCCGGCCCCGCGCTCGCCGTCGACTATCTCGTTCTGGTGGATCCGGCGACGTTCGCCGAGGTCGGCGAGTCCCACGCGGGCCCCGCGGTGCTCGCGGTGGCCGCCAGGGTCGGCTCCACCCGGCTGATCGACAACGTCACCCTGACCTTGAATCCCGTCTGAGGCGGATCACCGTCAGAGCATGACAGACGTCTGACCCCGGGGCATGTCCACTCCGCCGCAGGCGTTATCGTCATAGTGACGAAATCAGGTGACATCGCCTCGGTGAGGAGATCCCCTATGAGCGCACCGGCCCTTCCCCTGCGGCTGACCGCGCCTGACCCCGGCTGGGCCGCCGAGGCCGACGTCGTCGTCGTCGGCTCCGGCATCGCCGGCTTGACCGTGGCCCTGCGCCATGCCGAGCTGGACCCGTCCGCGAAGGTCCTGGTGGTGACCAAGGACGTGCTGTCGTCCGGCTCCACCCGCTGGGCCCAGGGCGGCATCGCGGCCGTGCTCGACCCGCGTGACACGCCCGACGAGCACCTGAACGACACGCTGCTGGCGGGCGTGGGACTGTGCGACGTGCGGGCCGTGCGGACGCTGGTGACCGAGGGGCCGGGCGCGCTGCGGCGGCTCATGGACCGGGGCGCGCGGTTCGACCGTACCCCCGAGGGGGAGCTTCAGCTGACCAGGGAAGGCGGGCACCGGCGGCGCAGGATCGTGCACGCCGGTGGCGACGCCACCGGCGCCGAGGTGCAGCGGGCGCTGGTCGAGGCGGTGCGGGCCGCGCCGGCGATCGAGGTGATCGAGCACGCGCTCGTGCTCGACCTGCTCAAGGACGCCAGAGGCCGGGCCAGGGGAGTGACGCTGCATGTCATGGGCGAGGGCGCCCGGGACGGCGTCGGCGCGGTGCTCGCCCGCGCGGTGGTGCTGGCCACCGGCGGCATGGGCCAGGTGTACGCGGCCACCACCAACCCCGTGGTCTCCACCGGCGACGGCGTGGCGCTCGCGCTGCGCGCCGGGGCCGTGGTGCGCGACCTGGAGTTCGTGCAATTCCACCCGACCGTGCTGTGGCTCGGCGAGGGCTCGACCGGGCAGCAGCCGCTGATCTCGGAGGCGGTCAGGGGCGAGGGCGCGGTGCTGATCGACCACGACGGCCACCGGTTCATGCAGGACGTGCACGAGCTGGCCGACCTGGCGCCGCGCGACGTGGTCGCCAAGGCGATCATGCGGGTGATGCGCGCCACCGGCCGCGACCACGTCCACCTCGACGGCCGCCACCTCCCAGGCTGGCGGACCCGCTTCCCCACCATCTACGCCGTCTGCCGCGAACACGGCATCGACCCGGCCACCGAGCCCATCCCGGTGGCCCCGGCCGCCCACTACGCCAGCGGCGGCGTCCGCACCGACCTGCGCGGCCGCACGTCGATCGACGGCCTGTACGCCTGCGGCGAGGCCGCCTGCACGGGCGTGCACGGGGCCAACCGGCTGGCCTCCAACTCGCTGCTGGAAGGGCTCGTCTTCGCCGAGCGCATCGCGGCCGACATCCACGCCGTGCGCCCCTCGCCCGGCGATCCGGTGCCGGGGCCGGAGGCGTCCGGGCTGGTGGACCCGCGGGTCAGGCCGAGGATCCAGGCCCACATGAGCAGGGGCGCCAGCGTGCTGCGCAGCCGCGAGTCGCTGCTGGAGACCGCGAGGGCGCTGCGCGACGCCCGCTGGACGCCCGTGGCGGTGCCGCCCTGCACCGAGTCCTGGGAGACGACGAACCTGCTCACCGTGGCGACCGTGCTCACCGGCGCGGCGGCGGCACGGCTGGAGACGCGGGGCTCGCACTGGCGCGAGGATCATGAGGCGCGGGACGACAACGAATGGCTGGGCCACCTGGACGTGACCCTGACGGAGGAGGGGCCTCGGATGACGTACACACCGCATGGGGACGCGATGCCGCCACGACTGGCGCAGGAGCTGGCCGCCGCCGGGCTCGACCCGGCCGAGGTCGACGCGCTGATCGACCGGGCGCTGGAGGAGGACCTCCGGGAGGCCGGGGACGTGACGAGCCTGGCCACCATCCCGGCCGGGCAGCGGTCGGCGGGCGACGTGGTGGCGCGCGGGGACGGCGTCGTGGCGGGGCTGGCCGTGGCGGAGGCGGTGTTCGTCCGGCTGGGCGCGGGGCGTACCGAGCGGCGGGCCAAGGACGGCGAGCGGGTCAGGGCCGGGGACGTGCTCATGAGCGTCGAGGGCCCGACGCGGGCCCTGCTGACGGCCGAGCGGACCGCGCTCAACCTGCTCACGCACCTGTCCGGGGTGGCCACGCTGACGGCCCGGTGGGTGGAGGCGGTCAGCGGGACGGCGGCCCGCGTCCGCGACAGCCGCAAGACGCTGCCCGGGCTGCGGGCCCTGGAGAAGTACGCCGTGCGCTGCGGCGGCGGCGTCAACCACCGGATGTCGCTGTCGGACGCCGCACTGATCAAGGACAACCACGTGGTCGCGGCCGGCGGGGTAGCCGAGGCGTTCCGCGCGGTCCGGGAGCGGTACCCCGACCTGCCCGTCGAGGTGGAGATCGACCGGCTGGAGCAACTGGAGCCGGTGCTGGACGAGGGGGCCGAGGAAGTCCTTCTGGACAACTTCACCATTGAGGACACAGCCCGCGCTGTACAAGTCGTGAAAAAACGATCGAAAAACAGGGTTGCGCTTGAAGCGAGCGGGGGATTGACCTTGGAATCGGCCCGTGCTGTGGCCGAAACTGGCGTTGACTACGTGGCGGTGGGAGCGCTAACGCACTCGGCGCCGGCCCTGGACATCGCTTTGGATCTGCGGGGGTAATTGATGCTGCTCACGATCGACGTCGGCAACACGCACACGGTGCTGGGGCTCTTCGAGGGCGAGGACGTCATCGAGCACTGGCGGCTGGCCACCGACGCCCGCCGCACCGCCGACGAGATCGCTGTCGTGCTCCAAGGGCTGCTGGCGCAGTCGCCGCTGCTCAAGGGGACCGACATCGACGGCATCGCGATCTGCTCCACGGTCCCGAGCGTGCTCAACGAGATGCGCGAGATGTGCCGCCGCTACTACGGCGACGTCACGTCGGTGATCGTGGAGCCGGGCGTGCGCACCGGAGTGCCCGTCCGCATGGACAACCCCAAGGAGGTCGGCAGCGACCGCATCGTGAACGCGCTGGCGGCCATCGACCAGTACGGCGGCCCCTGCGTCATCGTCGACTTCGGCACCGCCACGTCGTTCGACGCGGTGTCGGCCAAGGGGGAATACGTCGGCGCGGTCACCGCCCCCGGCATCGAGATCTCCGTTGACGCCCTGGCCGCCGCCGGGGCGCAACTGCACAAGGTCGAGCTGGTCCGGCCCCGCTCGGTGATCGCCAAGAACACGGTGGAGGCCCTGCAGGCCGGCATCATCTACGGCTTCGCCGGCCAGGTGGACGGCATCGTCGAGCGCATGGCCGCCGAGCTCGCCGACGACCCCGACGACGTGACCGTGGTGGCCACCGGCGGGCACGCGGCGCTGGTCGTGGGCGAGTCGCGCTCGATCGACGTGCACGAACCGTGGCTGACCCTCATCGGCCTGCGCCTGATCTACCACAGGAACGCCCCGTAGCGCGGGGCTCCCTGACACGGAAAAGCAAGCGGCCCCCCGCTCGGGACGATGAGAAATCCGCTGAAGGGACCGCCGCCACGGCTTGTACCAGGCAAGACAGTGGGCGGCGGGTCGTGAGCAGGCTTCTCGTCGGTAAGGGGCCGCTTGCCGCGCGTGGCCGAGGATCACTCGCTCTCGGCGGTGTAGAGGTAGTCCCAGCGGCCGCACTTGGTCGGGTAGCCGCCGTGCGGGGCGATCTGGCAGACCTTCACCCGCAGGCTGTAGACGTCGTGCTCCTGGAAGTGGAACTTCTTGTAGCCGGGATAGCCGCAGTACTTCTTGGCGTACACGGGGGACCAGTCGTCGTCGAAGTCGCTCGCCTCGAACTTCACGAACGCGCACTTGCCGCCCTGCTGGTAGCTACGGTCGTCGAGGTCGTACAGGCGACCGGTGACGTGGACCTCGTTGGACTCGCCCTCGTGGTCCCACTCCACGCCCACCCAGCCCTGAGCCTTGGCCAGGTGGTGCTTGGCGTGGACGGGGCCCCACCATTCGGAGTAGTCGTAGGAGCCGGCGGACGCGGCGGTCGGCAGCGACAGGGCCAGAGCGGTCGTGGCGGCGACGGCGAGCGCGCCGGTCGCGATCTTCTTCAACATCGTTCTCTCCTGGAGCTCCCCCTGGCCGGCTCTCCCCGCCGGCTTCCCCTGAGCTCGTGAGACATTGATACGAAAGGTCCCTTGCAGCCCCCCTGCAGCAGACCGACGCGGCCTTGCAGGTCGCCGTATCCCCTACTCTTTGATGATGTGAGCGACGAACTTCCCGAGCAGATGCGGATCCGGAGGGAGAAGCTCGACCGCCTTCGCAGCGAGGGCGTCGACCCTTACCCGGTGAATTTCCCCCGTACGGCGACCAACGCCGAGGTCCGGGAGAAATACCAGGGCCTGGAGCCCGACACCGCCACCGGCGACACCGTCTCGATCGCCGGCCGCGTCATGCTCAGCCGCGTGGGCGGCAAGCTCTGCTTCGCCACGCTCCGCGACGGCGAGGCCGACCTGCAGGTGATGATCTCGCTCGACAAGGTCGGCGAGGAGTCGCTCGCCCGCTGGAAGCGCGACGTCGACCTCGGCGACCACGTCGGCGTGACCGGCGAGGTGATCACCTCGCGCCGTGGCGAGCTGTCCATCCTGGCCGGCAGCTGGCAGATCACCGCCAAGTGCCTGCGCCCGCTGCCGGAGAAGCACGTCGGCCTCACCGACCCCGAGGCCCGCGTCCGTCAGCGCTACGTCGACCTCATCGTCAACGACGAGGCCAGGAAGATGGCCCGCATCCGCAGCGCCACCGTGCGCGCGGTGCGCGACTTCTGGCACGAGGAGGGCTACCTCGAGGTCGAGACCCCGATGCTGCAGCCCATCCACGGAGGCGCGACGGCCCGGCCGTTCAAGACCCACATCAACGCCTACGACATGGAGCTCTATCTCCGCATCGCGATCGAGCTCTACCTCAAGCGGCTCGTGGTCGGCGGCATCGAGAAGGTCTTCGAGGTCAACCGCAACTTCCGCAACGAAGGCGCCGACTCCACCCACAACCCCGAGTTCACCATGGTCGAGGCGTACGGCACCTACCTCGACTACCACGACATGGCCGACCTGACCCAGCGGATGTACCAGAAGGCCGTCGTGGCCGCGCTCGGCACGTCCGTGGTCGTCCACGACGGCGTCGAGGTCGATCTCGGCCTGGCCGAGTGGCCCCGGATCACGCTGTACGGCGCGGTGTCCGAGGCCGTCGGCGAGGAGATCACCACGGCCACCACGCTGGAGGAGCTGCGCAAGGTCGCCGAGCGCCGCGAGGTCCACTGGGACCCGAAGTGGGGCTCGGGCAAGCTGGTCCAGGAGCTGTTCGAGGCCCTGGTCGAGCACACTCTCGTCCAGCCCACCTTTGTCATGGACTACCCGCTGGAGACCTCGCCGCTGGCCCGCCTCCACCGCGACAACCCGCTGCTCACCGAGAAGTGGGACCTCATCGGCTTCGGCACCGAGCTCGGCACCGCCTACTCCGAGCTCAACGACCCGATCGACCAGCGCCACCGCCTGACCGAGCAGTCCCTGCTCGCGGCCGGCGGTGACCCGGAGGCCATGCAGCTCGACGAAGACTTCCTCACGGCGCTCGAATACGCCATGCCCCCCACGGGCGGCATGGGCGCCGGCATCGACCGCATGATCATGGCCTTCACCGGGAGGAACATCCGCGAGACCATCCTCTTCCCGCTGGTCAAGCCGACGCAGTGAGCCGCGCGGGCAGGGTCGCCACCCCGCGCAGCACCAGATTCGGCTTGTACGGCGGCGCCAGGTCGATCAGCTCCAGTCCCGGCGCCGCGCGGGCCAGCGCGGCGAGCGCGATCTCGCCCTCCATCCTGGCCAGCGTGGCGCCCAGGCAGAAGTGGATGCCGAGCCCGAAGGCGAGGTGCCGCCCCGGGTCGCGGGTGACGTCGAAGCGGTCGGGATCGGGGAAGACGGCGGGGTCGCGGTTGGCCGCGCCGATCAGCCCCATCACGCGCGTGCCCCTGGCCACCGGCGTGCCGTCGAGTTCGGCGTCGTCCAGCGCGATCCGGCCGGTGAGCTGCACCGGCGGGTCATACCTCAACACCTCCTCCACCACCTGCCTGGGCCGCTCGGCGGCGGACGGCAGCACCCCGTGGCGGGTGAGGTTGAGCACGCCGTTGGCGATGAGGTTGACGGTGGTCTCGTGCCCGGCGACGAGCAGCAGCACGCAGGTCGCGAGCAGCTCGGGCTCGGTCAGACCCTCGACGCGCGCCAGCGCGCTCAGGAGGTCGTCGCCGGGACGCGCCCGCCTGATCGCCAGGAGGTCGCGGAAGTAGTCGCGAAACTCACTTCTGGCCCGCCCGGTTTCCGATATCAGCTCGTCTGTAAGCATCGGGTCAAGGCTGCGGGCCAGGATCTCGCTCCAGCCTCGGAACCGTGCGTGATCCTCCGGGGGCACCCCGAGCAGCTCGGTGATGACCATGACCGGGAGCGGGTAGGCGAAGCCGGAAAGCAGGTCCGCCTCCTCCGGCAGCGCGGCGATCAGCTCGGCGGCGATGGCCTCGACGCGGGGGCGGAGCCGTTCCAGCATGCGCGGCGTGAACGCCTTGCTGACCAGCGCGCGCAGCCTGGTGTGGTCGGGCGGGTCCATCCAGAGGAACGACTCGACGGGCTGACCTGGGTCTCTGCCCTGCAGCGGGTCGGAGCCGTGGCCGAAGCGGGGGTCGCGGAGCATGGCCCCGCACAGCTCGTGAGTGGTGATCACGATCAGCCCGGCCGGGGTACGGAAGATCGCGCCCTGCTCGCTCATCTCGCGATAGCGCACATAAGGATCGCGCAGAAACCGCGGATCGTAAGGATCGAAACCCAGGACGTCGGACGGGCCCGTCGGCGGGGGCTCGGAGGCGTCGGGACGGTCGATGAGATCACTCATCGTGTGCCGCGGATCCCGTCGCCATATGGCGAGTACGTCACATATAAGTGATCATGTCAATAGCGGTCGTCAAGTGCGGCAATTGTCGCGCTTGACGACCTTTCCGCGATGCGTTTACCGTCTGCGAGACGAGCGGCTTTGGCCCGTTGCGAGGTCCGAGTTCTGCTGTTGGGGGGGAGGGCTCCCGATGGATGTGCTCACTGAAGGCGTTGAGCTTAGCCATGCAGATCTGGCGTTACTGGCGGAGCTTGCGAAGGGTGTCACCGTCGATCGTGTCGGCAGGCGTCTGGATATCAGCGGACGTACCGTACGCAGGAGGTTACGGGGTATCTGTGACCGCATCGGCGTGGCC